>CAZUSV010000204.1:0-9813 GCA_964622645.1 uncultured Anaerolineales bacterium
ATTCCGCTATGATACTATCATTCGTAAGTTGTTCAAGATGTCGCTGCCCAATACATAAGTTCCAAAAAAGGTAGCAAATTGTTGGCTGAGCCATTTGATATCTAACGAACACGGTTCCTTGAAGGAACCGTGTTCGTCCATAATGGTATCGAATTGCTTAACGCGCAATAAGATATGAAAATGATTCCTGAGTAAACAATATGCAAAGGTATCGGCAATGGGGGCAATATACTTTGCGTATAATCGCAGGAAATAACTGTAATTCCGCTCTTCGACAAATATATTCTCCCCATTATTACCGCGGTTGTAGATGTGATATGAGATTCCAAACTGAAGCGATAGTTGGGACATTTATTCCTTTAGTACCATTGAATCGAATCTTTGTAATATTGCTTAATTATATCATATTAATTGCTTTTTATTACTATTATTCCTTCAGTACTAAGATCTGTACGCAGTTCACACAATTGCAGAATTGCCCTATAACTCTTATGGGGTTATACTAACAACTCAACATAACGAACAAGGTTCCTATCAGGAACCTTGTTCGTGAACCTAAATCCAATACAGAACAGCCAATAGGCTGATTGAATATCCAATCAGATTATGCCTTCCCTCGCCGACAAACTCAAATCCCTGGGTGTTGACCTGGGTGTAAAAGAACTCATTCCAAAAGACGCCCCTCGACAGGGCGATTATCCCATCGAGGGAGTGCTGGCTGGAGAATGGCAATCCACCCCTCATGGGGAGACTTTCGTCGTCGAGGCGCGCTATCAGGCTGACTACCAGCAGGGCAACGTACCCCTGAGAGGCGAGTCACCACGAGAAATCATTGCCGCCTGGGCCAATGAGCCTCAACTTGTTGATTTTGAGCTGGAGCAATTTGTCTTCCTCGATACGGAAACCACAGGGCTGGCTGGGGGTACGGGGACGTACACTTTCATGATCGGAGCAGGCCGCTTCGAGGGGGAAGAGTTCCGCCTGGCTCAATTCTTCTTGCGCGATCCCGCTGAAGAGATATCCCAATTAGCGGCCTTCGAGAAATTTATTGCCCCCTGCGAAGCCATCGTCAGTTTCAACGGCAAATCATTCGATATGCCCATGCTCAACAACCGCTTCATCATCAACGGCTGGCCACCGCCACTCAAAGATGCCCCACACCTTGACCTCTTGCACCTGGCACGACGACTGTGGCGCGCTCGCCTACCCAGTCGCGCCTTAGGAGACCTGGAAGCCAAGATCTTGGGCGCCGTCCGCTCCCAACAGGATGTGCCTGGCTGGATGGTGGCTGACCTTTACTTCGATTACTTGCATACCGGCGATGCCCGGCCTCTGCTGGGGGTTTTCTACCACAACGAGATGGATGTGGTATCCCTGGCAGCCCTGCTGAATCACATCTCCATGCTGCTGGCTGACCCTCTGAGCGGAAGTGTAGAATTCGGGTTAGACTTAATCGCCATCGGCAAGCTCTACGCTGATTTGGGCTATCTGGATAAAGCTGCCGAAATCTACCATCACGGCCTGATTCTCGATGATGTCCATCAGGAAGCCTATTGGAAAGCCTTGCAGCAATTATCGTTTTTGCACAAGAAACGCGCCGATATCGATGAAGCCATCAAGCTGTGGGAGCAGGCCGCCGGAAATGGGCAGATCTATGCGCACATAGAACTGGCCAAGTTCTACGAACACAAACAGCGCGACTTTGCCGAAGCAGAACGCTGGACGAAAGATGCGCTTGCAATCGTATCCCCGCCTGAATACCCTGATCTCGAGCGCGCTCAATGGCTGCCTGAGTTAGAGCATAGGTTAGCGCGTCTGCATAAACGTCAATCACAGGATTCACAGGAACGCGGTTCCTTTAAGGAACCGCGTTCCTAAATATCTTCATATGACAGAAAACCTTCACCTAAAGAACCCCCACCTCCCAGGAGAGTCTTTCTATTGGCAAGCAGGCCCCGTTGGTGTCCTGCTGATGCATGGCTTTACCGCCACAACTGCAGAAGTCCGTCCGTTGGCTGAGCGCCTGCATGCCAAAGGCTACACTGTTTCTGGTCCCCTGCTCCCCGGGCACCGAACAACTCCCGCAGATGCCAACCGCTACACCTGGAAAGACTGGCTGAACACTACCCAGGAAGCTTATCGAGAGATAAGTTCTCGCTGCAACTGTGTCTTCGTTGGAGGGGAATCTGCGGGAGCGTTGTTAGCACTCTATTTAGTCAGCGAGTATCCCGAAATCTGCGGATGCATGGCGTATGCCCCGGCGATGGATTTATCGCTGACCTGGCAAGACAAACTCAAGCTCTACGTCTCTGCTCCCTTTATCACCTCTGTGCCCAAGGGTCTCGAGGATGATGGCTTGCCCTGGCAAGGGTACTGGGAAAACCCCTTGAAGGGTACGATACAATTGCTGCGTTTGGGTCGCAAGGTTTGGCGACGGCTTCCCAAGATCCGTCGTCCCCTGCTGATTGTGCAAGGAACTCTTGACCAACGCGTACCCTCTGAAATTCCAGACAAGATTGCCGGTCAAGTTCGCTCCACGGTAAAGGAAATCCATTGGATGGAAAAATCATCTCACGTTGTCATCCTCGATCATGAGCTCGATAAAGTCAGCGAAGTGACTCTGCAATTTCTAGCTCGCACCAGTCTATAAATCTATCGTATCCGGAGGAATAATGCCTGACCCCCAAGAAATTCAATCGTATCTCGAAGAACATCTACCCCAATACCTTGATCTACTCAAAAGCATGGTCGAGATCAACAGCTTCACCGGCAACCCAGCAGGCGTTAATAAATTGGCAAAACTGACTGCTGAGGCCTTTGCTCCCTTGGGATTCCAGGCTCAACACGTGCAAGCAAAGAATCCTGAGTTCGGTAAACATCTGGTCATGACTCGGCCGGGGAAATCCGACCTGAGAATCGGGATGATCTCCCACCTGGACACCGTATTCCCACCCGATGAAGAGGCTGCCAACGATTTTCACTGGCGCGAAGAAGGAGACCGCATTTATGGCCCCGGCACGAATGACATCAAAGGGGGTACGACGATCATCTATATGGTGATGGACGCACTGAGAACCTTCGCTCCGGAGATTCTTGATGAGATCAACTGGTTCATCTTGATCAATGCCGCCGAGGAGAGGCTTTCTGACGATTTCGGTGAGCTGTGTATCGAAAAACTCACCAAGGATGCTATCGCAGCGTTGGTCTTCGAAGCTGGTGTACGTGGCGATAATACATTTCAGGTCGTAACCGCCCGAAAAGGTAGGGCAACATACAAAGTGATAACTGAGGGCAAAGGTGCTCATGCTGGATCGAACCACCCAGAGGGAGCCAATGCCATTGTGCAGATGGCGCATACTATACAACAGATCGCTGCGCTCACTGACTACGAGAAACATCTGACCTTCAACGTCGGCACGGTTAGAGGTGGCAGCGTTGTCAACCGCGTCCCCCATCTGGCTGAGGCCGAGGTCGAAATGCGCACTTTCGATCCTGAGGTGTTTGATTTCGGCGTGCAAAGCATCCTGGCTTTACAGGATGATGAGAAAATATCCAATGCCAATGACAACTATGAATGTAAAATCAGCATCGAATTGAATGCCCAATCTGCGCCCTGGCCATCCAACCCGGGGACCGAAAAACTGTTCAAAATTTGGCAGCAAGCCGCCGAGCCATTGGGCTTCTCCGTAATTCGAGAAGAGCGCGGTGGTCTGAGCGATGGCAACAACCTGTGGCACACCATCCCAACAATAGATGGCTTAGGGCCATATGGTGCAAATGCGCATTGCTCAGAACGCAACCCCGAGGAGGGAAAAGATCAGGAATTTGCTACCCGCTCATCCTTCGTGCCTAAGGCACTTCTAAACACTTTCTCAATAATAAAATTAGTTCAAGATAGTAGGGAGTAGGGAGTAAGAAGTAAGGGGCTTCCTAATCCATACTCCCTTACTTCCTACTCCACGAAAGGAATATCATTCTATGAAATATATCGCCGCCATTGACCAAGGCACCACCAGCACGCGCTGCATGCTCTTCAATCACTCCGGAGAGGTTGTCAGCGTCGATCAGAAGGAACATGAGCAAATCTATCCCCAACCAGGTTGGGTCGAACATGACGCCTTAGAAATTTGGGCACGTACCCAGGATGTAATTCGGGGAGCAATCAAGATTGCGGGTATCGATGCGACCCAAATCGGTGCTGTGGGGATCACCAATCAGCGTGAGACCACACTGGTTTGGGATAGACACACAGGGAAACCCTACTACAACGCCATCGTCTGGCAAGATACGCGCACGAAAGATATTTGTGACGAGCTCGCTGCAAGTGGCGGACAAGATCGCTTCCGGCCGCAAACTGGCTTGCCATTGGCCACGTATTTTTCCGGCCCCAAAATCAAGTGGATGCTGGACAATGTAGCAGGTTTGCGTGCTGCAGCAGAAAGCGGCGAGGCCATTTTTGGCAATATCGACACCTGGATGATCTGGAATCTGACCGGCGCGCATGTCACGGATGTCACTAACGCCAGCCGAACTCTCTTAATGAATTTGGAAACCCTGGATTGGGACGATGAAATATTGGAGATTCTGGGAATCCCGCATACGATGCTGCCTAAAATCGTACCCTCCAGCGATCCTGAAACCTGGGGTGCTACCGACCCTGAGGGCCCCTTCGGAGCACCTATCCCAGTGTGCGGGGACTTAGGCGACCAACAAGCTGCCCTGGTCGGACAAACCTGTTTCAGCCCGGGTGAGGCCAAGAACACTTATGGCACCGGCTGTTTTATGCTGCTCAACACCGGCACGGAGATCATCCCTTCGAAGAGTGGTTTGCTGACCACAATGGGGTACAAATTCGGTGACCAGCCAGCGGTCTATGCCCTGGAAGGATCTATTGCGATCACCGGTGCACTGGTGCAGTGGCTACGTGATAACTTAGGCATCATCAAAAGCGCCCCTGAGATCGAAGAGCTGGCAAATATGGTCGAAGATAACGGCGGGATATATTTCGTCCCCGCGTTTTCAGGTTTGTTCGCCCCTTACTGGCGTTCAGATGCGCGCGGCGCCATCGTGGGGATGACACGTTATATCAATAAGGCTCATATCGCCCGCGCTACCCTGGAAGCCTCCGCTTACCAAACCCGAGAAGTACTGGATGCCATGCAGCAAGATTCGGGCGTCGAGTTACAAGCACTCAAAGTCGATGGCGGTATGGTGGCCAACGAATTGTTGATGCAGTTCCAGGCTGATATTCTGGGTGTTCCGGTCGTGCGCCCGCAGGTTGCAGAGACAACCGCTTTGGGCGCGGCTTATGCGGCGGGGTTAGCTGTCGGCTTCTGGGATAGCGCCGAAGACCTGCGCGCCAACTGGCAGGTGGATAAAACCTGGCAGCCGGTGATGGGTGCCGAGGTGCAAGACAGATTGTATTCTGGTTGGAAAAAGGCTGTTACGCGTACATTCGATTGGATATGAAGACGACAGACAGCGGACAACAGCCGCAGTCAGTCGTCCGCCGTCCGTGGTCGTATCACCCAACCCCACTCAACTTTAAATTCTGATCATCGGGAGCGTGGGCGCCATTACTGGTAAGCCCATCCTCTCGATAGTGGTTGCCCCGGCTGATGGGATTCTGCCGGGCAGCGCGCGCCACGATCATCGCTGCCTGGACGCTGTTGCGCAGGCCGATCAGGCTATCAGAAAGACAGGTCTTGCGATAGAAATCTTCGATCTCCAACCAGAGATGACGCAATTCCCGCAGAGCACGATTGAGACGGTATTCACTGCGCACCAGGCCCACATAATGCCACATGATATTGCGGATGGTCTGCATATCGCCTTGCATCAAGGTGGGATCAGTGTCATAGATCAAATTCGAATCATCCCAGGGGGGGACTTCACTTTCAGTGACGAGATCCCCAGAAATTTGAGCCTGAATATTGCGGGCAGCCCGGTCGCCCCATACTAAACCTTCCAAAAGCGATGTGCTGGCCAGACGGTTGGCACCGTGCACTCCTGTGCATGAGACTTCTCCAACCGCATACAGCCCAGGGATGGAACTCTGCCCCCAGGTATCCACCAATACCCCACCACAAAGATAGTGCGCCGCTGGGACCACCGGAATAGGGCGCTGAGTGATATCAATATCCATATCCAGGCAGCGAGCATAGATCTGGGGAAAGCGTTCTCGGATGGCGTCAGGCTGCATTCGGGAAGCGATATCTAGGAGTACATAATGATAGTCATTTTCTAGCATCTCCCAATAGATGGCGCGCGCCACCACATCGCGCGGGGCCAGGTCCTTCCATTGGGGAGCATGACGATCCATAAAGGTTTCCCCCTTGGGCGTCAGCAGCACGCCCCCTTCACCACGCACAGCCTCGCTGATCAAGAATTTCGTCGCACCTGGCATATGGAAAGCCGTTGGGTGGAATTGAATGTATTCGGCATTGACCACGCGCGCCCCGGCGCGATAGGCCATCGCCAATCCATCCCCGCGCGACCCCAGGGGATTGCTGGTATTCAAGAATATTTGTCCCAGTCCCCCCGTCGCCAAAATGGTATATTCAGCCAGAATGGGCTTGACCTTGCGAGTAGCCTGATCGAAAATATACGCTCCATGACAGGAGAGGGGCTGATAGACAGCCAACAGATCAAGCGCATGATGGGGGAAAGTCAACAGGTCAACCGCAGTATGCCCGCTGAGGATTTCGACATTGGGTTGTTCACTTAGCTCTTGGATAAGACCCTCCATGATGGCTCGGCCAGTCATATCACCAACATGCAAGATGCGACGCCTGGAATGGGCGGCTTCAAGACCATAGATCAGTTCATTTTTCCCGTCGCTGTCGAAGGTCACTCCTGCCCTTTCGATAAGCATCTCTCTGATCAAGTCCGGGCCTTCTTCGGCAAGCACCTCGACTGCCTCAGGGTTGCAAACCCCATGCCCAGCTTTTAGCACATCATCCTTCAATAATGCCGGGGAATCATCATAGCCACAACCGACGATTCCCCCTTGAGCATAAAGCGAGTTAGATTCTACCGGCTGCTCAGCTCGCGTGAGGACAGTGATCTTTCGTTGACGATCCGTTGCCAACCTTAAAGCCGCAGTTGCTCCAGCTATTCCAC
The DNA here is from genome assembly GCA_964622645.1 of uncultured Anaerolineales bacterium. Lineage (GTDB taxonomy): Bacteria > Chloroflexota > Anaerolineae > Anaerolineales > UBA11858 > NIOZ-UU35. The sequence goes on from CAZUSV010000204.1 coordinate 7,123, forward strand.
TACCAATGATTAACACATCTGTTTGCATATACTAGTTATCCTGCGATAGGATGTGGGGTGCACTTCCGCAAAAGTGCACCCCACATCCTATCCCCCTACCCTATCTCGATCATACGTTCAACCGCACGAGCAGCTCTGTTGCGAATATCCTCCGGGATATCGATGACATACTGGTTCTTTTGTAACGCTGTCAGAGTGTCTTCCATAGTGATCTCGTTCATGTGTGGACAGCGCACCCGGCACAGGCGCAGCATATCCTTTTCGGGATTAGCCGCGGTGATATTGTCACCCATGGCGCATTCCGTCAGCAACAAATATTGAGGGGCTGCTGTCTCTTCTACATAGCGGATCATTGCCGTCGTACTGGCCGAATAATCCGAAGCGGCGACAACTTCTGGGCTACATTCCGGGTGCGCCAGGATAATGACTTCGGGATACTCGGCGCGGATATCTACGATATCCTGCACGGTGAACTGTTCATGAACTTCGCAGCGCCCGTGCCAGCCGATCATCTGGTAATCTAGATTGGGGTCAGAGCCAGGTTTCATCTTGGAAGGGAATATAATGTGCTTGCCCGTCTCCTTGGCGACATTACCAGCCAGATACTCATCCGGCAAAAAGATGACCGTATCTGATCCCAGAGATTCGACTACCGCCCTGGCATTTCCCGAGGTACAACACACATCACTCTCGGCTTTGACATCTGCATAGGTATTGACATAGGTCACCACCGGAACTCCTGGGAATTGAGCCCGGAGATTGTGGACATCCTCGGCGCTGATACTGGAAGCCAGTGAGCAACCTGCCTTTTTGGCGGGTAACAGAACCGTCTTCCCCGGATTGAGGATCTTGGCCGTCTCCGCCATAAAGCGCACTCCACAGAAAACAATGATATCTTTGTCTGTTTGAGCGGCGATGCGGCTCAATCCCAGCGAGTCACCCACATAATCTGGGATGGAGTGAAACAATGCTGGCTCCATGTAATTATGGCCCAGGATCACGGCGTTCTTCTCTTCTTTGAGTTTGTTGATCTCCCAGGCCAGCTCTGCCTTTATATAGATCTCAGGCTCAGGCACTACATGGCTGAGTTTAACCTTCATTTGATCTAAAAACGTTTCAAAAGTCATCCTATCTCTCCGCTAATCGCATACTGACATCAAAAACCTGCACCGAATGGGTCAGTGCACCTACAGATATAAAGTCAACACCAGTTTCAGCAATTGCGCGTACCGTCTCCAACGACACATTCCCTGAGGCCTCTAATGGCACTCTGCCAGCACTGATCGCAACTGCCTGCTCCATCATTTCCAGAGACATATTGTCAAGCATAATCCGATCAAGATCGAGCGACAACGCCTCTTCCAGTTCTCCTAAATCTTTTACCTCGACCTCAATGGGATATTGCCTACCATACTCTTTACGCACGCTTTCAACAGCGTTGGTAATGCCGCCTGCACCAGCGATATGATTGTCTTTGATCAAAACCATATCGTACAATCCCAGGCGGTGGTTCTGGCCACCGCCAATGCGCACGGCATATTTATCTAGTCGGCGCCAACCAGGGGCAGTTTTGCGGGTATCCAGGATCACCGCCTCAGTCCCGGCGACCGCGTCGACATATTTCCGAGTTAATGAAGCCACTCCTGACATGCGCCCCAGGAAATTCAACGCCACACGTTCCGCAGCCAACAATGAAGGGCCAGCTCCAGATACAGAAGCAAGAAGATCGCCATCTTCTACTACCGCCCCTTCAAACTTATGAGCTCTGAATTTGATTCCAGGATCGACAAGTTTAAATATTATCTCCGCTAATGGCAAACCAGCCAGGATTCCAAAAGCTTTAGCAGAGATTCTGCCTTCTAAATTGGTATCGGGATTTATCGTTGCGATACTGGTAATATCACCATCCAACAGTCTGCCTTCCCAAATATCGCGTGCGGTATCTTGACATAAATCTTCCAAGAGGCTTAACTTGAGCAATGTGTAAACGTCAGCACTGCTTAGCTCGTCAGGTATGACCTGTGCAACCCGAGAAAATCGCTCTCCCAAATTTACCCAATTAAGCATCTTATCTCCAAAGATAAACTCATGCTAATCGCTGATCGAGATAATTGTACTATTTCAATCAACCTGGAATATTATAACAATTTGCGGTTTAATATTGGATTAATTCTACCTATGAAATTATTCTCCAGCGCCTTATGGCAAACCCAAGAAACGAATAAACATATATGACAGCCTGGCACATAAACGTTTTTTTGATCATACTGCTCGGTACAGGCTGTGTAGTGGGGGCAGTTAGTTTCTTGGCTTGGAAACGTAGATCCAAGCCTGTTGCGCGAGATCAGCTTGTAGATTTATTATCAGAAGCGGTGATATACATCGATCACCAACTTTTGATCGGCGATCTCAACCCTGCAGCAAAAATGCTCCTGGGAAGTGATCATGAGGTAATTGGAAAAAAAGCTCACCAGGTGTTGGCAAAATGGCCCTATCTTGAATCCCGCTTTCGGGAGAAGACTGTTTCACCTTCTGAATTAAGGAATATCCAAGATAGAGACGGTCGTTGGTACGATGTTCGCATATCTCCATTGACACAGCGATCAATCACTCAGGGATGGTTGCTTATCCTTAGAGTTGGACTTTAGACAACGATAACCAAACCCAGTAAAAACTGGGATGAGGTCTGAA
>CAZUSV010000205.1:0-9812 GCA_964622645.1 uncultured Anaerolineales bacterium
CATCCCATAAAGCTACATTTCAAACCCTATCTATGAAAGTGATAGGTGGCTAGATTGGATATTAGATATCAGGTAATGTGTTAGGGCTAAATATCCAATATCCAATACCAAATAGCTGGCATTAAATCTCAACATCTACTCTATTGGAGAACGCTATGAATGAGAATACCCCCGAAAAAAAGAACCCCGAAGAAATGTCCTGCGCAACCTGCGGACTGCGCAAGAAAGCCGAAGAGAATCCTAAATCTCTCATGGCACGCATTTGGAAATGGCACACCGGCTGGTGCCCGGGCTGGAAGACCTATCAGCAGGCTTTAGCAGAACAATAATGAACATGACACATCCCGATCAGTAAATTCAGAATGTATTTACTCCCCGTAAATTGTTGTTTCTGGATGATAGGCTGCCCAGCCGTACCATTCGCTTACAAATGAAGTTACAAAGGTGAGTTGTGTCCCTTCCAGCGGGCCAGATATTGACCTTCCGCTCACATTCCAGGAATTTCCTTGATGGTCAAGAATAGATTGGCCATCAGCGGTGAAACTCAATTCTTGATCGCCAACAGTCGCCAGGAAGGCCAATCCAAAGTCTGCCTCGCTATCGATGAAGACCACAACCGGGAAATCACTGATCGTATCGTTGATCACGGTCCATCCTGGGGGGAAATCCGCTAGGACATAAGCCCGATATTCTGTGCCTAGGTTGACACCCAGGACCATTTCGTTCTGCGGTAGCCTCTCATCGGCATTGAGTAATGTCTCTTGGAACATCCTGCCTAACCCCCCCTGACCAGGGCTGGTTTCCCGGTATTGGTCAGCAAATTCAGGGTACCAGTCCAACACCACGGAATCTGGATGAAGCTTTGACCATTCAGCCCAGGTGGTGTGCACGATGGGTTGTATCTCTAAGCGAATTCCGCTATTCGCCAGAGGTCCTATTAGAATCGATCCGTCATAGTGAGTCCAGACCGAGCCTGTTTGGCGGTCGCTCATTACGAAAAGACCGTTATATAAACCAGCCACATCAAATGTGTAGAGCGTGTCCTCGACTTTGGGATTGAAACCAACCCCACTGGAGCAAACCACTCAATAAGTCACCAGGTAAGGCTCACCGCCTATGACCGTATTGGCAATGTGATGGTACGCCATTTGTGAAATTGGAAATGCGTGGGCTTCCCCATTCTGCTCCACGCCCATGACGATTTCATCGGGTTTTAGCCAGTTTGCCTGATCGGCACTGACCATCATCGGATTATCCAAAGAAATGAACCCACTTCCTGCGCCGAGGTTCAGCCCCGCAGGATTGTAGACAGTTGTAGGAGCGGGTTCTATATCGTTGGGCGTGGGAGTCGGCTGGCTTGCTAAGGCAGGTGTAGTCAATCCAATCAGGATGGACACCAATAGCATCGCCATACCTATGCTATAGAAAAAGAGGTTATGTTTCCTCATGAGTAGATTGATAGCGACAAAAGGCAATTAATTTGCTTAAGGGCTGCAAAAATTTTTATTGATCAACTATAGCTAAACAAATGGCAAACGGACAAACATATTGAAAAATTGTGTGCTCACTCATTATACCTCTTGGTGATTTGTTTGGCATAATCCACCAGACTCATCCTGAGCGCCAGCGGCTCGAGCACTTCCACCGCGCCGCCTAAGGCTAAGAGCTTGGCGCGAGCACTCTCGAAGGTTTCAAACGAAAGGGTCATGATTACCCAGCCATCTTGATCTGGTGGCTGGTCTTGCTCGATTTCACCCTGCAGGCTTTCTCCAAAGGGAGTGTAAGTATCGTCCAGGAGTATGGGGTCGAGGCGCACGCAGACGGGATAATCGGGCCTGCGAGTTTCATAATCAATTCGCCAACTTTTCCAAAAGGATTTCAGATCGAAGTCCTGTGGTCGCGAGAATCCTTGCTCCAGTATGCGCGCCTCCTGCACCCAGGAAATTCGGATCACATCCATGTGGCCAACCCGCTCACAAACCAGATACCATACTCCTGCCTTGGCAACCAATCCATAGGGGGCTACGCCGGCTTCCAGTGGGCCCAGCCAACCCCCAGATTCGGTGAGATATTTGAGATTGAGCAGCTTGTCTTCCCAAACTGCCTGCTGAATGGTTTGCAGGTGAGGTTGAGACTCTTGCTCGTGGAACCAGGGCACCCAGTCCAGGTGGATACGCTGGCGACTGCTTGACTCGTCACTACGATGCGCCGAGGGTAGGGCTGCGGCTAATTTGTACATGGCAGCTTTGAGTTCATCCCCAAACCCCAGCTCATCCAGAGGGGCAGGGATGCTGAGCATAAATAACGCCCGCGCTTCATCCTTGTTCAAACCGGTCAAGTCGGTGCGGTAGCGCTCCACCAAAGCGATGCCACCCCCGGGCCCGCGTTCGCTGTAGACCGGAACACCGGCAGTACTCAAAGCAATCGCATCGCGGTAAATGGTGCGCACGGAAACCTCGAGTTCTTCTGCCAAATCTTCAGCTTTGACGCATCCACCTCGGGCTTGTAAAATCATCAAGAGAGAGAGTAATCTGTCTGCACGCATCAGCCTGTTCCTTGGGAGATATTCTAGATTTAGGGGTGAACGGGGGTGCTCCGCACCCCCGTTCACCCCTAAATCTGTGATTATTCTACCGCAAATAACTGACAAAGGCTGTCATATATTGGTGCTATGATACATCCATCACTGGGAAGATGAGAATTATTAGGAGAGTATTATGCACGCTACATATGAAAGAATCGCAATTGCCCGATATAAACTTCTACAACATCAGCGCAAGAATATCGAGCAGGAAAGCATCCGCCCTATGAACTCGAGGCTTGGTAGGGCAAACATTCGTCGACTGTTAGGATCATGCTTGATCGGCCTGGGAAAAAAGCTCAGCAGATCGGGCAGTACCGTTATGGGGATTTCCCCGCAGCCCACAAAATCCTGACAATGGATGTCAGGGTAAGTGAGATAAGATAGCCTTGCAACCGAAGGTTTCTGTCAGTACAAAAAACGTACACCACAAAGGAGAATGAATAATGAGTGAAATTGATGTCAAGATCGTTGAACTGCCACCGATGCGCATGATTTCTGCCTACGGTTATGGTGAACAGCCAGAGCCAATCGCCTGGGAGAAAATGCTGGCCTTTGCCCTGGAAAAGGGCTTGAGGGAAGAGAAGGAGCTCCCGCAGACCTTCGGCTTCAACAACCCCAACCCCTCCAAAGGCAGCCCTAATTATGGCTACGAGCTGTGGATTCCTGCTGATGAAGATGTCATGCCCGAAGGCGACCTGCGCGTGGTCCATTTTAAAGGCGGCCTATATGCGGTGACGCATTTCAAAGATCTGAACAAGATCGGAGATGTATGGCAGCAATTGGTCAAATGGCGCGAAGGCAGCAAGTACAAGCACGCCCACCATCAATGGCTGGAAGAGCAAACTTTCTCCTCTGACTCTTTGGAGGACCTGGAGTTCAATCTCTATCTACCCATCACAGAATAACAGTCGCTGTACTGCCTTTAGGAGGGCAACCAATACAATAGAGACCCTGCGACGCGGGGTCTCTATTGTATTTTTCCATCGCAGAGGGGCTAACTGATGAAGCGATCTCCCTCTCCCGACGTCAGGAGACGTCGGACTCCAGGCTGGCAACTTCGCATAATATGAAAATAAGGTAACTACTCAGCCCAGAAGGGAATCCCCTGAGCACCCCCCTTTTTTGGGGAAATCTGTTTCGTGGCTGAGCAGACACAAAATAAGAATTATTTCCATTTATCCTTTATCCAGGGAATTGTCGATCTCAATTCATCCACAAATCGATAAGTTTCAAAATGTGTAACCCCCTCCAAGATTTCGAACTCAATATTCATTCCTTTGGCATGCAATTGTTCGATTGCGCTGATTGTGGGTTCGATGGGCAAGACCTCGTCGTCCCGCCCGTGGATGACAAACAGGGGCACCCCCCATTCGATTTCCAGGACATTCTCCGGGGGCATACCCGCCATCACCACTGCGGCAGAGAAACGCTCCGGGTAGCTGGCAGCAAAATGCCAGGCGCCCATTCCGCCCATGCTATAACCGGTGAGCAATACTTTATCTGCGTCGATATTGTATTCCTCCTGGATCTGGTCGAGCAGTGCCACTACAAAGGATTCGCTATCGGGCTGAGTCCAATCCGATGATGGGCAATCTGGGGAGACGATGATGGCACCCAATTCGCGCAATGCCGGTTCGACGATATTGCTCAGGATGAATTTTCCATAGAACGGAGAGCCATGTCCGCCATAGTGCAGTGCCAATACCAGGGGCAGCGCGTTCTTCCCCGTGTACCCTTCTGGAATAGATAGCGTATACCTGTGTGAGGGGTCTAGCTCGATTTCATAGACGCCAGGCGGGCGGGGTTTGTATCGCTGTGTTGCGCAAGATGCAGTCATAATCAGTAAGCCGATCAGGCCCAGGGTTGATGAGACGTTCGGGAATGTGTTCATGACTATTTTACACGATCACAATCTCCAGGGTTCAGAATTTTGTCATTCCGATGAGCTCTGCGTTCTTTGCAGGGTGAAGAGGAATCCCTGATAAGTTACGCCTGGGGGATTCCTTGGTCGCAAAGAGACGCTCCCGCGGAATGACAACAATACTGTGGAGAAGCGCTCGGAGCGGCACGGCAGTTAAAACTGCACAAACATCTGCGAAGTCGCCCTTCGGCGACTGAAATCTAGCCTGCGAAGGCAGGTTTTGCAGCCGTTGCTGCGACTTCCAGTCGCCAGAACCACGACTTTAAGAAAGCCGTGGCCCCACGCGTGTGCATCCTGAAAAATGGTTAAATTCCGGTTATAATTAAAGAGACATTCTCCCTGTCATTCCTCCAAATGAATATATGAAGACATGAAAAATCGCCATCTGTCTGCCCAGGAAAAATTAGATCGTGTGAAGTGGAATGTTTATGGTTTGGTGATTCTATTTCTAGTAGCTATAGAATTATATTATTTATTTCGTGGTGTACCTTTCCTTGATAATATAGTAGATCTAATGCTGGGCGCAGTGGGGGCGGGGATATTGATTGAATTTGCCTTTTGGCACACCAAGCGCTTGCAAATTCAGGTAGATGAAGAATTACAAAATAGTCGGCGTCATTTTCGACAAATGGTTTCGCTGCATGTCGCCACGACTGCGCTGGTGATGACGCGCGATCTGCATGAATTGTTGGAGCGCGTCCTCGAGGCAACCATGAATGCCATCCAGTCAGCCGATAATGGATCCATTTATCTTGTCGATCCTGAAACCAATCAGCTCAAATTAGAAGCGCTGCGAGGAGAGGGCATTTTTGATGTGGCGAATTCGGACGAATTAGACGGCTATACGGTTGCTTATGAGCAAGGTTACGCTGATAAGGCCATCAAAACCAAAGAAGCAATATTAGTCCCCGATATTCATTTTGAACTAGAAAGACCGAGATCCCATGAAAACGAATCGAAATTCCAGGTTCGCTCGGCGATCCTTGCCCCGCTGCTTCTCGAGGATCGGGGGGTTGGGGTGTTGGTATTGCACTCTTATTCTTTGAATGCTTTCAGCGAGATGGATCTGACGTCTTTGATTACCTTTGCTACCACAGCTGCTGCGTCGATCTATAACGCCCAGTTGTATTCCGAAGCCCATTATCTAGCAACGACTGATGTTTTGACAGGATTGAATAATCGCCGCAATTTCTTCGAGCTCGCCAGAAACGAACTCGGTCGCGCCCAGCGCTATGAGCGTTCGCTGTCATTATTGATGATCGACCTGGATCACTTCAAACAAGTAAATGATCAGTATGGTCATACCGTAGGGGACCAGGTATTGCAGGCTGTGGCTCAAAGATGCAAGGATATCATCCGACAGCAGGATGTTATCGGTCGCTATGGGGGAGAGGAATTCGCCGTTATACTGCCTGAAACTGACTCCCAAGCAGCTTACCTGACTGCAAACCGTATTCGGGCGCATATCGCCGATACTCCCTTTAGGGCCACTAACGGAGATGCAATTAGTTTGACGGTGAGTATCGGAATAGCTTCGCTTGATCAGGACATACAAGACTTAACACTCTTTCTCAATACTGCCGATACTGCCTTATACAAAGCCAAGGGTTCTGGTAAAAATTGTATTGTTGTGGCATAGATTTCCAGTTTACCGAATAAAATCTCAGATTGATACGTTATAAGGGTGGAAAGGATCCCCGACGGCGTGAACCACCACCTGACTCCAGCATCGAACGATCACGACCTGGTCATCCGTGCCCAGCGCGGCGACCGCAATGCTTATAGCGAACTTGTAAGACTGCATAGAGCAGGTGTGATCAATGTGGTTTACCGAATGTGTGGTGATAGCCAGGTCGCCGAGGATGTCGCGCAAGAGGCCTTCATCCGAGCCTGGCAGAACCTTAACGGTTACAAACCCAAGTCTGCTTTCCGCAACTGGCTTTACCGCATCGCCTCCAACGCAGCGATCGACGTGCTTCGCAAGCAAAAGAATGGCCTTGATATCGATGAGATACAGATCCGATCGTATGCTCTTGGCCCAGAAGGAAGGTTTGAAAAAAACGAGCGAGCGGCACGAGTTCAGCAGGCTGTCCGGGCGTTGCCCGATGCTAGCAGAGCAGTGCTGGTACTGCGGGAGTACGAGGGCCTCAGTTATCGTGAGATCAGCGAAACGCTGGGAATCCCTTTGGGAACTGTTATGTCTCGGTTGAACTATGCTCGCAATTTGCTGCGAGAAAGTCTGGCGCCTCTAATGGAGATATCATGAACGAACATGTGACCTCATGGCTGAGTGCCTATCACGACGGCGAGTTGAGCGGTCGCAGGTTGCGACAAGTCGAAACTCACCTGGAAACTTGTGCTCAATGCAAAGCGCGATTGGAAGAAATCCGGAGTCTCTCTGGGTTGCTTCAGGAGAGTCCCCCAGTTGAGGGATTACTCCCCAGTGAGATCTTCGTCGCACAGGTTGGAATGCGCTTGCCGCGCGAAAATAATGTTCCGCTCTTGAAGAAGGTTTCTGAGAGCGGCTGGCGCGCTGTGCCATTTGGGTTGTTGGCATCATGGGCGCTGGTTCAGACGATTTTCGTTGTCTCCAATTTGGTTTTCCTGGCATTGCGCTTCATCCCTGGCGCGGATCAAATTATGGCTTTGCTGCCATCAGGCGGCTCTACACCGAGTGTTCTTTCCAGCCTGGGGGGACTGGGAATACTCCGAGCGGGACAATTCGGTGCCAATCTCTTGGGAAGCAGAGGCCTCCTGGGGTGGAGTTTCTTTCTTAATGTAGGCCTCACGCTCTTGATTGGCCTGCTGTATTGGAGTTGGTTAGCCAGTTGGTGGATTCGCAAGACGAATGGTAATCAAATGTTAAATGAAGCGTCTTGATGACGCATGAAGGAGTACAAAAATGAAACACAAAGAGATCTTAACCCGAGCCTGGAGCATCCTGTGGAGTTACAAAGTGCTGTGGGTATTTGGCATCATTCTGGCATTGACAACATCGTCTTTCCCAGATCAAATGTGGCAGAACAATGGCAGCAGTTCCGGCTCCGAGAGTGGCGATATTCAATTTCAGCCTGGTGATGATTGGGGCGAGGAGTTTCAAAGAGGTTGGGAAGAAATGCAAAACGGCTTTGACGAGATGGGTCGCGAGCTTGATAAGCTATTCAATGAAGTGATCCCCCAGGAAATTGGCCAGACGGTCGTCACGCTGGCTATCGTCGCCGGTTGTGTGCTTGTCCTGCTGATCATCCTGGGCATCATCCTGCGATATGTCAGCGAATCGGCCATCGTTCAGCTTGTTGATGAGTACGAAACTAGCGATACAAAATATTCAATCCGCCAAGGGTTCCGGAAGGGTTTCTCTCGTTCAGCCTGGCAAGTGTTCCTGATAAATCTGGTTATCGATGTACCTGTGTTCCTGGCTTTCGTGATCCTGTTCTTGATCGCGCTTTCGCCCGCGCTGTTGTGGCTGATAGAGAACCCGGCCGCCAGCATTGTTGGCACTGTTGCGGCGATAGGTCTTTTCTTTGTGGTCGTTTTCCTGGCGATCATCGTTGCCGCAGCGCTGTCCGTGCTCAAACGCTTCTTCTACCGTGTCTGCATCTTAGAAGGATCTGGCGTTTTCGATGCCATCAAAGAAGGCTACAGGATCGTGCGAGCTAACTTCAAAGACGCTGTAATTATGTGGCTGATCCTGATTGGCATTGGCCTGGGATTTTCGATCGCTTTGATCCCAGTGGCGTTCTTGCTTGTGGTCATCGCCGCTCTGATTGGCGGCGTCATGGGTCTCACCGTGGGTGGAGTCTCCAGTATTTTTGCTGGAGATATACAATCTCTGGTGGCAGGATTGGTGGCTGGTGTACCGATTTTCATTCTTTTCATCATCGCGCCGCTGGCCTTCTTGAGTGGTTTGAAGGAGACCTATATCTCAACTTCCTGGACCTTGTCGTATAGGGAGATCAGAGCCCTGGAGAATCTTGATCTGGAAATCGAAGTGGATGAGGAGATCCCTGAATTGGATGAATCGCCCCAGGATTAATCTGTACTCTGGCTAAATCCCTTGGGTGTGATTTATTTCGGTTGAAGGTTCAGACCTGAACTGAGGATCTGGAGTCCGAAATCTCCTGATTTCGTTGATGAGTGCTTATCCTGAGGTTCTATCTCCCGACGTCAGGAGACGCCGGATCCAGACCGAAGAGTTGTCTCTGAAAACTTGGCTAGAATTCCTATAGCAGTACCTCGCAAAGTTTGAAAATAACCTGCTTTGTTTCGTAAGAAAGCTAATCTGGGACGACTCTATTGTAGGTATGAACACAAAACCAATCATCGATGCGGTGAGTCTCACGATCAGCGATTTAGAGCGCTCGCTCGATTTCTACCAAAATAGCTTAGGATTCCATCTTCATAACCGAAAAGGCGCTACTGCGAACCTTGGTTCTCCAGATAAGCCTTTTCTCAACCTGGTGGAGAAGCCCACAGCAAAGCGGTACCGCGGCACAGCGGGCCTGTATCACTTCGCGGTTTTGTTGCCTTCTCGCAGGGATTTGGCGCAGTTGTTGTTGTGGCTGATCGAAAATCGAACACCCCTCCAAGGCTTGTCGGATCATGGTGTCAGCGAAGCCATCTATCTCCCAGATCCGGATGGGAATGGTATCGAGATCTATCGGGATAGGCCTCATGGCGAATGGCCGTTCCAGGACGATCAACTTCAAATGGTGACTGAACCGCTGGATATTGATGATCTGCTAAAAAATGCAACTGCACCTTCCCCAAATAAGTTCGAACTTCCCTCAGGCTCATTTCTCGGTCATATTCACTTGCATGTGAGCGAGATTGCCGAGACAGAAAACTTTTACCGGGCTGTGCTCGGTTTTGACCTCATGCAGCGCTATGGTGGTGCCGCTGCCTTCCTATCGCTGCATAGCTATCATCATCATGTTGGTGTGAATACCTGGAATGGCGTTGGTATCCCTGCTGCGCCTGAAGATGCGATAGGATTGCGATGGTTCAGTGTGCGACGAGGTGAGAAAGGTTTCCGTGAGCGAATCAGAGATTCAGGCGTCGAATTTGTTGATCAGGTAGAGGGTACCTATCTGGATGATCCTTCAGGGAATAGGATCCTGATACTGGATGCTGCCTGATACGCCTTCAGGGGGATTTGAGAAATATCCGAAAAGTGCAGGGTTTTCAAGAAGTCCATATAGGTTTCTTGGGCCTCTAGAAATCGGCACCACGGGAGTTCCCCCCGGTTTCTTTCACGGCTTTCTTAAAGTTTTAAGATGTCATTGCGAGGAGCCGCTTTTTGGCGAC
>CAZUSV010000206.1:0-9792 GCA_964622645.1 uncultured Anaerolineales bacterium
TTCTGCTACTACATCATTTTGCCATTTTGTCCCGCCTTACGTTTATAACCCAGATTTGAAAGCTACTCCTTCGATTCCTAGAGAGCTACGTCATGTATTCTGTCTTTCCCAATAACATTAATGTATAATTGATCCATCTAAGCACAAATTAGGAGGGTGCTTTGGTTCTAGTTCGCAAGTCGAACGATCTTGGGGTTATATCTGGCGGATACAACTACGTCAGTAAAATCTTTCGTATTGTCATCATCCTGGGATTATTGCTCGCTTTGACTGGCCCCTTCGCCAAAGTCGCCTACGCGGCTGATGAGCCAGAGGTACCCAAGGAATCTACTCCCCAAGCCGAAACCACCCCTGAAGATGCCACCCTTAACGCAGAAGTGGTCCCGGCCGAGGCAGAGCTCTCTCCAAACGCTGATGCTGAAACTGAGGGATCTGAGATAGAGACAGGGCTAGATACAGAAACAGACCTATCAGATACGACGGATTCGGTCGAAATCAGCGACGTTGAGACGGAAACCGATACCCCAGTAGAAACTCAGACGACCGTTGAGGGTGATCCCATAGAGGGTGAGGGTGCTATTCCCGAAGATTCCCAGGAGCCTTCAATTGATGAAGTTGAAATCACTGATACCGAGAACCCTGAAGCTGCATTTACAGAAACCCCTTCAAATGAGTCCCAACTCCCCCCTGAAGATACCAATCAAAAATCCTCAATCGTAAATCCTCAATCTGTCGTTCCTGATCCCTATTTCTTTATCAACGGCGATAAACACAGCTTCCTGCCCGAAGGTGGCGATTGCGCTGGAGCGGCCAACTGCCAGGTCTCAACCACCCCCATCCAGGACGCGCTGGAGGCCGTCTCCGGCGGCCTGACCCCCGATGACCAGACCATCTATATCGAAGGCGGCATCTACACTGAAGACGTCTCCATCAACGAGATGAGTGATCTCACCTTGCTGGGCGCTGCGGATAATTACCCTTCCACGCTGGCTGGTTCGGTCAGCGTGAGCGACTCGCTCAACATCACTTTACGCAACTTCATCTTCGGGGAGGTCATCCAGATCAGCGACTCATCGGATGTGACTATTGCAGGGACTGAGGGGGATGACCAGATCGATGTGGATCTGAACGGCACGGTTGAGAACGTGAGCGTGGAGGGGGGAGCGGGGAGCGATGCAATCACTATCAACCAGGAGGCCGAAAGCAGCGCAGTTCTAATCTCAGGGGGCGAGGGGGACGACAGCCTGACCGTATACAGCGACGAGGAAGATCTCGAAGTTGACGATGATGAAGTTTCTAGCCAGGACAATTCTGTCGCATTCAGTGATTCCGTAGAGAGCCTGCAGGTCGAGGCTCCCGTTGCCAATATTTTGGTCTCCAAGTCCGTTGCGCTGAGCGGCGTGCTGGGTCTCAGCGCAGATAACCTCACCATCAGCGGGGACCTTGCTGCCAACGAGATCATCATCGAGAGTGGGGAAACAACCCGGGTTTCAGGATCGCTGGACGCGCCTGGAGGAAGGGTACACCTACTGGGTGATAAGGTCTTCCTCATCGAAGATGCGCAAATAGACGTCTCTGCTGAAAAGGGCGGTGGAACGGTTCTCGTCGGCGGGGATTATCAAGGCAAAGGTTTTCTACCCACTGCCAGCCGCACTTATGTGGGCCCCAATGCAGCCATCAAAGCCGATTCGCTGACCAACGGCGATGGCGGCCGGGTGATCGTCTGGGCCGACGAGGTGACACTCTTCTATGGAGAGATCAGCGCACAGGGCGGTCCGCAGGGAGGTGATGGCGGTTTCGTCGAAGTGTCTGGAAAGAAAAGCCTATCCTATATAGGGGAGGTAAATACTTTGGCGCCGGCTGGGCAGACCGGCACTCTGTTGCTCGATCCGGACAGTATAAACGTAATTGCCTCAGGTGCCCATGATTCTCTATTGGATGACAATATAATTAATTATACTGAAGGCAGCGGAGATTCAACCATTTCCGCTAGCAAAGTCCTATCGAGCCTGGCCAGTGCCAACACGATTTTACAAGCCCAATACGACATCACTATATCATCTGCTATCCTCAAAAGCAGCGGCGGTGATGCCACCCTCAGGCTGGAAGCATACAATAGTATTCGGATCGATGCAGCTATCACTTCAACATCGAACAAACTCAATATCATATTGAATGCAGACTCAGATCAAGACGGAACCGGGCATGTCAATATCAACGCCAATCTCATATCCAATGGCGGTGATATCACCATTATTGGGGCTGATGTCAACTTCAACTCGAATGTCCAGACAGGGGGTGGCGACCTGACGCTTACGCCTTCGAGAGATAACACTCCTGCAGGATTTGGTACTGGTGCTGGTGGTGGATTTTATGTCGCTCAAGTTGAGTTTGCCTGGTTATCGTTGCCTAATGGGACATTGACCATTGGCCGATCTACTTCAACGAATGATATGGAGATCGGCACCGTGAGCGTCACTAACTATAATATGGTTATCTTTGGCAATGATGTAATATTCAAGGGCGAGCTAAACAGCACCAATCGCTCCGTACAAGTCAACGCGAATGGCGATATCAAGGATGGTAATGGCGCTACCAATGATGTCAAGCTCGATCTGGCGATCGCATATCTCCTGATTGATGCCCAGGGCGCTTTTGGTACCAGTGCTGATCCCATCGAAACAATCTTGAGTAATTTTGCTTCCGAATCGGACTCTGGTGGTGTATTCCTCACAAACACTGGCGGCCTGAACATTGGCAGCACGGGTCGCTTGGATGGACAAACCGGGCAAAGTGGAAATTTAATCGATGGCATTATCTCTCATGGAGGTGTGACCGTCATAGCCAGCAGTCCCCTACGTGTCAGCCGGGCAATCCGCGAAAACGCTGGCGGCGACATCAACCTTACCGCCGGTAACGACTCCTCCAACCTGGGCGATGATCTGACGATTGAGGCCGATGTGGTCGTCACTGGCAGCACGGGCAGGATCACTGGCAACGCCGGTGACAACATCAACACGGATACCTCTACCAATGTTTGTGCCCCCGAAGGCGTGAATTTCAACGCCGGTCTGGACGGCAATGCTGATAACGGCGGAGGGGTGGCTACCATCAGTGGAGCTCTCGAAGCAAAGAATCAGGCTGCACCTGTGAACGTCAACGGCCCTAACGGTGTCAATCTCACCGCCAGTAGCCAGATCATCACCAATGGCGGCAATGCCACCTTGAACGCTGCCAATGGCCTCGTCGCCCGAATCGGCATCATCAACCTCAATGGCGGCACATTGACCGTCAACGAGAAGCCGGCTGACCCGGCCGCAGGGGGTGGCACGGAGGGAACCACAGGCACGGACTCAACTGCAGACGGAGCAACGGACTCAACCACAGCTAGCGCAACGGGAGTCAGTGGGGCCGCCACGCTTCTGCAAACCACAAATGGGACAGTCTTGACTGTCACCAGCGGCCAGCCGGTCTCCCTGCTGACCGCGGCCGCACTTGGCAGCACGGTCAACCTGCAACTGCCTGAAGGCAATGGGGGCACCTTCATCACTGGAATCGATGCCACGGTCACCATAACCGCCAGCGGAGAGGTGCAGTTACCCGCCGAGTTACCTGATGGCTTCAATATGTTGGACAGCCTGGAGATCGCCGTGGACACCCAACTAACAGACGAGCAATTGGGGGGAATTCTGGTTTGCTTTGGCTTGCCCACGGATGTGAATACGCCCATCGATGAGCTCATCGAAGAGCTGGTGATCCTACAATACATCGAAGAAGAAGGCTGGGTGGAGATGCCCCTGGAAGAATCACTCAACGGCATGATCGAAGCACTCGCAGAGACCGGTGGAGTCTTCGTCCTGGCCCAAGGCAGCCAATCTACAGCAGCACCGGCGTCAGCGCAGCCTATTCCAATCACGGGGGATGACAGCGCCCAGGCCGCGGCCGCGTTGAGCGGGAATACCAACCAGCCCGTCATCCTGGAGCTATCCCAGGGAAACACGGTCACTGTCTCTGGCGGCGCGGGAGACGCAGTGACAGCCTCGACCGAGGGCCCAGAGAATTTACCCGCTGATCTGCCCACGGGATCAGCATTTCTTAACTGCCTGTCTGTTGACGTCACCCAAGGGGGCAATCAGGTCAGCATCCTGCCCAACGGAGAGGGTATCGAGGTATCTTTTGACGTACCCGAAGGGGTTTCCCCAGAAGATGTGGTCATCCTGTACTGGCTGGATGTGCTTAATGGGGGTCAAGGGGGCTGGCAAGAGTTCACCCCCGAGATCACCCCCGACGGTCGCGTGACCCTGCACACCTTCTTCGATGGCGCCTTCGTGCTGGCCAATAATTCGGGATAATTTTCCTCACTCGTCACTTAGACTCTCTAGAAATCGCCGTGGAAATTGCCAGAAATTTGGGGATGGGGCGTGCTCCGCACGCCCCATCCCAAATTTCTGTAGCGCGGCGGCTCAGAATATCGCATAGCAATGATATAATGTCGCTCTTGTAATCACTGGCGATTTCACATGGGAGGTCATCCATCAACGCCATCTCCTCTACCCCGGTCTTCAACGTGCTGATGTTCTCGGTCTTTTGGGCAGGACAAATCTTTATCAGCAAGCTTGCCTTTATCGAAGGGGCGCAAGTGATTCCCTACCAATTGACGATCACCATCATTGGTCTGGGCGCGCTTTCCGTTCTCATCATGCCCAAAGCGCGCTTTGAGTTTGCCACACTGCTCAAGGACGAACCGGCGACTTTCTGGAAACTCTATGCTGCCAATATGTTGCAATCGGGCATAGGCAATATCATGAGCATCATCGGCATCGCCCTGACTGTGGCAATCAACGCCGGGTTCCTGGTCAAAGTCTCAACTGTGACCACGATCCTCTTCGCCTGGATCATCCTGGGAGAGAAGCTCTCACCCCTGAAGATCATCACCATGATCACCATGCTCGGCGGTGCCTATCTGCTGACTACCAAAGGCCAGACACTATTGCCGAGAGTTGGC
Organism: uncultured Anaerolineales bacterium; assembly: GCA_964622645.1. GTDB lineage: Bacteria > Chloroflexota > Anaerolineae > Anaerolineales > UBA11858 > NIOZ-UU35. The sequence continues at coordinate 5,006 of CAZUSV010000206.1, forward strand.
GATCTATTCATCCTGATGGCATGTGTGTGTTGGTCTTTGGGCACTGCCATTGTGGCCAAGATATTGAAAGCCCAGGCCATCAGTCCCGATGTGATTACTCTTCAAAAACCCTTCGCTGGATTTCCCGTATTCTTAGGGTTGGCCGGCATTGTAGTAAATTTCCCTCAAGTTTTTACGAATTTTGATGGCGCTCTGGCTTGCTGCTCCTTCGCCATGGAATATATTCCCTTTGCCGTGGGCAGCGGGCTCAGTCTTGCTCTTACCTGGACTTTTCTATTGCGCACGCTTAATGTCACCACGGCATCTTATATGACCATGATGTCGATGCTGACGCCGGTGCTGGTCAGCGTCCTGGCGATCATTTTTCTGGAGGAGAGGTTGATCTGGATCCAGGGGATTGGTGTAGGGATGATCCTGTTATCTGGTGTGACGGTCTATTTTAGCGATATCTCACACTCATAGGGTCTGGCCGCGTTCATGGGAAATCCATTTCCCTAAAGGCTTGCTACCCGTTGACCCTTGATGCGTACTTATTTATAATGATCTCAACCATATTTGCTCAATCAACGAGAGAACGACCCCTGAAATGGGGGGGGCGGGGGCGCGTACGCTCCCACGCACACCCCTTTTCAGGGTATATCCGCAAACACATGAACAAGTCTAGCAAACTACCTGAAGAAGAACGTCTCGACATTTTTGTGGGTACATGGGTCAATACTGGCCAACTGATGCCAGGTCCCTTTGGCCCCGGCGGTGCCATCTCTGGCTCATCGACCTACAGGTGGGCGATCAACGCTAAATGGCTGCTTTATAGCAGCCAACTGGATCTGCCTGGCATGGGAGCCTATGTTGTCCATGGTGGTGTTTCCTATAACCACCAGACCGAGAAATATGATGCATTTGCAGCCAACAGCCTTGGCAACCTGATCGTCTATGAGGGCGAATGGCAAGAGAACTCCCCCCTGATGTTTTTGAGTGTTCATCCAGAACCGGCGGGCAGCGCTCGGGTTCGCTATCAGATCAACCCCGATGGTTCGATCACATTCACTTCAGAAAAACGCATGCCAGATGGCCAATTCGAGGCTTACTTTCAAACCGATATGCAGCGTGTCGAGGAGACCACATCTTGATCATGCAAAAACTTTTTCGCGGGTTGATCGCATTGATCTTACGATCGACAACAAAAATCGAAACCGCCGATATCGAAAAAATCCCCATGCAGGGCAGCTGCATCATTGCATCCAACCACCTGGGTCGCCTGGATGCTCTATTGGTATACCTGCTGGTCCCGCGCAATGACATCATCATGACAGTGGCTGAGAAATACCAGAAAGTGGGCTTATTCCGTTGGGCGGCCAAACACCTGAATGCGATCTTCATCGACCGCTTCAATGCCGATATTCGATCCCTGCTCACAGTGCTGAAGCGTTTGAATAATGGAGAATTGTACGTTATCGCCCCTGAAGGGACCCGCAGCAAAAGCGAAGCCCTTATCGAGGCTCAACCCGGCACTGCTTATGTTGCCGCAAAAACTGGCGCGCCTGTCTACCCTGTAGCCCTGACCGGGACGGAGGATCGCCTGGTATTGGGGAATCTACGCCAGCTGCGCAGGTCGCCTGTACGAATAAAGGTTGGAGAACCATTCACCATCCCCCCACTTGACCGCAGCTACCGTGACGCTGACCTCAGAGCCAAGACTGATGAGATCATGTGCCAGATCGCCTCGCTCTTACCGCCAAGTTATCATGGTGTCTATGCCGATCATCCCCGCTTGCAGGAGTTGATCAATCAAAACCAGGAATAATCCCACGGCTCTCTAGGAATTCGCGTGGTAATGTCCAGATTTGGGTGTATGGGGCGTGCTCCATACACCCAAATCTGAGAGCCATCCAGTATTTTATCCGCGCAGCATACGCTCCCTACTATGCTATGAACGTGTGTTTATTCCAAAAAGTATTTCTTAGCGTACGAGCTGCACTTGCCAACCACTTTCTAAAACTGCCTTGATACCATCTAGCCGCCATTGCAGGCGCTGATACAGCATCCTTCTGACAAAAAACTCAAAAGGCTTCAAGAACCATGTGAGGTTCACCGTCTCGCGCTGGATCAGACGGGTGCCATCGGATTCAGGCAAGAATTGATACTCCAGGTGCCCCTGCATGCCCGCGCCCCAAAAACTCTCTGCCAGGAATTCCCAGGGCTCGAAGCGCGTGACCTCTGAGTGAATTTCCCCTTTGGCAAATGGCAGCATCTGCACGACTTCGCGATAACGTGTGCCCACGCCGACGGGACCAGGAACTGTTTTCTCCAGGATCAGCACAGGAGAGTCGGGTTCTTGAGGGTATATATCTTTATCGCATAAGAAGGCGAACACATCCTCAGGCGGTCTAGCAATGAAAATAGATAGCTCAAAATTCATGGTAAATCTTTTTACGGCACATAAACCGGTAATTCCTGAACCAAATAGCCATTCCCTGCTTTCATCACCGTGAATTCAAATGCTGATTGACCGGGCGATTCCCCATCGGAGCCCCCGCAGCAATCCCCAATCACCAATAATTCTCCATCCTCTTTGACGAACTCGACCTTAAAGCGGTAGCCCTCGGGCAATTCTTCTGTAGAGATAATATTGCTGATCTCGAGACATACCAGACCATTTACCCGGCAGCCTTGCTGGAAGAGGGTGGCATGATCGCTGGAAACGACACTCGGATTCCATTCTTGTAACTGATCATAGCTGCCACCATAAAAATGCGACGCCTCAAAGTATCGCCCGGCGTGAAGTAACTTGAAATACTGCACCAAAACCTGCCTGGCCAACTCCACATCGCTTTCCGGCACTTCACCAGCCCCACTGGAAGGCCCTGAACAAGATACGAAGATCATGGAGAAGAACAGAAACACGATTTGGACGAATTTTCCGAATGTCACGAATGGCAAAATCTGGGAGCTACCCTGGCGATTCCTAGAGACCCTTTTCGTGTCATTCGTGATATTCGAATTCATTTCACACAAGGATTAGAAAACTGTTGAATACAATACTGCCTCAATAATACAAGAATTCGAGTCGTCCAGTCAAATATGCGGCTGTCTGGTTTTCTCCAATGATCCGACAGAGGCAAATACGTCAGATGGCTCGGTCGAGGACCGAAATCCCAAAGATCATTCTCACGTCTCTGTGCCCAGATCCAGGTCAGGGCATCGCCGGCATAATGCGCCCATTGAGGGTACAACCTCGCCAGCATTTCCAGCGAGTTCAACCAACGATCGAACTGCCCCGGCTGATTCGCCGGAGGCTCGTCGCTCAATGAAACGCCGAGATACATAATCCCCTGGGGTCTGTTCCACAACCAGTGCAGCAGAGCCTGCTCCAAATCCGCAGGCAGCCATCCGGTCACCGAACCCAGGATATTGAGTGCATAGCGGTTACCCAATTCCAGATAGCTGTCTTTCACGCTTGCGCCTGTCAGCTCAGCATGGGCTTTAATCTCGTCATTGGCATTATATTTTCCTGTCTGAAACGTGCGTTGAGCAATCTCCAACCAGAGGCGTCTATCTTGTTCCAGTGCTTCATGATCCGGATGAATTAGCGAGAGGGTTGAAGCCAGGAACATCCTCATTCCAGTTGCCCAGCGATCGTTCTTCTCGTGGCGATCAGGGAAAGGCAATCGCCCTTCCATCACATTGAGAATATAGCTGGCAGCTTTGTCGAGCGTTGGGTGAGCGGCATCCAATCCCAAAGCTTTGGCTCTTTCAACACCTACTTCTGTTGTCACGATCTTTTGCTTCGAGCGCGAATTGCGAGAGTGAAAAGGCCCCCAACTGCCATCATCTCGCTGTTCACCAGCAAGCTCTAGAACTTGCTGGCTTTTATTCAATCCCTCTCTCGCTTTAATATAGGCAGGATCACTGGGATTTAAATGAAGTACATCCCGCAGCAGTCGCAGGCGAACGACTTCACCAGGATTTTCAGCCAGCACCCTCGACGCAATCGCCTCGAGCTCTTCAATTTGCTTGTTTGTAAGCATCCCAAACCTGCCACAACCAGAATATGATGCCATAACCGGCAAAGACATGGTGCAGAATCCTGGGCAGGCGGTGTGCCCAATAGGCGCCGACATCCGGATCGGTCAAACCGTACTGGCTCAACCAGATAGCATTGAGATATGTTTTCCAGGTATTCATGCGGGTGTGTCCATTCGCGGCCGGGCCATCCAATTCTCGGGTTTGCTCAACGGAATAAATCCACCATATTTGCGATACATCTCATGGGCGTCCTGGGTGACCAGCAAAAAGATCTTCAATCCCTGTAGCTCAGGATGTTCAACCACGCTCTCGATCAACCATTTGCCCAAACCCAAGCCACGGAAATTTTCGATGATAAATACGTCACACAACCAGGCAAAAGTGGCATAGTCGCTGACCACACGCGCAAAGCCAACTTGCCCATCACTGTTATAAACGCCAAAGCACAAGGAATTCTGGATGGTCTTCTCGACCAGAGTCCGAGGGCGACCCCCTGCCCAATAGGAACGTTCGCTCAAGAAGGCATGGATCACATCAACATCCAGCCTCGCTTTCGCGGTGCTGATGGAGAATTCCCCGCGCTGGTGTTCGAAGATTTGCATTTATCGTTCCTTGTACTGTCATTGCGAGCGGAGCGAAGCAATCTCCTCCAAGAGTTGGAGATTGCTTCGCTCCGCTCGCAATGACATCAGAACTTTCAGATTATTGTATTGGGTAACAACATCTTGAACATTAACAACTGACTATAAGAGCCAAATGCG
>CAZUSV010000207.1:0-9787 GCA_964622645.1 uncultured Anaerolineales bacterium
CCAATTTGTCAACCAGTTTTTTCTCTTTTTATCGTGCGAAATGAGCCATGCCGATATTTATCTGGCCGGATACCATACCATTCTTGTAGCTTCTGATCTGTACGTTGATAGAACTCCTTGATGTAGGTTGTCCGTTCCCGGATGGCCTCTCGAGGTAGGAAGGGTAGAAAGTCGTCCATGTATTCACAATCGAGAAAAACTTCCCAGAATATCGAGTTGGGATTGCTGCGCACATGCTCGAAATCCAGGCCGTACCAATCACGCTTGACTTCCCAGATAAATTTTGGATCGGCCTCGAATTCGGCTGCAAATCTTTGGCGAGTAGGCTGGTCGATCAGTTCTTCCCAGAGATTGTCCACAATCAGGTGAAAGAAATATCCCCAGTAGAAGGATATCTGCGTCTTCTCGGGTTCATCTTGAAGAGTAGGCTGGATAAACTGGCGAAAGAACTCCAGGTCTGCGAGTTTCATTTGCGCATCTTTTTCTCCCCTGAAATGCAAGATTTCGGGAGGGGGGTCGAAATTCTCCCATTTCTCATCTGGAATGCCAGAGTCAGGGGCGATGTTCCCTATGGCAAAGTATTCTGGGTCCAGGCCATCGATCCGTTCCAGCAAGGCTTCTGCGATGCGTAAATGTACGATCCAGGATGCCATCGTAACCTCCTCGTTGGGAAGTAATATTCTCAAGAAATTCTCCGCGAAAGTATATCATGCAGCGAATTTCACACGGATTGTTAGCATTACAGCGCAACCTTGCGCTGTAATATTAGATTTTTATTAGAAATGAATTGCTGAGGGCTGTGCCCCCTTGATTTTAATTCAAGTATTTGGAATAATATATGTGCTCTTCCCAGGGTGCCCCCCTCACTCTGCGAAGAGCATTTTGTTTAACATACTTCAGCTGACGTCAAAAATTTACCTGAAATAGGTTCCTGTAATTGCCACAAAGACAATAATCAAGTGCATGAATACGATGATTGCCAGCGGGGGATAAACCCAAAGTTGAGCAGTCCTCGAAGGGTGTTCCGATGCTTTAGTTTCGTTGCTGCGCCTGGGATGCAAATTCTTGCGGCGATGAATTTCCATCCCTGCGGCTGCAATGATGAATATGATATTCCATACTAATAACCATACAGGGTAAACACCCCAGAATTTCTCCAAGGCCTGCACTTGAAAAAGATAGATACACATAATGATGGCACCCACTGCTCCAAAGGCGATCAGTCCAACTAAACCCTTGAATTCTTTCAAGTTCTGACGCCATGCCCAATCCCCAGCGCGTTGTTCAGTGAGACCTACTATGGTGAAAATCCCAATCAATGACGCTGAGCTATTGATGGCCATATCGCTCCAACCGTAAAACCGCCTGGGGTGGACGCCCTGCTCCAATTCATCGACGACACCCAAGAGGGAGCCGCAAATGAAGATCAGGATGAAGATACCCTTGCCCTGGTAATCATTGGAGAGAGCAGCATACAGCAGCCAGGCCATCAGTACATATTCAGGGATGTGGATGTGCTTGTTGGGGTTGGCTTCGTTGCGGATAATAATGTAAGAGATTATTACGCTGGGGATCAGATACAGCAGGTGTGTGAGATTTCTTTTCTTGTTAAACCCATAAATTGAATATACCAGACCAATGCTGATGACCGCAAAGAGGGGTATCCTGCCCGTGGCCTGCTGCCCGATCAGGCTTTCCAATTTCCGATAGACCAGGATAGCCGAAGGCAGAAAAAGAGTATACAGGATGATAAGTCCCCAAGAGATGACCCTGCGATGGGTGGAGCTTTGATTCAGGTTTACTTTCATTGAGACCAATTATCCTATAATACTTGGATTAAAACATCTGCAATTTGCTTTGTATCAAAACATTATCAAATCGAAAGATCCCTGATAATATAGAATAGAATTCGGCTCTGTAGGAATCGACGTGGGATATCCCAGATTTAGGGGCGAACGGGGTGCGGAGCACCCCGTTCGCCCCTAAATCTGGAGGATTACCCCGGCAATTCCTAGAGAGCCTAAAACTCCAATGGATATTGTTATGAAATATTTTAAGATTCTCTTGCGATATTATCGTGGATTAGCCATTATTGTACTTAATACCCTCTTATTGCTTCTCATAATAAATATCGGCCTCTATGTTGTTTTTAAAATCAATGACAATTATTTTGATGACCAAGGATCCAATCCTGTATCTCAAGAATATGGTAATTCACCGCTGAAAATTGTTTACCCACAATTTAGTGAGCAGGATATCCATAATTTGTTGAGAGAAACCTGGTCCAGACCCTATATGTACGAACAGCATACACAATTCAAAGAAAGACCATATGAAGGAAGCTTTGTAAATGTTGATCAGCAAGGGTATAGGTATTCAGGGAATCAGGGAACTTGGCCCCTGGATTCAAATAATTATAATGTTTTCTTGTTTGGCGGTTCATCGGCATTTGGTTATGGTGTGCCTGATGACCAAACGGTCGCTTCGTTCCTGCAAGAATCTCTATTGAATAAAACAAATGCAGATGTGAAAATCTATAATTTTGGGAGAGGGTCGTATTTTTCTACGCAGGAACGTATTCTTTTTGAGAGTCTGTTAGTTTCGGGCCATATTCCAGATATGGCGATATTTTTGGATGGGTTAAACGAGTTTTATTACAATGACGAAAAACTAATGTACACACACGTTTTAGAAGGATTTTTCGACACTTGGGAAAAAGCAAAAATCTTAGATGTTCCTTGGGTAAATAAGATACCAATGATCAGACTCTATAAGTATCTAAAATATCGAGCTGATTTGGTAATAGAACACAGAAGTAAATTGGTTGAACAAGATAGTGCAAGCGTAGATTTTGAAGGAAAGCCCTATGAAGACGATTCATTAATCACTTATGTGGTTATGAGATACCTGGAAAACAAAAAAATAATTGAGGGAACTGCAAAGGTTTATGACGTGCAGCCTGTATTTATTTGGCAACCAATACCGACATATAAATATGAACTGGATCATCATTTATTTGTGGGCGATGGTTTTGGAGATCACAGTTATTCGGAATTCGGATACCAGTATATGGCTGAACTATATAAAGAACAGGAATTTGGTAATAATTTCCTTTGGGTTGCAGATATACAAGAAAATCTACAGCAAGCACTTTACGTTGATAAAGTGCATTATTCTGCCGAAATGTCTGAGCTTTTAGCAGAGACGATTTGTGATTTGATTTTAGAGCGAGGTTTGATGCGATAGGATCAACCGCCAGAAGTTAATCCTGGGGATAGATGACCACTTTGCGCTGGCGACCCACTCCGCTGCTTTCGGTGTAGATTTCTGGATCCTCTTGAAGTTCCAGGTGAGCGATGCGGCGCTCATTGGGGGGCATTGGCTCGAGGGATTGGCTGCGGCCGGTCTGGATGACCTGATCGGCAACCCGGCGCGCCAGCCTGCGCACCTGTTGCTCGCGCCGCTTGCGATAGCCCTCCACGTCGATGATCAGCAGCACCGAGCGTTCGAGTTCTTTGCCCAACATCAAGCGAGAGATGTATTGCAGGGCTTCCAGGGTCTCACCCCGGTGCCCGATCAGGATGCTGAGATCGTCGCCGTAGATCTCGACGTGTACAGGGACGCGCTGGTGAGGGCCGTAGGGCTCGCCCATATAGGCATCGACTTTGGCATCGTCTAACCCTATTTTGAGCAGCAAGTCACTGACGACCCCCTGCGCAATATCTACGAGATAGGTATCGTCTTGAGATACAGCAGAATCATCAGGGCTGGGTTGAGTTGATATTTCTTCGGGAATAGCCTCATCTTGGAGTGCAGGTGCAGCTTCAATTCCAGCCTGTGAGGCTCCTTTGACAATCAACATCACACGCGCTTGACGAGAGCCAATCCCAAATAACCCACCGCTGCCTTCGTCGAGGATCTCAACATCAATTTCTTCACGGGTTAATCCTAGATCGTTGAGCCCTTTTTCGATAGCTTCGTCGATCGTCGGTGCAATGATTTCTAGGGTGGCGCGGTTTTCAGTCATGATCGGCCCTCCAGCCTATTTGTTCGCCCATTTAGGCAGCAGATTGCCCCAATCTAAGCGGCCCATCAGGGCGTATTGCAGGATCGTGGCTACATTGCTGACAACGAAATAAAGCGCCAAACCAGAGGAGAAGCTATAAGCCAGCCATCCCATGAATATAGGCATATACAGACCCATCGCCCGAGTCATCTGGGCACTTTGGTCGGATGCGCCGCCGGTGCTGGGGGGCGTCATCAGCTTGGTTTGTAGATAGCTGGTAACCACAACGATGATCGCCAGGATGGGAATGCCAAAGCCGGCAATGGCCAGGCCGAAATCTTTTTCGGGTAGACTCAGATCCATCCAGAGGAAGCGGTTGTTGAGCGGGATCAGGTCGGCGCCATTGGTAATGTGCTTCGAGAGGTTCAGTAATTGGAGTGGGCTAACCGCCAGCGCCCGAATGATAGCCTGATAAAGACCGATGATGATCGGGAATTGGATCAAGGTTGGCAGACAGGAGCCAAAGGGATTTACGCCTAGTTCCTGGTAGAGCTTCATCTGCTCTTGGGCCAATTTTTCTTTATCATTCTTGTATTTTTTCTGCATATCCTGCCATTTCTTGTTCTCTTGTAATTCCTGCATGGCTTTGCTCTGCTTGACCTGTTGCGCGTTGAGCGGGTAGGTTACCAGGCGCACCAGGATGGTGAACAAGATAATGGCCAGTCCGAAGTCTTGCCCTACAAAGGAATAGATGTAGAGCAAAATATTGATCATTAAGCTAATGAAAGAATCCCACATTGCGTTATTACTCTCCTGTATCGCCGAAAGCCCACTTCTGGACGCCGTTGTTCTCGAAGGCCACCAGTAGGGCATCTGGTTGAGTTGTCGATACTAATATCAAATCGCCGGCGGCGATGGGGCCGGCGTAGGTGTTACCCTCGAAATCCTTTTGCCAGCGGTTGACGCCTTCAGGGGTTACCGATACCAGCAGGCCGCTCTCAGTAGTCAGGTAGACAGCCTCATCGGTCACCAAAGGGGTATCGACGATGGCACTGCCGGGCTGGATCTGCCATTTCTGCAGTCCGCTCTGTCGATCCAGGGCATAGAAAGAGCCGCTCAAGTCGCCAAAATATAACGTGTCCTCACTCAGGGCTGGTCCACCCCAAACCCAATCCTGGGCAGCAGATCGCCATAATTCAGCGCCGTTATCGGCATTCAGCGCGATCATCTCCTCGCCGAAAGTCCCAATATAGAGCTGGCGGTCATCGCTCAGCGCGGGCGTCCCAACAATGGCACCCCCCAGGTCGTCCGTTTCCCAAATCAATTCACCAGATTGGGCATCGATAGCGTAGACATGGTGATCCATGGAGGCCAGGTAAATGCACTCGCAATCGGCATCGCTTCCGGGGCTGGCCCAAATTTCGGCCTGCGTGGTGAAGGCCTCGCGCAGCGGTTGTCCATCGAGGCCAATGGCGTAGAGGTTTTTGTCAGTCGAGGGGATGAAAATACCTTTCTCAGTGACCAGCGGGCCTCCCACATAGCGTCCTTCAGAGCCTTCGAAAGTCCAGTTGACGAGACCATTTTGAGGGTTGAGGCTGTAGAGCACATTGTCATAACCCCCGACGATCAATTGTCCATCCTCTGTCAGCGCTGGAGGGGCGTAGAAAGTGACGTTGGGATCAGGCTCGGCGGGGTAATGCCAGCGTTGATTGCCGTTGGCTAGATCGATGGCATAAACCTGGGTGTTGTAGGCCAGATAGGCGGTCTCACCGTCGGTGGTGATACCGGCCCAGCCAGAGGCCACAAAGCGGCTGTCCCCTGAGCAGGCGCTCAGCGCCAGGGTGATCATGAGTAGCGCGAATATGATTAAGGGAATGCGTTTTGTTTTCATGTGTTTCGATTGATGTTATTCCTGATCTCTGTTCAGCGACCTCCGCTATGAGAGCAAGATGAGAGCAAGATTTAATGGACGGGGTCATAGCCTCCTGGGTTGAAAGGATTGCAGCGCAGGACGCGCCAGATCGCCATCAAGCTGCCTTTGAAGGCCCCATATTGATAAATCGCCTCGTATCCATAGTGGGAACAGGAGGGGTAGAAACGGCAGGTATTCGGTGGCAAAGCGCGTGAAATAGTCAACTGATAGAGCCGGATCAGGGCTAAGAATGGCATGCGGGGGAAATTGAAGATCGTCACCGGGAGATCGCGCAAGCGCGGTTGATCATGGTGTTTGCTTGCATGATCTTCACTCTCTTTATGTTCAAGATTATCGAGGTGATTGTCCGTTGACATCGTTATTCTGGAAGCAGTTGGGCTTCGTGCAGCAGTTCCATGATGGCTGTCTTGATTTCCTGAAAGCCGCACCTGGCTGAGGCGCTGCGAGCAAGGACGAGGATGTCCCAGCCAGCAGGGATTTGGGAAATGAGCGGGTGAAGAATTGCGCGCATTTGGCGTTTCGTGCGGTTGCGTTGAACAGCGTTACCAAGGGATCGTCCTGCGGATACCCCAAATCTGGAGAGATTCAATTGGTTAGGATGTACGATCAACACCACAAGCGGGTGGGCAAAAGACTTCCCATCTCGCCGCACCCGCTTAAAGTCGCTTGCTCTGCTCAAACGAAATTTCCGCTTCACCCCTAAACCTGTGCCAGGGGACTCTGCCAGCCCAAGAATGAGTTAGCTCTTCCAATTGGTCTTCTTGACGTGGTTGTTCATTTTCACCGCCAGTCGATGACGACCCTTCGCTCTGCGACGTTTGAGCACGTGGCGACCTCCACGCGTAGACATTCTGGAGCGAAAACCGTGCACGCGTACACGGCGGCGTTTTTTGGGTTGATACGTTCGTTTTGGCATCAGTATTTACCTATCTTTCTATTATTTCTGCTTGGCTATCCAGCTTCGGAAAAGATTCCCCCGTAAAAGGGTGTGTGCAGGGGCGGCGCCCCTGCACACACCCTTTTACGGGATATTACCCGGAAGTCGTTTGAGCCACATTCAGCTTCTAAGCCGACGGCCGATTATACCGTAGGAGGGATATCTGGTCAATTTGCCTTTGCCGCTGATTATGCGCTTCCGCATTTTATTACCAAATACCCATTGCTGAACTGCTGATTATAATGTATAAATAGCCCAGCGTAGTTGTCGCAGAAAAGTTGCGCGATCATAACCTGTTTTCACCATTTCTTGCTAAGGTCCTATTCGAAAATTCGCTTGAACCGGTCGGCCGAAGGCCCGCCTCTGGCGTGACAGTGTTCGGCTCGGTCTGGAGACCGGCCTAAGCAATTTTCGGATAGATGCTAAGTTTGCTGAAGTGGGGTATTTTTCAAATCAAAACCGTCGGTATTTGAAGAGGCTGGCATGCAAGGATCAACAAGGCAAATATCTGGGATGAAGGGTTTCACTGTTGTTTGGGTGGGTCAGATTGTTTCATTGTTAGGTACGGCGATGAGCAACTTTGCCCTCACGCTGTGGGCCTATGAGATCACAGGAAAGGCGACTCCCTTAGCGCTGGTTGGATTCTTCTTTATTACCCCGATGGTTGTCCTGGGGCCATTCGTGGGAACCATCATCGATCGCAGTAACCGCAAATTGATGATGATGCTCAGCGACCTGGCAGCGGCGGTGACCATGTTGGTTGTGTTGGTCCTCTACCTGACGGATAACTTGCAAATCTGGCACCTGTATGTCGCTGCCACCGTTACGGGTGTTTTCCAGGGTTTCCAATGGCCGGCCTACTCAGCCGCAATCTCGTTGATGCTACCCAAGGAGCAATACGCCCGTGCCAATGGCATGCTGGAGTTGGCGGGGGAATCGTCCTATGTCATTGCACCCTTGTTGGCAGGGGTTTTGATTGTACCCATAGGTATAGCAGGCATTCTGGCGATTGATCTATGTTCGGCGGGTTTTGCTATCATCTCATTGCTGTTTGTCCATGTTCCGCAACCTGAAAAGAGCGCCGCCGGCCTGGAAGCGGAAGGAAATTTCTTCAAAGAATCCGCCTACGGATTCCGCTATATTTTCAGCCGTCCAAGTTTGCTGGGATTGCAGCTGGTATTCCTGGCGGGCAATTTTTTCAATGCTCTGGCATATCCTGTTCTTGCACCCATGATCCTGGGACGGACAGGCAATAATGAAATCGTTTATGGGAGCGTGCTTTCGATTGGCGCCATCGGCGGAGTGATTGGCGGGTTAGTCATGAGCAGCTGGGGGGGCTTCAGGCGACGCATTCATGGGGTTTTGCTTGGGTGGATCCTGGCTGGTTTCTGCGGTCAGGTGGTGGCGGGTTTTGGGAGATCTACGCTTGTTTGGGCGCTGGGTATATTCGTAATCTCCTTCTTTGCCCCCATCCTAAACGCTTCCAACCAGGCAATCTGGCAAGCAAAGGTACCCTCTGATATCCAGGGGCGGGTGTTTTCAACCCGGCGTTTGATCGCATGGTTTGCATCCCCTATCAGTCATCTGCTGGCAGGGCCTTTAGCCGATCGTGTTATGGAGCCGGCTATGGCTGAAGGGGGGGACCTTGCTCCTGTCTTTGGATCCATCCTTGGAACCGGGACTGGCGCGGGGATTGGTTTGCTATTTGTGGTAACCGGCATTTTAGTGGGTCTCTCTGGGGTTGTAGGATACATCATCCCATTGGTCCGTAACGTCGAAGATCTGCTGCCAGACTATAATCAGTAACTCATTTTACGCACAATGGGGTTTAATTTTCTCTTCTTCCAGAATAGAACTTTTCGGAAGTGTCATTCCGAGCGACTCTCCGAACCCACTCCAAATTTCTCAGCACAGAGCGAGGCCTGCCCTGAGCAGTTCGAAGGGAATCCCTATGGTGACACTTCTTTACGGGTCTTCTACGGGATTCCCTACGACTCCCTTCGGGATCAGGGCAGGCTTCGGCGCTGTTGGGTTCTACTTTTGAAGGCTCTGGCAACCGCCGCTTCTACCAAGAAACTTACTTGTGTCATCGCGAGGAGCGTCTTCTGCGACGAAGCGATCTCCCACTTGACGAGGAGATTGCTTCACTCCGTAAACTCCGTTCGCAACGCCGAAGGCGCGCAGGGCGATGACATCGATGAGAGTTTTTTTCTGCACTTTGTGCATGAGCAGCGTCCCAAACGCAGTGGATTCCCCTTCGGGGATCGGAATGACATCGCAAGGTATATAGCTTTCTAAATCGACTCCATCTGCCTGACAACCTAAATGTGCGTAACATGAGTAAGTAATTGTCTTGGCTGACAGCATCTTGAACACTAGATTTCGATCAGGAAGCCAGGAATCCATGAAAATTTATTCCTGTGTTCCTGGTTTCCTCATGGTAAAAGGCTTCAATGGAACCTGTTCAAGATGTTTCAGACTAATTCATAACTCGGCCTCCAGCTAAAACCAAAGATTGAACTACAGAGATCCCTTCGATAAACTCAGGGCGAGCGCTGAGTTCGCGGTCGCTATTTGTGCCTACGGCAAAAACATAGCAAAACTCTGCGTTCCCCGCGTGCTCTGCGGTTAAGATTCTCGTGAATGAGCCAATTGTTTCTGACTAACACATAAGAATATCATAAAGGGGAGATTTTTCAGCACATGTGACATCCTTTGATAGTAATTAGATTCTTAAAAAATTGCATAAAACCCATTTGACCTTACAAAATTGTAAGGTTTTATTGTATAATGTATTCGACATCCGGTTCGAGGGAGAGGAGATACCTGAATATTAAATTACCAATCATCACCCCATCTCTAACCTATTCTAAATTCGTCCATTCCCCAATTCATGATTTGCATATCTAAG
>CAZUSV010000208.1:0-9689 GCA_964622645.1 uncultured Anaerolineales bacterium
CACATTCTGCTACTACATCATTTTGCCATTTTGTCCCGCCTTACGTTTATAACCTTTTCCCTGGATGGTTAGGATCGTAGAGATCGATTGTGACCTGTCGATTAAAGAAGCTTTGGGAATAGTTTGTAGCAATCACCTGGTGATTCTTGGTTGCGTCCGAAAAATCCTCCCCTCGCATTAGAACCAGGACAACAGGTTCTTTTCGCCTGAGCAGTCGACGCATTTTGGGAAATTCGTTCCTGAAAGCGAGTTTCTGAACCTCGTCAGACTTGCGCATTAACCAGCGAAATAACTTGCGCAGCGTACTGATCGAGAGACTGTCCATCTGACGTTGTACTAAATAGGAATAAAGGGGAGTGTATTTATTTGGACCGGGTCTGTCTGTGTAATCAGGTATTTTTTGTATGGCATAGAAATGGTCTAACGCTCCAAAACACATGCCTCCACACAGACCATAGATGATTCTGCCCAAATCGAAATTTTCAACACCAAATACTTTCAAAAAGGGTGCCATCGATAATTCTATGTTTTCGGAAAAGTCGAAATAGTTTCTGAACTTGAAGCCATGTACATTTGCATCGAAATCTATTGCCATAATGCACCTCCACGTGTGCTTGTTTATAGCGTATATAATTCAAACCGCTCACACATAGGCGAGCGGTTTCGATGGCGTTATGTTGTTGAGACGCTACCAACCAGCGTGTGTAAATTAGAACCCCAAATTATTAAAGATCCCCTTGTAATACCATTGAAATAGTGTTGTCATTATAGACAATTTATGTCCAAAAAGCAAGGGTCTCTAGGAATTCCCGTGTATGCTGCCCCAGCGATTTCTATAAGAACCCTTTGGGGCAAAGGTGACAAATGGTACTATTGTGGTCAAATTACTTTTTTGTTATACTATTTATTACCTATTAATAGGATTAATGTGATCTCACAGATTAATACGGTGAGACCAAAGCGTATTTCCGAGGAGGATCCATGTCTTATTGGAGACAACCTCTAGACCGTGATCGCATCCAGGTTACTCGCGGTATCGTGCATATCATCGATGACCGTTGTAAAGGGTGCGGTTTTTGTATTGAGTTCTGCCCCCAAAACTATCTCATCATATCCAAACGATCCAATTCCAAGGGGTATCACCCACCCGAAGTCCTGGATGACCAGCAATGTGTCAATTGTGGTTTATGCGCCTTGTTGTGTCCAGATTTTGCTATCTACATCGAGGATGGTGGCAGGCGCGCCCCGGAGAAAGTTGTGCCGATCCAAAAAGGAGGTGCCGGCCAATGAAATATGGTAAAGGCCAGTTGACCGGTGAGCACTTCCTTTTGGGTGACCATGCCTGCGCTGAGGGGGCCATCCTGGCTGGCTGCCGCTTCTTCGCCGGGTATCCAATAACTCCTGCAACCGAAATTGCTGAACGTATGTCCGTGCGGCTGCCGCAATCAGGGGGCGTTTATGTCCAGATGGAAGATGAACTGGCATCCATGAACGCCATTTTGGGCGGATCCTGGGCGGGTGTCAAATCGATGACCGCCACCAGTGGGCCAGGGTTTTCATTGATGATGGAAAACTTGGGCCTGGGGTTGATGCTCGAAACCCCGTGCGTGCTGGTCAACGTTCAGCGTGGGGGCCCGTCGACAGGATTACCTACCATGGTGGGACAACAAGATATGATGCAAGCCCGTTGGGGGTCACATGGAGATTATGAGATCATCGCCCTGAGCCCCACCTCTCCCCAGGACCTTTTCGATCTGACCATCCGGGCTTTCAATTTGTCTGAAAAATATCGCGTCCCAGTGTTGGTGATGACCGATGCTGAAGTGGGACACATGACAGAGAAAGTCGTCATCCCCCCGGTGGAGGAAATCGAAATCATCGATCGGCCGCAAGTACGTAAAGGGGATGTCGAACCTGATCATTTCCGCGTTTACCGGGATAGCTCGAATGGCGGCAATGGCTATATCTCACCCATGGTTTCTGCGGGCGAGGGATATCGCATCCACGTTACCGGTCTGACTCATGATGAGCGCGGTTACCCGGCGATGAGTCCTGAAGCGAATGAGTGGAATGTCAGGCGCATCATCGACAAGATCCAAAAGCACCGCGCTGACATCATCGAGGTAGAAGAGCACAACTTGAAAGATGCTGAAGTGGTGGTTGTATCATACGGGATTTCAGCGCGTACTTCGCTTTGGCCCATCCAGATGGCCCGAGATGAAGGCATCCGGGTAGGCTATCTCAGGCTGATCACTGTCTGGCCGTTTCCGGAAGAACGCATCCGGGCTCTTGCCAAGAAAGTCCGTGGCATTGTTGTCCCTGAGCTCAATATGGGACAAATGATCCGCGAGGTGGAGCGTTGTGTGGCTGGCCAGACACAGGTATGGGGAGTTCACCGGGCTGGGGGGGATGTATTGGAGCCCGAGCATGTGCTGGACGCGATTCGCAAGGCCGCCGGTCGGAAAAAGAGCCCCAAGAAAAAGGGTAAGGAGTGAGTCATGACCAAACAGCCCGAAGAAGTCATGCATCGCAGTGAGCGAGCCAGACTATTGGGATACGAACCTCTGGATGAAGGCGATTGGGTCACTGGTCTGCACCCTATGGATGATCTGCTGCGCGGGGAGCGGCTGCCTCATATTTGGTGTCAGGGCTGTGGCTTGGGAACCGCGCTGACAACCTTTATCGGTGCTCTACAATGGCTGGAAGTGAACAAAGCTTGGGACCTTGATAAGGTTTCGGCAGTTTCGGGTATTGGCTGCACGGGACGGATTGCCGGGTATGTGCGGCTGGACTCATTCCACACCACTCACGGACGGGCGATCCCCTTTGCAACCGGCCTCAAACTGGCCAACCCGGAACTGAAGGTCGTCGTCCTGTCCGGGGATGGGGATATCGCTGGAATAGGTGGCAACCACTTCATCCACGCCGCCCGTCGAAATTTGGATATCA
The DNA here is from genome assembly GCA_964622645.1 of uncultured Anaerolineales bacterium. Taxonomy (GTDB): domain Bacteria; phylum Chloroflexota; class Anaerolineae; order Anaerolineales; family UBA11858; genus NIOZ-UU35. Next base: position 2,950 of record CAZUSV010000208.1, read on the forward strand.
CTGTGATCTGTGTCAACAACTTCAATTACGGCATGACCGGTGGTCAGGTGGGTCCGACAACGCCTTTTGAAGCCAGGGCGGTCACGGCGCAGTACGGCAATTTTGAATACCCATTCAATCTGCCTTATCTGGCTGCAGCCAGCGGCGCTTCTTTCGTCGCCAGATGGACTGTGCTGCATGCCCGTCAACTGGAATGGACCTTGCGCCGGGCTTTGGCCCACCCTGGTTTCAGCTTTGTTGAAGTCATCGCTCCTTGTTCGACAGCCTATGCTCGTTGGAATAAAGAAGGCCGCGGCTTAGATGAGCAAAATTTGGGCCGCCGAGGCCTGGAAACCATGAAGTACTATCAAAAAGTCGGCAAGACTGTAGATGGCGCCCATCCTAAGGATGTGGATATCAAGTTCAATGCTCAGGGTGAGATTACTGAAATTACCGAAGGTGAATTCTTAGATGAAACCAGACCTGATCTGAAAGCTGCCATGGATCAACGCGATGTTCATGCCGAGAAGGTATGGCTGGCTGAAAAGGATGCCGTAGACAACCGCCCGGATATCCCCCCCAGGGAAGATCACATTCCGCGCGCGGAGGTAAAACTAGGTGGCTTTGGTGGCCAGGGGATCATCAGTGCCGGCAGGATGATTGGAGTGGCAGCAGCGATCTATGACAAGCTGGAAGCTTGTTTCACCCAGAGCTATGGTCCAGAAGCGCGTGGAGGGGCGGCTGGATCGCAGGTGGTTATCTCCAGCGACCCCATTCACCACCCACATCCAGTTTCGCCAGGCAGCATGATCATCCTATCGCAGGGAGCTTATACAAAATATGTGCCAGAACTTGCTCCTGGGGGCGTATTGGTGATCGACGACAGCCTGGTGGAATTGCCCGACGACCACCGCACCGATATCAGCACCTATGGCATCCCTGCAACTGTGATTGCTGAAGAAGCGGGCACGAGCAGGGCTGCCAACACGGTCATGCTCGGGTTTTGGACAGCCATTGTCGGTGTGGTCAGCAAAGAAGCCATGCGTCAGGCTGTCGCTGAATCGGTTCCGCCGAAGACTGTGGATCTGAATCTGAAGGTATTCGATATCGGCTTTGAGCAAGGAGAAAAGGTCAAGGAGAATTCGTGAGCAAAGGCGCGCTTATCATCGGTGCAAGTATAGCTGGGCTCCAGGCTGCCCTTGATCTCGCTGATTCTGGAACTCCTGTACATCTGGTGGCATCGTCACCTTTCCTGGGTAACGATCCTTTAGGCGATATCCCGCCTCATTTGCTGAATGCTCGCCAGTTGGAGGTTCTTCGACACCCGCAGATCACCGTTTGGACGAACACCGATCTTCAGGATTTTCATAAGGATGTGGGTGGGTTTGAAGTGGAATTGCATCAAAAACCCCGCTACGTAGATATCCAACGCTGTACCGCTTGTGGGAAATGCATCGAGGTATGTCCGGTGACTGTCCCTGGAGAGGATCGCACGGCGATTACCCTTGATGGACAACCTGGATGTGCGGCCATCGAGCGGCCTGGCAAGGCGCCTTGTTCAGGTACCTGTCCTGGGGGGATCCATGTGCAGGGGTACGTAGCTCTCATCGCCCAAAAGCGCTACCAGGAGGCCATCAACCTCATTCGGGAGGCGATTCCCTTCCCATCGGTTTGTGGTCGGGTATGCAACCACACTTGTGAGGCGAATTGCACGCGCGGCAAAGTCGACGAACCGCTCAATATCATGGCGTTGAAGCGCTTTGTTTCTGACTGGGAATATAACCATCGTGCTGAACTGGCTGATGCCATCAAACCAAAAGAGCATCCTGAAGCAACGGGCTATAAGATCGCCATCATCGGGGCGGGTCCTTCCGGGTTGACTGCCGCTCGCGATCTGGTGCGGTTAGGGCACGCGGTCACCGTTTATGATGCTTTGCCGGTAGCGGGCGGTATGATGCGGGTTGGCATCCCCCCCCACCGCCTGCCAGCAGATTTGCTCGATTGGGAGATCCAGCAGATTCTGGACGAGGGCGTCAATCTCGAACTCAATACCTGGGTTGATGATGTCCCTGGCTTGCTGGAGGATGGCTTTGACGCGGCTTTGATCGCCACAGGTGCTCACCGGGCCAAGAAAATCGCCATCCCCAATGCTGACCACCCGGATAACTGGCTCAGCTTAGATTTATTACGGCGTGCTTGCCTGGGAGAGAAGATCGACCTGAGCGGGGAGAAGATCATCGTGCTGGGGGGCGGCGATGTCGCCCTTGATGCAGCCCGAACGGTGGTTCGCCTGGGGGCTGAAGAGGTGCGCATGGTCTGTCTTGAGCCGCGCACTGAAATGCCGGGAGTTGAATGGGAAATTGAGGTCGCTCAAGAAGAAGGCGTGGAAATGTGCCCTGGGCGCACCTTTAAAGAGATCGTCGTTGAAAATACCAAGATCAGCGGTGTTCGCTGCGCAGAAATCGATTTTCGAGGTTTCAAAAGCGGACGCCCCGACTTTGACGAAATACCAGAATCAGAACACATCTTGCCAGCTGACCTGGTGATCTGGGCCATTGGGCAAGAACCCAATTTCTCCTTCTTGCCCGAAGATGACAGCATCGCCACGGGTTCGCGATTCGAGATTCGCAGTGATGATAGCCTGATGACCACGCTTCCGGGAGTGTTTGTGTCTGGCGATGTCCGCCGCGGCCAAACCTTCTTTGTCATCGATGCGATTGGCGATGGACACAGGGCTGCCCGGGGTATCGACCGTTATCTGCGCGGAGAGCAGGGCTTTCAAGAGCCCGTGCCCCTGGAAATGGTCGACTTCAACATCGAAGAGAGCAAAATTCGCTTTGAAGATAGTCATGCCTCGGAAGAGTTGCGTGTGCACATTCCTGAAATCTCACTGCAAGATCGGGTGGGCAATTTTGTCGAGGTGGATCTGCCTATATCCGAGTATCAAGCCATCACAGAAGCCAGCCGATGTCTGCAGTGTGGCACCTGTAGTGAGTGCCTGGCTTGTGTAGCGGTGTGCGAAGCGCAAGCCATCGACCACGATCAATGGAGCCGCCAGACGAACTTGAATATTGGCAACATCATCTACGCTGATTATGGAGATGTTCCTGCAAACCTGGCCAGCGCTGAGGGACAGGGTTTTTATGCTATTGACCCTGAGGATGTGCTCGGTGGATCGGCAATCGCAGCGCGGCTGATGGGGGATGTCAACTACGAACCCCAACCCTTAGCAATGTCTTCATCTTCTAAGGATGAGGAAACATCAGCCCGCATCGGGATATTCGTTTGCCAGTGTGGGGATGAAGTCGCCAGCGGTCAGATCTCTGCCATTGTCGATACGCAGGCAGTTTGCGATTGTGTAGCAGATCTATCGCAAGTAGTCCATGCCCAGGTATTGCCTTTCTCCTGCTCGCCAGACGCAGCAGATATCATCGCTGGCGCAGTTGAAGACTATGACCTGAACCGAGTTGTCCTGGCTGCCTGTTCGTGCTGCAATATCGATCAGGTTTGTTATAGCTGTACTTTTCAGCGGATGCGCACCAGAAATCATTTGGGGTTGTTTACACCCAGGGAGGAATCTGCGTCTGGGATTGGGGTGGGCTCGGCCAGGTTTGAGCTGGTCAACATTCGCGAGCAGTGTGCCTGGATTCACGCGCATGACCCCCCATTGGCGACCCATAAAGCCAGAACCATGGTTGAGGCGATGGTCGCCCGCGCCAGGACTGGACCAGGAAAACGCGCGGGAGCAAGATCAATCGCCAAATCGGCACTCCTCTTAGGGGAAGGTCCCGCGGCGACATCCTGTGAGGAAGCGCTAATTCAATTAGGGATTGCGACGCAATGGATCAAAGAAATCCCCCAAAATATTCAACGCGCTGGTGGGTTATATTGTGTGACTCTCGCTGAACGAACCTGGCGTGCCTCGACGTTGATCCTGGTACCAAGGGACTCAGATGAGCACCGGGAACAGTTGAATGCCTTTGGACAGGAGCACCACCGCCCTCGGATTCTGTCCACATGGGGCGGCTTGGATACCCATCGCCCGGGTGTTTTCGACATCGACCCAGCAATGGACCCCTCGCTAGCGGGATCGGCTGCTGCTGCACGTGTAACTGCCTGGATTGGTCGCACCGAGAAGCGAGCACCAACAGCTGCTATTGTCGACCCCGATCGTTGCCGGGTCTGCAATACCTGCCTCGACATCTGCGAATTTGGCGCCCCAGAACTGGTGGAGATCGACGGACGGTATGCATCCTGGATTGACCCGGCCATGTGTGAGGGTTGCGGTACCTGCGCGGCCCACTGTCCATCGGGAGCGATCAGCGCAGGCTGCACGACGGATGTCCAGCTCGAGGCCATGTTGGATGCGATTCTCCTGGAGTAAAGCATGGTTACATTGACCCCAGAAAACTTCAAGGAAGATCAATTGCAATCCAAGGTGATCGTGATTACCTGCAACTGGAATGCGTATAGTGGGTTGGAAACTGCTGGTGTTGAGGGTTTGCCTTATTCACCAGTGGTTCATCCACTCAAGGTGATGTGTTTGGGACAAATCAGCCCAGGGATCATTCTGAAAGCCTTCGAAAAAGGCGCTGAGGGTGTCTTGATGCTGGGATGTCCGGCAGGAGAATGCCACTTTGAGTTTGGCAACCGGCGGGCAGAGGAGTTATTTGCTGAGGTCAAAGCACTGGTTGCTTTGTTGGGTTACCGGGAAGAACAATTCAAGTTGGACTGGATCGCCGCCGGGGAAGGCGCTACATTTGTGGATGTCGTGGGTGATTTTGTGAACGGGTTGAATGGAAGTGCCTCTGATGATGCCTGAAATGAAACAAATCGTTGACCACAACCGGGTATGGTACTGCCTGGATTGTGGAAAGTGCGGTGCTGTGTGCCCGATTACACGCTGGGAGACGCACGAGTTCGCCAGTCCGCGCCTGCTGATCGAAAAGGCCATTGACGGTCGCACGGACGATGTCATGGATGATGCCTTGTTCTGGTCGTGTTTGATCTGCAAGCGCTGTACCGAATTATGCCCGTCCGACGTTCATTTCACAGAATTCCTACGGGACACTCGCAGCCTGGCGCGTAATTTCGATCGTTGCGGCGATTGCACCCATAGTGAAATGATCCAAACCTGGGGGGTGATCATGTCTGACGCCGATCAGAAACCGAACCGCCTTGATTGGCTGACGGACGATCTAAAGGTCTCTGATGATGCAGACACGCTCTATTTTGTTGGCTGCCTGCCCTATTATGATCCTGTCTTTAAGAACATGGGCGTCGAAGGGGTCGCCATTGCTCAGGCAGCGGTCAGAGTGATGAACCACCTGGGCATCGAACCCCAGGTTTTAGCCGACGAACGCTGCTGCGGGCATGATCAACTCTGGGAAGGCGACCAGGACACATTCCGCGCCCTGGGGTCGATCAACATTGATAACTTGAAAAAGAGCGGCGCCAAACGCATCATCACCACCTGTCCAGAGTGCGCGCGTACACTGAAAATCGACTACCCGAAATTCATCGCTGATCATGGGTTAGAAGTCCTGCATCTGACCGAGTTTCTGGCCAGCCAAGAGCTGTCACTCTCCACTCTCAACTCCCCACTCCCCACGATTACATACCAGGATCCTTGCAACCTTGGCCGTCATCTGGGTGTCTACGATGAACCGCGCCAGATTATGGAGGATTTGGGCTTGGAATTGGTAGAAATGGGCCGCTCCCGCAATGCGGCTATCTGCTGTGGGACAAGCTGCTGGCGGTCCTGTGGACAGGTAAGTAAAAGCATCCAGGTGGATCGCTTGCGAGAGGCCAAGGCCACCGGCGCAAACACCTTAGTCACAGCTTGCGTCAAATGCCAGATCCACTTCAAATGCGCCCAGAATGATCCCATCTTGGGCGATGAGATCGATATTGAGATTAGAGATTTGACAACATTGGTAGCTGAAAGTTTAGCGTAGGTGATTTGGTGTCAGGTAATGAGGTATTAAAAAGTTAGGTATTGGGTATTAGATATTGGGTATTAGATATTCGGTTTTGCCAGAAAAATACCCCAATACCTGATACCTAATACCCAATATCCTATCTACATTTCACAGTACCCAGTCACCTACCTTTACCCAGGAGGAAGAATTTGACAGTAGACAACATACGTATCGGAGTTTTCGTTTGTGATTGTGGCTCGAATATCGCCGGGACTGTGGATACGGAAGAGCTGCGGGAATACGCAGAGACTCTACCCGGGGTAGTAACCGCGATCGGCAATAAATATACCTGTGCCGATCCCGGCCAGCAGGAAATCCAGGCCGCTATTCGGGAGCACAATCTGAACCGCGTGGTGGTGGCTTCATGTTCACCGACATCTTACGAGGTGATCTTCCGCAGTTGCGTTGAAGGTGCGGGATTGAACCCCTACCTCTTGGAGATGGCCAATATACGTGAGCATTGTTCTTGGGTCACCCCTGGAGATCGCGCTGTAGCCACCCATAAAGCTAAGGGCATCGTCAAAGTGGCCGTCGCCCGCGCTCATTGGCTGTATGCTCAAGATGAAGAGCAGGTGCCTGTGACGGATGCTGCCTTAGTTATTGGTGGTGGGGTTTCTGGCATTCAGGCTGCTCTCGACCTGGCGGACGCCGGCCATCCCGTTTATCTGGTGGAGAAAAAGCCCTCCATTGGCGGCATCATGGCCCAACTGGATAAAGTCTACCCGGATATCGAATGTAGTATATGAATTCTCGGACCTAAAATGATGGATGTCGGTCGAC
>CAZUSV010000209.1:0-9638 GCA_964622645.1 uncultured Anaerolineales bacterium
TATGCTAATAGGTCCCAAAAACTTGAGTAAGGATCAGCTTCGGCTCCTGTAAATAAAGGACCAAGGAAGGAAAGAGCATCATCCCGAGAAATAACCCCCATTGCAACGGCGTATGTCATGGCCTGTATGGCTGCCCCTCGACAATAATCATCGGCCGTTTTATTCAACACAAGCATCTTGATCTGATCCAAGGAACCCGCGCAAGTTTTATAGAGTATTGCTCCTAGATCCTCGGTGATCAGATCGCTCAAGAAATCAGATGGTATGTTGTCAGGCAGGCTCACGAAATCAATGATCGGCTGATGTGCCTTTGGTTCAGAAAAGTAACCTAATAGCATAATAGCGTAACTTGCACCAATATAATTAGGGTCTTCTAAATAGGGATACGGGTCGGCAGTAACCTTTTCCAATATTGAAATAAGATGGGGGGTGATCTCTTCTCTCCGTCGTAGGGCCTCGTTTACGTATTCACGCGCATACTTTCCACCATAGTATTCCAGACCATCAATGATTTCATAGATTTCCATATTATTTCTCGCGATTAATGCTACGCTCCCGGCTGAAACCCTCCGGGTAGCGCTGGCGAAGTTTTTCCACATTAGTTTGGCCGATCTCGCCGAGGGGGATGCCAATGGCTGAAGCCGCCTCGGCAACATACCACATCACATCGCCGAGTTCGTCTGCGAGAGTCTCAGCTGAGATGTCGTGACCGTGCGCAGTGAGCTTCTTGACCATATTGGCAAACTCGCCTGCTTCTCCTGCTAGCCCCAGGGCTGCAATGATCAAGCGCCGTTGGCCATCCCCTCCCGCGCCAGCGGTACGGGATGCCAGGGATTGATATTCGTCAAGGGTAAGTTTACTCATAAATTCTTCTAATTTAAACTGGGAATTGACCGAAAAATAGAATGCATGGTGTGCGCAGTAGGCCACGCATTCTATTTTTCAGGATTATCTGTAGAGGGATGTTTTGCCAGTTGTTCGATCTCGACAACGACTCTTCCTAGCTCATCGATCATGAAATTATTATCTAGTTTAGTGAAGGTATCGAGAAGGGTGCGGTAATACCAGAGTGTACCTTCTTTGCCTCCGTTGAATTTCTCCCATGTTTCATCACCATACATTCGGAGATCGCGCAGGATGGAACGGGCGTTGTGCAGCTTGTCAGCCAGGGAAACCCGTCTGGCCTCTGGGGAAGCTTCGTGGATATGTTCGATATAGGCTTCTTTGCGCTTTCGCCAGGGTGGTTTGGGGAAGGTATAGGCATCGGTGCAGCTCAGGACGATATTAGCGACATTCTCTCCAAAACGGCGTTTGATCGCTCTCAAGGTTTTTTTGCCCCCTTGATCCTCGACTGCATCATGGAGCAGGGCGGCGATGGCTTCATCTTCACTCCCGCCTGATTCCAATACCAAGGCTGCTACACTCAAGAGATGGGCTATATAGGGCGTGTCAGCCCTTTTGCGAGTTTGCCATGCATGCAGACGCGTGGCATAGATCAAGGCATCATCGAAACGTTTAGATAATTTGGGCATGGCAGATCTTTGGAGTCTACTGTGTAGCAAAAGTCCCATTGCGGGGGGGGATCCCAGATTTTGCATATTATAGCCCCTTATACTGATCCGTGTGGGAAATTATTTGTGGAGGAGTGTACCGCAAAAGTGTCGCTAAGGTATAGAAAAAACCGCTCTGAGCGCTTCTCCACAGCATGGTTGTCATTCCGCGGGAGCGTCTCTTTGCGACCAAGGAATCCCCCAGGTGTAACTTATCAGGGATTCCTCTTCACCCTGCAAAGAACGCAGGGCTCATCGGAATGACAAATCTCGGAAGGTATTTGCTAAGGCCACCGACACTTTTGCGCTATACTTTTTATGGAGGACAAAATGATCAGGGTGTGTTTCATCTCGGTTGGACATAGCCCGGCGTATTGCATAAAGCGTATTCCATAAGCCTGCACGCAATACGCTATACGGAATACGAACACTTTGATCAACTCATTTGAAACGCACCCAAATGATTACTTCAAATAGTGACGTTTTAGCTCCGAAGCATATTGTGTTCCAACCGACTGAGCGTTTTCGTACAGCCATGCTTTGAGTTCTTTCTTCCCAGTTGGGGCTTTGTTAGAGATCAGTAGATTAGCCATCAAACCACGCAGTTCATCATGTGTCAGCACCACATCCCCAAGAGCTCGTCCTAAGAATCGCGACAAGGTCAATGCCAACATTGGAGGGATATGTATCAACTTCGCTTTACTTCCAATTGCATCTCGAATTTCTCTCACTAATTCATTGAATATATAGGTCTTAGGTCCCACAGCATCGATGATTAAATCTTCATAACTTTCTCCTGCATCGCTGGCAATCTCAGCGAGGTCTTCAGCATAGATGGGCTGCAGGCGGTAATCTCCAGAGCCTGGTATGGCGAAAACCGGAAAATGCCGCAACAGGTAGGCGATATTGTTGATCAAGATATCTTCTTTGCCGAATATGACCGTAGGCCTGATTATGGCATAGGGGATTCCCAAGGCTTTTAGGTCTCCCTCCAATTGCGCTTTGCCCTTGAAGTACGGCAAGGGAGAATCGATCTCTGGGTTTGTGATACTCACATGTACCACTCGACAGACTCCAGCCTGTTTGGCTGCATCAAAGAGTGTGCGCGTGTTGTCTACTGCTCTCTCGAAGCTAGTCTCTCCATGGGAGAAACGCACCCAATAGGTATTGAAGAGAACGTCAACGCCCTTTAGGGTTTCTATTAGCAGCTCAGGCTGATCGAAATTAAACGGGTAAGCTTCAATTCCTTTATCAAAGGGATTTTCCCGATTGGGATGGCCAGTCAGCGTGATAATTTGATGTCCCTGCTTTAGTAAGTGCTTGGCTATATATTTTCCACTATATCCGAAAGCACCTGTAATTGCAATTCGTCTAGACATGGGAACTCCTTAAAAGTTTATCTGTAGGAAGAATTCCAGATACGATAATGGCTTTGTCAACTGCAACATATTAGCTCTCCGAGTCATCACTACCAATCAACTTTTGAAGCGTCCCCAACCGAAGTTCATCTAAGGCCAGGACGGTCGCCACCAAATTATCGATTTTCCCGAAGAAGCGTTGGATATTCTCCAACCTGTCCTGATAGAAAGCTGCTATTTCCATATCTTCATGCGGGATATCACCAGACTGAGAAAGTTCCAGGCTAAGATCGACTGTTCTGATGGCTGTGTCGAATTCCTGTTGTTCCCGTTCCCGTAGAATTACTTTGACGATCTTCCAGAAGTCTGTTTCAGCAGAGTAATAATCCTTGCGATCCCCGATGCGTATATGCTTGTGGACCATTCCCAGCCGTTCGAGCTGACGTACATTGGTGCTCACCGCACCTTTGCTTACACCTGCCAGTTCGACAAGTTGATCGAGTGAAAGCGGCTTGGGGGAGAGGTATATGGCCCCGAAAATCGCCCCCATGGCTTTGGGAAATCCCCAGAAGAAGCTGATGCGGCTCATGCCCTGGATGAAGTTTTGTCGGGCTTGCGAAAGGGTATTGTCCATAAGGAAATCCTTAATATATTGAACATTTAGTATAAACTATATAAAATATACACAACAATTTACCAAATGTCAAGATCATTGCCTATATAAATCTCATTTGTATATGGTCTGAAGAATCAGTCGTTTTCCCTTCTTGGATCAGAATTTGTAACTCATGTTACACACATTTAGGTTATCAGCCCTATGGAGTCGATAAAGAAGGCCGTATGCCATGCATTGTCATTCCGAGAAGCGGCGGTTGCCAGAGCCTTCAAAAGTAGATATTAACAGCGCCGAGGAATCCCGTAGTAGACCCGTAAAGAAGTGTCACCATAGGGATTCCTCGCTGTGTGCTGAGAAATGTGGAGGGGTTTCGTAGAGTCGCTCGGAATGACACTTCTGAAAGATTCTATTCTGGAGGAAAAGTAAAAAAAAATCCCATTGTGCGTAACATGAGTTTGTAAGACGGAAATTGGATCGCTGACGCCGGAGGCGTGCCCTTGGCATCGCTGAGAGTTCGATTGCACTGTTAGGCATCAGTGAAATCATTTTTTCAGCGTCGCCACCGGCGCGCCTGCGGCGTCAGCGATCCTAACGTTGCCCAATGGTGTGCAATAATGCGAAATTGGCTGGTCCCCGCGCCCCGATTGGGAATCCAGCAATTAACACAACTTCCTGGCCAGGGCGGATAGACGTCTCCGAGATCATCGCTGCTTCGACGTGCACCAACATATCTTCAACGGTTTCGGAATGGGGCACCAGGTGGGGGGTAACCCCCCACATCATACCCATTTGGCGATAGGTGCATTCCTCGGGGGTGAAGGCAAATATTGGCACATCTGGCCGCGCTTTCGACATCAGACGCGCTGTGCGCCCGCTCTGGGTGAACACTGCGATGGCAGCAACCTCTTTATCTGAGGCCATCTCATTAGCCGCCCGGGTGATGAAGAGGGCATCGTCATGGGGCATATCTTCGCTGATTTGGATTTCATCGTGACCCCAATCTCTCATATGCGCTTCGGCCTGGCAAATGATCGAACTCATCATCTCCACGGATTTGACCGGGTAGTTCCCTACTGCAGTTTCACCGGAGAGCATCACAGCGTCACTGCCGTCGAAGATGGCATTAGCGACATCCGAAGCCTCAGCTCTGGTTGGGCGCGGATTGTGCATCATCGACTCTAGCATTTGTGTTGCCGTAATGACTACCTTGGCGTGCCGGTTGGCCATCTGGATGATGCGCTTTTGCTCGATGGGCACTCTCTCTGGGAGCATTTCCACTCCCAGATCACCACGTGCCACCATGACCCCATCCGCGGCGTGGAGGATCTCATGTAAGTTGTCCAGGGCCTCAGGGCGTTCCAGTTTGGCGATGATGGGGATATTACATTGATCTGCAGATTGACTGGCGATGGCCTGCCGCAGGCGGCTTACATCCTTGGCTGAGCGCACGAAAGACAAGGCAATCGCATCTACGTTTTGTTCAAGGCCGAATGCCAGATCTGCTTTGTCTTTCTCGGTGAAAGCCTGCAGAGTCAGATCTGCACCGGGGAGGTTGACTCCTTTATGGGGTTTGAGCGTGCCTCCCAAGATCACCTCGGTTTCAACTGATTTCTTCCTTACAGATTTGACCTGCAATTCAAGATTGCCGTCATCGAGCAGAATGCGCCCACCAACTTGCACGCTGTGGGGTAGGTCAGCGTAATCCACTGAAACGCGTTGGGCATCGCCTGGAACATGCTCTGTTGTCAATGTCAGTGTTTGACCGGCAACAAGTTCAACTTGCCCCTCGGTCAATTCGCCAGTGCGGATTTTGGGTCCCTGCAAATCTTGTAAGATGGTGATGGGCTGATCGAGTTGCTGAGAGGCCCGACGCAAACGCTCGATAGATAGCGCATGATCCTCGTATTTGCCATGCGAGAAATTAATCCGGGCGACGTTCATCCCAGCCGAGATCAGGTGCTGGATAGCATGTTCATTCTGGCAGGCAGGACCGATAGTAGCGACAATTTTTGCACGACGGTTCATGGGATTTCTCCAAGCTAAATATAATGAAGTTCTTGGGCTTGCTTTTTCAAGTCAGCACGGAAGTCTGGGTGAGCCACGTTGATCAGGGCTTGTGCCCGCTGGCGGATAGTCTTGCCATACAGGTCTGCGACGCCGTGCTCGGTGACAACATAGTGCACATGGTTTCGGCTGGTGACCACCCCAGCGCCATGCTTGAGCAGCGCGACGATACGGCTGAAATCTTTGGTTTTGCTAGGAAGTGCAATGATCGGCACGCCGCCCTTAGAGAGCGAAGCACCGTAGATGAAATCGAGTTGACCCCCTACACCGCTGTACAATTTCGGTCCAATGCTGTCTGCGCAAACTTGTCCCGTAAGGTCTACCTCGATGGCTGAGTTGATCGCCACCATACGCTCGTTTTTGGCAATCACGAAGGGGTCGTTGACATACTCAGTGCGGTGGAATTCGATTAATGGGTTATTGTGCACCCAATCGTAAAGCGTCTTGGTTCCCAAGATAAATCCAGCAATGATCTTGCCCTGATGGAGGGTCTTTTGGGCGTTGGTCAGTACCCCGGCATTGACCAGGTCAATCACGCCGTCAGAAAATAATTCCGTGTGAACACCTAAGTCTTGTTTATCGTAAAGGTATTTCAGCACCGCATCAGGGATGGCTCCGATACCCATTTGCATGGTGGCCCCATCAGGGATCAATTCAGCGATGTGGCTGGCAATGCTTTCAACGATGTCACTGGGACCTTCGCCGCCCATGCCCAGTTCAGGAAGCCCGTAGTTGACCGGGACAATATAATCCAATTTGCTGACATGAATGAAGGAATCGCCCAAAGTGCGCGGCATCTGCTCGTTGACCTCGGCGATGATGATCTTGGCTGATTCCGCCGGGCTCTTGCTCAGCCCCACTTCGACACCGAAGCTGCAGAAGCCATGCTCATCGGGGGGAGATAGGTGTACCAGGGCGACATCAACGGGCAAGTGTCCTTCTTTGAAGAGCAGGGTAAACTCTGAGAGCAGTACCGGCGTGAAATCCGCCCGACCAGCCTGAACGGCCTCCCGGTTGTTGGGGCTGATGAACATGGTATTCACCCGGAGATGCCCTTCCATCTCAGGTTTCACATAGTCAGCCGAACCGATGGTCAGTGCCTGGCAGATTTCCACATCTTCTACATTGGGTGCATAGTCTACCAATGCAGCTAAAACGGTCGAAGGGACAGAGCAATTTCCAGTCAAGAAGATGCGGTTACCAGATTGGACGGCTTTGACGGCTTCGTCAGCCGAAACTACTTTGTTTTTATACTGTTCGACCCAACTCATAGCATCATCTTCTACCTTCTAGAGAATCTCGCAATCTTGAATGCAGAATCTTGCCTTGATGCGTGAAGAGGCCTCGTTTGAGACTTGGTTTACTTTTTAAAGCTTTTTCTAGCCCAATCTCAGCGATCAACTGGATGAAAGGCCAGGAAGCATTGTTCAAGGCGTGGGTGGCTGTGCGTCCTAAGACGCCCGTCATATTGGGCACGCAATAGTGGATCACATCCTCTTCGATGTAGGTCGGATTGCTGTGGGTGGTGGGCCGGCTGGTTTCGATACACCCGCCCTGGTCAATCGAGAGATCGATGATCACCGAGCGAGGGCGCATGGATTTGACCATTTCCCGGGTTACCAGGATGGGTGCGCGCGCGCCAGGGATCAATACTGCTCCAACCAAAACATCTGCGAAGCGGCAAACCCGGGCAATATTGAAGGGGTGCGAGACCATTGTGACCACTCGGCCATCGAATCTGCGATCCAATTCGCGCAATCTTTCGAGATTTCGATCCAGGACATAGACAGCTGCACCTAAGCCCAGGAAATTACGTGCTGCAGCGTTGCCTGCGGTCCCACCTCCCAGAATGACCACTTCTGCGGGGGGCACGCCGGGTACCCCACCGAGCAGGATGCCCTTGCCCCCATAGTTGTTTTGGGACAAAGTGGCTGCGATCTGTGGGACCATGCGCCCCCCTGCCTGACTGACGGGTGTCATTACTGGGAGCGTGCCATCTTCATCTTGGATGATTTCTAACCCTATGGCAGTGATCTTTTTTTCTAGAAGAGATTCGATTTTACTGGATTGTCCGGCAACCAGGTGCAAAAATCCAGCCACAATCTGGCCCTCACACATCCAATCGAATTCGATTTGGGTTGGACGAGCAACTTTGATGAGCAGATTAGCCCGCCCGTAGATCTCTTCGCCGCTATATACGATCTGCCCCCCGGCTTGTTGATAATCATAATCACTGAATCCACTGCCCAGGCCAGCTTCGTGCTCGAAATAGCAGGTATGTCCAGCGTCAGTGAGCAGTTGAAAAGCTGCCGGGGTTAAGCCCACGCGATATTCAGAATCACGGCGCTCTTTTGGAATGCAAATGTTCATAAAATTCCTCGTATTTAGTCTGATAGTCTTATTGTCTGAAAGTCAAAAACTACGCATTGTCCCTTCAAGAATTTCGAGTAATGCGAGAATATGGCACCATCAGACTATTCGACTATTTGACTAATTTGACTAATATGGCCTTCTGCGCATGCAGCCGGTTATGTGCCTGTGGGAATAATCTGGAATGCGGTCCATCTGCGACCTCATCCGTAATCTCTTCACCACGATGGGCGGGCAGGCAGTGCATTACGATGACATTCTCACTGGCTTCAGCAACCAGGGAGTTATTTACCTGGTAAGGCGGAAATACCTGTAGGCGCTTCTGGGTTTCCTCTTCCTGGCCCATACTGGTCCAGGTATCCGTATAGATCACATCGGCTTCCTTGACAGCTGCATGGGGGTCGTTCAGTAGCTTGATCGTGCTACCTGTTTCTGCTGCAAATTTTTTACCCAACTCGATGGCACCAGCAGGCATATCATATCCTTCAGGGTTGCCGATGGTGAAGTTGCTGCCTAATTTGACACAAATATGCATGAGTGAAACCGCCACATTGTTACCATCACCGACATAAGTTATATTCAAACCTTGCATATTCCCGAACTCTTCATAGATCGTCAGCGCGTCTGCTAAAGCCTGGCAGGGGTGGTTGTAATCGCTTAAGCCGTTGATCACCGGGATGCTGGCCCATATAGCCAGTTCTTCAACATGCGCGTGGTCGAAAACGCGCGCCATGATCACGTCCACATACCCTGAAAGCACGCGGGCCACATCGGCGATCGATTCGCGCTTACCCAAGCCAATCTCTGCTGGCGAAAGATATAGGGCGTCCCCGCCAAAATGGCGCATGGCCATATCGAAAGAAACGCGCGTCCGCAAACTGGGTTTTTGGAAGATCATCGCCAAGACTTTACTCTTGAAAATGGGTTTATTGTCCCCACTTTTCCATTCGTCTTTGAGTTGCACTGCTGAATCGAGTAATTCTTGCAGAGATTCGGGTGAATAGTCAGCAACAGTTAGAAAATCTTTCATGATGTAAGTCTCCTGGGAAAGTATTGGTTTCGAGATTTCCATTAGCGTCATTTTGGGAAGTATATCACGATTGAGATTGAGCCCCATGCTGTCTTGGCAGAGGCAGGGCAATTGCATTTGGCAGATTAGCTCTCTGTGGATTGACAAACCTGTAGTGAGAAAAGTCGAACCTATCCACAGAAATTGAAGGGCAATCGTTTGGATATGTCTATCCAAACTGAGCGATCAAAGCATATGCGATTGCTCTGGGCAGAGGAGGGCCTAAGTACACCGTAAAATAAATAATCTGAATTTTCCCGGAAACTGAAGTAATGGATACTCTGGACAAAGTCCCCAAAAAGTTTCTGGGAAAATCTTTCCAAAACTTTCTTTCCAGTGTACTACATGGTGCTCTCGCTAAATCCATTTACTCCCGCAATATTGACCTGTACTGAGGGAACGGAGTCCGAAATCTCCAGATTTCGTTGACGAGTGCTTATGCATGAGCCCTTATCTCCCGACGTCAGGAGACGTCGGACTCCAGACCGAGGAGATTTCTTTGAAAACTTAGCGAGATTACCACTAAACACCTAAAAGGAATTGTTTTTAGCTTACAGTATTGGGTTATAAACGTAAGGCGGGACAAAATGGCAAAATGATGTAGTAGCAGA
>CAZUSV010000210.1:0-9550 GCA_964622645.1 uncultured Anaerolineales bacterium
GCTAGTTCGAAATTTCACAAATTGTATTATGACTCCATCAGGTGATTTATGTCATAATACAATTTGTGAAATTTCGAACTAGCTGTAATTTGCTTCCTATGATATACTTCGGCAAGTTTGAAAAATAGCAACCAGGACAATGGTTTTTTTGAGGATTATTTATGCTCATAGAGTATCTTCCCATCGCAATCCTTATTGTTTTGGCCACCGGGCTAGCAGGTCTGGTGGTCATTTTGGGCCATTCATTCGGACCAAAACGCCAAACGGATGCCAAGGCCATGCCCTATGAATCGGGCATGAATCCCTACGGCCCTGGCACCCGGCGCATGTCGGTCAAGTTCTATTTGATCGCCGTCCTTTTCATCCTTTTCGACATCGAGATTATCTTCTTCCTTCCCTGGGCAGTCGTGCTACGTGACTTCATCGACAACAGCCTGGGGATTTTTGCATTAGTCGAGATGTTTGTCTTCATCCTCATTTTATTGGTAGGTTATGTGTATGCCTGGAAGAAAGGAGCCCTGGAATGGGAATAGAACAAAAACTAGGTAATATGGGGATTGTTACCACAACGTTAGAAAAAGCTGTCAACTGGAGCCGTACGAGAGCGATGTGGCCGCTATTATCTGGATTAGCCTGCTGCGCGATCGAAATGATGCACGCCCAAGCCTCACATTACGATATGAGCCGCTTCGGCATGGAACTGATGCGCGCCAGCCCCCGCCAATCTGACTTGTTGATCGTGGCCGGCCGCGTATCTCGCAAAATGGCCCCAGTTGTGCGCAGGTTATATGACCAGTTACCCGACCCCAAGTGGGCCATTGCCATGGGAGATTGTGCTTCCTGCGGCGGTGTTTTCAATAACTACGCCATCGTTCAGGGGGTTGACGAGGTGATCCCTATCGATGTCTATGTCGCTGGCTGTCCGCCTCGCCCTGAAGGCTTGATCCATGGAATTCTCACGCTGTATGAAAAAGTCGAGAATGAGAAACTCACGAAATGGAAGTAAGGATTAGATATTGGGGATTAGATATTGGATATTAGATATTAGAGATTGGATATTCGATGAATGAAAAACTATCCGATGCTATAAAGAAGATCAAGGATAATTTTGAGGTAGACGAACACGTTTTCAGCGATGAGCATTCCTTGATCGTTGCGCCTGGAGATGTGGTCGAAATCTGCCAGACTCTGCGAGATGAGTTCGGCTTCGATTTGCTCGCCAGTCTTACGGCAGTAGATTATTGGCCTGAAGGTGATCCCAGATTCCACGTTGTGTATCAACTTTATTCCCTCGATGAGAATATCACGCTGAGACTGCGAGCCGCGGTGCCAGGCGATGATCCAGTTGTTCCCACCATCGAGGGTCTGTACCCCAACGCAAACTGGCATGAGCGCGAAATATGGGATATGTTTGGTATCAATGTCGAGGGGCACTCTGATCTGCGCCGTATTCTAATGCCCTATGAGTGGGAAGGCCATCCTTTGCGCAAAGATTACCCCCTGGGATACGAAGAAGTACAGTTCAGCTTCAACGCAGATGAGATCGATAAGAAGAAACCTTATGTGAAGGAATAAACGTAATACGTAATACGTAGTACGTATTGCGTAACGAGGTCTTTATGGTCCAACTTCAAGAAGTAACTTTGGATGAATTAAAACACCTGGTCTCGGACCGAGCGATCCAAGGCGATACCATGCTGCTCAACATGGGTCCGCAGCATCCCAGCACGCACGGTGTGCTGCGCTTGATGCTGGAACTCGAGGGCGAGACGATCATCAATTGTGTTCCAGATATTGGCTTCCTGCACACAGGGATTGAGAAGAATATGGAAGCCAAGCGCTACGAACAAGCCGAAGTGATGACCGACCGATTGGATTATCTCAATACGGTCGGTAACAACCTGGCTTTCTGCCTGGCAGTCGAGAAATTAGTCGGCCTGGATGTTCCGGAAAGGGCACAGGTCATCCGTGTAATCCTGGCCGAGTTGCAGCGCATCGCTTCGCATCTGGTATGGCTGGGGACTCAGTCGCTGGATCTGGCGGCGATGTCGATGTTCCTGTACTGCTTCCGCGAGCGAGAAATCATCCTCGATATCCTGGAAATAGTGTCCGGTCAGCGCATGATGACTACCTATATCCGACCCGGCGGCTTGTGGCGAGATGTCCCTGAGGAGTTCTATTCTGCAGTGCAAGATTTTGTGGAATATTTTCCTGCTCGTATCGAGCAGTATCACGGCTTGCTGACCAAGAACCCGCTTTTCATCGACCGCACCAAGGGCATCGGAGTGATCTCTGGGGAAGATGCCATCGCCTGGGGTTTGACCGGGCCAACCTTGCGGGGATCGGGCGTAGCCTTCGACAACCGCAAAGTCCGCCCTTACTCCGGCTATGAAGAATACGACTTCGAGGTTCCAACTGAAACTTCCGGAGACGTTTTTGGCCGCTACATCTGCCGCATGGATGAATTCTGGCAGTCGCTATCCATCATCAAGCAAGGCATGGAAAAACTCAGGGAGCTGGACGGTGCCCCGGTGCGTAGCAACAACCGCAAATTCGTCCCGCCCCCCCGCTCCGAGTTGGGCACCAGCATGGAGGCGTTGATCCACCACTTCAAATTGTGGACGGATGGCTTTGACGCTCCCGCTGAATATGTCTATATGCCCGTGTCTTCACCCCGTGGAGAACTGGGAGTCTATCTCGAAGGAGACGGCGGCAACAAGCCTTACCGCGTCCACTGGCGCACGCCTTCTTTCGTGCACTTGCAGGCTCTGCCTGTCTTGAGTGAAGGGCTGCTGGTCGCCGACCTTGTGGCTATTATCGGCAGTATCGACATCGTTTTGGGAGATTCGGACAGGTGAATAAGATCGCTGAAAATTACACAGACGAAATCGAAAAGATTATCGCCAAATATCCACCAGATCAGAAACGCTCAGCAGTGATGCCCTTGTTGTATATCGCCCAGCGCGCAGACGGGCATGTCACCAAACAAGACATCCATGAGATCGCCGAGATACTGGAGATGACCCCCACAGAAGTGGTTACCTTGGTCGGCTTCTATACCCTGTACCACGACGAACAAGGCGGTAAGTATCGCATTCAGGTTTGCAATGACCTGCCTTGCGCATTGCGAGGCGCTGATGAATTTCTGGAAAAGCTTTGTGATAACCTGGGCATAAAGGTCGGTGAAACCACAAAGGATGGGCTGGTCACCGTTGAAGGTGTGATGTGCCTGGCAGCGTGCGACAAAGCGCCTATGTTCCAGGTTCAGACAGGTGAAGGTCTTGCCTATCACGAGGAAATGACTGTAGAGAGCACCATGGAATCCATCGAAGAGTGGAAGAAGGAGGAGAAGAAATAATGGCTGAATACATACTCCTCCGACACCGGGAGATTCCAGAGTTAAACAAACTGGATGTTTATAAGCAGAATGGCGGCTTCGAGGCTTTCGAGAAAGTCGTCAGGACGATGAAGCCTGATGAAGTCACCGAGATCGTCAAGACATCTGGGCTGCGCGGCCGCGGCGGTGCGGGCTTCCCCACCGGATTGAAGTGGTCCTTCATGGACAACGACAACTGGCCCCACTATGTTGTCGCCAACGCCGATGAGTCTGAACCAGGCACCTTCAAAGACCGCGAAATCATGGAAAGCAATCCCTTCCAGTTCCTGGAGGGCGTGGCGATTGCCTCATATGCCGTGGGCGCAACAGAAGCCTACATATATTGCCGGGGCGAGTTCTGGGAATTGACGCATGTACTCGATGAGAAGATTGCTGAACTCGAGCAGGCCGGCATGCTTGGCGACAACCTCTTTGGTACGGATTACTCGCTGCGCATCTACTCGCATTTAGGCGCAGGTGCGTATATCTGCGGCGAGGAGACTGCCTTGCTGGAGTCGTTGGAAGGCAAGCGCGGCCAACCGCGCCTGCGCCCCCCTTTCCCACCATCCTTTGGCCTATACGGCAAGCCCACAGTGGTCAATAATGTCGAGACCCTGACCAACGTGCCCTTGATCATCACCAAGGGTGGGGAATGGTACAAATCCCTGGGCACCGAGGATACTGCTGGCGTTAAAGTATTCTGCCTGTCTGGACGAGTGAAGAAACCCGGCAATTACGAGCTGCCCTTTGGCACGACCTTCCGCGAACTGATCTACGATCATGGAGGTGGCACCATCGATGACCGCCCTATTCGTGCGATCATGGCCGCGGGCGCATCCTCAGCGCTGATCGTCGCTGACGATAAAGCCCTGGACACCCCCATGGATTACGCCTCACTGCGCGAGTTGAACGCTGACCTAGGTTCCGCTTCAGTGATCGTTATCGACGATACAGTGAGCATCGATTGGGTTCTGAGCAAGACCATCCACTTCTTCGAGCATGAATCTTGTGGAAAATGCACGCCCTGTCGTGAAGGAAATTACTGGATGAGACATATTATCGGACGCATCCATGAGGGCGAAGCTAGCCAAGACGATGTCGAATTGCTCAACAGCGTTGCCAAGCAGATCGAAAACAAATGCCTGTGCGCGCTGGGCGAATTCTCCATCCAGGCTGTGATGACGGGTATCGAACGCTTCCCAGAGGATTTCAAGGCTGCGGTTAAATAATCTCGCCACCGAGTCCACAGAGCACACTGAGAAAAAACAATCTCTGAGTTCTCCGTGATCTCAGTGGCACATTAACGAGATAACAATATGACAAAAGAAGTCACACTAACCATCGACGGTAAGCAAGTCTCAGTTCCAGAAGGCACCTTAGTTGTCGACGCCGCCAAGAAGATCGGCATCGACATCCCTGTCTTCTGCTACCATCCCAAGATGGAACCCGTAGGCATGTGCCGGATGTGCCTGGTCGATATTGGCAATCCAGTGCGTGACCGCGATAGCGGGGAAATCGTTCTCGAAGAGGATGGCTCACCCAAGATTCAGTTTGGGTGGAAACTGGAAACCGCCTGCACTGTCCCCGTCTCAGAGGGCATGGTGGTCGAGGGTATGACAGAGAAGGTCCAGCAGGGTCGCCAGGAGATCGTCGAACTGCTGCTGACCTCCCACCCACTCGATTGCCCAATCTGTGACAAGGGTGGTGAGTGCCCCTTGCAGAACCTGACCATGGCGCATGGGCCTGGCGAAAGCCGCTTCATCTTCGATGAAAAGATCCGTTTCGATAAGAATGTCCCTCTTGGGGATTTGATCTGGCTGGACCGCGAGCGCTGCATTCAATGTGCGCGCTGCATCCGCTTTCAGGAATTAATCGTCGATGACGCCGTGCTGGAATTCTTCAACCGTGGACGGGCTACTGACATCATCACCAATTCTGAACCTGGCTTCGATTCCTATTGGTCAGGCAACACCACGGATATTTGTCCCGTTGGGGCGCTGACCACGACAGATTTCCGCTTTGGGGCACGGCCCTGGGAGCTCAAAAATGCCGCCTCGATCTGCACGCACTGCCCTGTAGGCTGCAATATGACCTACAACACTCGCCGCGAGGCCAAATCAGGCGGCGACATCGTCATCAAACGCGCCATGCCCCGCCAGAACGAAGGGGTCAACGAGCTATGGATCTGTGATAAGGGCCGCTTTGCATATCACTTCACCGAGAGTGAAGAACGGCTGACCCAACCGTTGATCCGCAAGGGTGGTGAACTGACCCCTACAAGCTGGGACGAAGCCCTGGCCTTAGTGGCAGATCAGCTCAAGAACGCCGGAGAGGGATTATTGACCCTGGTATCGGGACGTCTGCCTAATGAAGATCTGTTCAACTTGAAGAAACTCACCGATGGTTTGGGCGGTAAGGCCGGTTTGCATGCTTATATAGCCGGCGGCGATTTAGTTGCGCAAGTTGGCTTGGGAACAGGCTCCAACCTCGCTGATCTCGGCGAGGGCGATGCCGTGGTTGTGGTGGCCTGCGATCTGGAAGAGGAAGCGCCCGTTTGGTGGCTGAGGGTCAAAGCTGCGGCTGAGCGCGGTGCAAAACTGATCGTCGCCAACCCGCGCGCCACTAAGCTGGATCGTTATGCAACGGATACTATTCGTTATGAGTACGGCAATGAAGTTGACGCAGTAGGACAGGTTGATAACCTGTCCAACGTAAGAAACCTGGTAGTTTTCTTCGGCAGCGAAGGCATTGGCTTAGAGACATCAAAAGCCCTGGCAAAAGCCTGCGCCAACCTGCTGGTTGAGACAAATCATGTGGGCAAGACAAACAGTGGCCTGGTTGGCGTCTGGCAACGGGCGAACACCCAAGGTGCCTGGGATATAGGCTTCCGACCTGGTGCCGATATCACAGCGGCAAAAGTGCTCTACATCGCCGGCGCAGACCCTGTCGGTGACGACCCTGTTTTCGCGGATACAATCACGCAGGCCGATTTTGTGGTCGTGCAGGAGCTTTTCCTGACCGAAACCGCTGAGCTGGCTGATGTCGTACTGCCCGCACAGGCGCAGACCGAGCGGGAAGGAACCTTCACTTCTGGCGAACGGCGGGTACAGCGTTTTTATCCGGTGGTACTTCCCAAAGGCGAGGCACGCCCTGACTTCGACATTGCTGCCCGTATCGGCGCCAAAGTCGGCGTGGAACTCAAAGGGCGCTTCCCTTCATTGGTGCTGCCAGGACTTTGCGCCGAGATTCCCAGATATGAAAATATAACCTACCAGAAACTGGCCGAGACCACCGAACAATGGCCCATCGTCGGGCGTGGTGATCTTTATTATGGCGGGACTGGCTATGAGAACAAGCAAGGGCTTGGGATTCAGTTGGCCCCGTTAGGTGTGCAAGAGACCCCTGGGGTCTCAACAGACCCCAGGGGTCTGCCCGAAGGCGAGGTCATTGTCGTACCCATCACTCTGCTGTACGACCGTGGAAGCATGATCACCCCTTCGGAGGTGCTACATCCCCGTCTCCCAGAGCCGTTCATCCTGGTCAATCCTAAGGACTCGCATACTTTGAAGGCCATCGATGGCATGACGGTAGGGATCAGCATCAACGGTGGGAAGACGAACAATGCGGTCGTCAAGGAAGATGAAAACGTTCCCCAGGGCTTCGCTCTCATACCCCGCAGCATGGGTGTACCGATTGACAAGCCCAGCGCTTTCGAAATACGAATTGCTGAATCAGCACTCGCCTGAGGTGTAACGAGGTATCTTTATGGAACCAGCATTAATCATTGAATGGGTCATCAAATCTGTAATCCTGCTTCTATTTGGCGTGACAGGCTTTGCTTATCTGACCTTATACGAACGCAGGGCACTAGCCCGTATCCAGGTGCGCATCGGCCCCAACCGGGCAGGCCCCTTTGGGATCTTACAACCCGTCGCCGATGGCATCAAATTGATCTTCAATGAGGAACTTATTCCCGCTACAGCAGATAAACTGATGTTTGTCCTGGCTCCGATCATTACGGTGCTACCGGCACTGATCATCTGGGCGGTGATTCCCTGGGGCAGCCAGGTGGTCATCGCCGGGCGAGAGATCAATCTTTACCTATCGAATGCCAACGTGGGTGTGCTCTACCTGACAGCAGTCGCATCGATTGCAGTTTACGGCATCGTCATCGCCGGTTGGTCTTCGAATAACAAATATGCCCTCTTGGGCGGCCTGCGTTCTTCTGCGCAGATGGTCAGCTACGAATTGGCCTTGGGGATCTCGTTTATTGGTCCGATCATGCTGACCGGCTCGATGAGCCTTGTCGATATCGTCGAAGCCCAACGCAATGTCTGGTTTGTCATTCCCCAGTTTCTGGCATTCGTCATCTTCCTGTTAGCAGGGCTGGCTGAAATCAACCGCGCCCCCTTCGATATGCCGGAAGCCGAGCAAGAGCTGACCGCTGGTTATCATGCTGAATATTCTGGAATGAAATTCGCCCTTTTCTTCATGGCCGAATACATCAAGATGATCGCCATCGCCGCCATCGCTGCCACAGTGTTCCTGGGAGGCTATCGTTTACCCTTCATTGATATCCCGGCTTTCTTGGAGCCCCTGGTTCTCTTCACCAAAATCATCATTTTGCTTTTTGTCATCATCTGGGTGCGAGCGACTTTCCCTCGCTTCCGTTATGATCGCCTGATGGCCTTTGGCTGGAAAATCCTACTCCCCCTTTCGCTGGCGAATGTCTTCGTGACCGCCGTAATATTGGTAATTAGAGGATAGTAGTTTGACAATGTCAACTTCGCGAGAACTTCCGAAAATAGGGGGGTGTGGAATTGCTCCGCACTCCCGCACCCCCCTATTTTCGGGCTTCTTGCCTGAAAGTTGACATTGTCAAGGTAGAAAAGGACACACGAAGGAGAATTTACATGGCGTTCCCAGAACGAGCCCGTGTTCAAGAATTATTCAAAGGGTTATGGATCACCTTCAAATCCATGTTCGAAAAACCGGTCACCTACCAATACCCGGAGGTCAAGCGTCCGGTAAGTTCGCGCTTCCGCGGCCGACATGTCCTCCATCGTTATGAGAATGGCCTGGAGAAGTGCATTGGATGCTCACTTTGTGCAGCAGCCTGCCCGGCAGATGCCATCTTCGTCGAATCTGCAGAAAATGCCGATGATGAACGATATGCACCGGGAGATCGCTATGCCAGCACCTATGAGATCAATATGCTGCGCTGTATTTATTGTGGATATTGTGAGGATGCCTGCCCCACAGAGGCAATTACCCTGGAAGATAATTACGAGTTATCTTTCGTCAGTCGGGCTGAGGCGATCTACACCAAGGAGAGGCTGTTGGTCCCAGTACCCGAGAATGGCAAACCGACCCCGCAAGAAGTCGAGCCAGGGGTTTTCACCCGCTCCGTGCCGGAGATGGCGGATCCGACGGATTAGTTATCAGTAATCAGTATCCAGTATTCAGTGATCAGTCGATACGCTGGCAACTGAATACTGAGTACTGAACACTGTACACTGGATAGTGAACTATGACACCTGAATTAATCACCTTTATATTTCTCGCTTTGATAGCCATTGCCTCGGGGCTGGGGATGCTCATCAGCCGCAACGCCATTTACTCAGCTATTTATTTGATCATCAACTTCATCACCGTGGCTATTTTCTATTTACTGCTGGGGGGTGCCTTTATCGCCGTAAGCCAGGTCGCCGTATATGCCGGGGCGATCATGGTGCTTTTCCTGTTTGTGATCATGCTACTGGGTGCGGAGAAACTTGGTGAGAGTGAAACCCTGGCCTGGCAGCGTCCGCTGGCCATCATCCTCGGCCTGGGCTTGATCGCTGAAACCTTATATATCCTCTTCTTCCAGGCTGGTGAACTTGTGGCAGTCAAAGACTTACCCGAGGGTTTCGGTAGCCCATCTTCGGTGGGATCGATGCTATTCCAAGAATACCTGCTGCCCTTCGAAGTGACCTCGATCTTATTACTTGTTGCCATGATTGGCGCGATTGTGTTGACGCGACGAGAGAATAAAAACGTTCAACGTTGAACCCTTCGACACGATCTTCGATCGCAGGGCAAGGCGTTGACACGTATAACGTTTGGAGAACATTATGCTGCCTGTATCATATTACGTAGGTTTATCCGCAGTATTATTCGCCATCGGCGCACTAG
>CAZUSV010000211.1:0-9402 GCA_964622645.1 uncultured Anaerolineales bacterium
GTATGGGGCGTGCGGAGCACGCCCCATACCCCCAAATCTGGACATTACCACGGGAAATCCTGGAAACCCAATCTTATGGTGCAGTGTAAATACCGGTGGGCTTTGCCATGCCCCCAATGGCGGTATCTTCTTTGGCTATCCCTGGAGAATAACTTTATGTTTTCGGAACCAGCGAGTCTGGTTATTACTATGCCCCATTATGGATCGGCTTACCTTATCGCCATTCTGCCACCCCCTATTTCCGGGCTTCTCGTCTGAAAAGTGACATTGTCAAGGTAGAAACAAAACAGATATTTGGGATAGACCTGGCAGGTTTTTGGGTTAGAAATGAGTTTCGGGGGTTTCATAAGACCTGCCAGGTCTCAATCCTAAAAATATCATGCGACTTTGCACTGGCCTCATTGTCCCTCTAGCCGCTGTCCCTGGTGGCGGTTTATGGGAAAACGTGATCTCATTCACTCACGAATCCAGCGAAAATGAATTTTCTGCTGAAATATCAAGTCCGTCGCTTTGCGTACCCTCCGGGCAAAACGGACTTCCTGTCTGAGCAGAGATTTCGATCTCGCTGGTTGCTTCAAAATAATCATTATGTACACCCCTCAAATAAATAGTACTCTATCTGTCTTAAAGAAATCTTGAGGTTCATAGGCACTTGATTCTTCGAGGGGCGAGGGTTGGTACAACGAGCTATTTTCCGCTGCAGGGAAACCCTCTTGACCAAATATCAGATTGAAATTAGCTAATCTAATTGCATCACCTGGGGTTAGAAGACATTTTTTAATTTGCTTTTTGTTTATGAAAGTCCCCGCGGTCGAATCGAGATCTTCAATTTCATAATGACCTTCTTTGAATCGCAATTTAGCATGTGCTCGAGATATGTATGGATCAGCTATGACGAGGTCGTTAATATCTGATCTACCAATTGAAATTTCAGATTTCTTGAAGGTAAACACAGTAGAACGATTTATGATCAGGTTTACTTCAGGAAGATGATCGTCTCTTGAATGCATCGAACGCTAACCTTATTGGAATGCATATTTGCGCAATGATCCGTCTCGAGAGAAAGCGTAGTTATAGACGGATCGTGTACCTTGCGCCTATTTGCCCATAGGTGGGGCCTTTCGCTTAATTCTAGCTATACAGCCTGGAAAATTCAGTGAGTGATGGTTTGAATTAGTTAGCAAAAGTTGGTGCTATTAAGATTTTCGGACATTGAGTTTGTGATCGATTACCGTTTTGCCACCCATTCTCACCCCAACAGAGTACCGAACATACTTACCATACCAAAGTCGCTGGATGGTTGGTGGTCGCTTTCTTGCTCGGCGCAGCCTTCTTTATGCACAATTTTTGGGCTATCGATGATGAGAATATGAAGATGGTCGAGATGTCCCAGTTCTTAAAGATTATGGGCCTTGCTGGTGGCGCCATCGCCATTATGTATTTGCTGTAAACATCGAAATCTAACTAATCACACGGCTCCCCAACGCCGCACTCCCAATCCGTACACCAGGTTTCCCCATCTTGATTGCCAGCCAATTGATTGCCGTTCAATTGGATGATGCTTTCTTCAACTGGGCACATCCCCCAATTCCACATCCAGATTCCCACGAGGTTGTCGCTGATGCGGTTGTCCTCGAGTAGGTAGCCATAGGATGCCTCCGGATATTGCACATCTTCATCGCTGAGCACGATCCCTGGTCCGTGATTGTTGGTGATCACATTTCTTCTTAGGATGATATCTATGCCTCCATCCACCCAGATGCCGCCATCCCAGTAGTCGCCATTGGCGTCGAGCTGGTTATCTTCGATGCGGTTGTTCTCTACCAATACATTTTCACTGTCCTCAACCAGAATGCCCCCACCGATGGTGCCGTGGACGTAGTTGTCGCGAATGATCACATTTTGGTTACCGTAGGTGTTGATACCGGTGCCCAGGGCGAAGTTTTCCCAGCGCTCCTGGTTGGGTCCATTGTCGGCGGCCTGATTGCCTTCGATGAGCACATGGTTGGCTCCCAAAATGTTAAGGCCAAAGCCCTCATCTTCGTGATCCGGATCGACCGAGGCGCGCCCGTTGGCTGTGAATTTATTGCCCCGGATGATGAAGTTCGACCCCTCCAGGATGAGCAGACCCTCATCGAGATAATTGTGGAATTCTAGACCTTCGACAATGATGTTGGTGCTTTCGACCAGGGCGATACCTATACTTCGAGAGGATTCTCCATCCAGAATAGGATACCTCCCTGCCTCTGGGTGGGCGCGAATGACGATGGGCGCGCTCCTGTCCCCAAAGGCGCCCAAGATGATGGATTCCTGGTAAATGCCAGGAGCAATATTCAGGGTCTGGCCGGGGACCAGATTGCAGAGGGCAAAGGCCAAGGAGCCTAAGGGAGCAGAAGCAGTGCCAGGGTTGCTGTCATCACCCTCGAGGGAAATAAAGAGAACCTGCCCCTCATTTGGTTGGGCATCTTCGCCTAAGCATTCGACCCCATTTTGAAAGACGATTCCCACCAAATCCCCATCAGAGGTAACTTTTTGAGCCCATAGTTCCATAGCGCCATCGCAAGCAACTAGGAAGAGAGGCAATATGAGCATAAACCCGAGTATGCTGGTAATCCTCATCTTGTACCTCCCGCGTCTTTCAAGTGCATTGGATAACGGGTCTCCAGGAATTCCCGTGGTAATGTCCAGATTTGGGGGTATGGGGCGTGCTCTGCACGCCCCATACCCCCAAATCTGGCAGCTACCCCGGCGATTCCTAGAGACCTTGGATAACTCTAACACAATTACTCTCTTTATGGATTAGAATTGGGCTATGAAGATTGCCCAATCAGAGATCGAAATTGCCCGTGGGGCGGCAGTTTTTCGTGATCTCAGCCAGGCAGAATTTGATCCTGTGATCGCTGCGGCAAATATCCGTGAGTTGGGGGAAGGAACGTATTTCTTCCTGGAAGAAGACCCGGCCGAAATCGCCTATGTATTGATCGAGGGCAAAGTCAAACTTACCCAGATCACAACCGATGGGCAGCAAGTCATATTGGGATATCTCGTTCCCGGGCGAGTGTTTGGGATCATCGCCATTTTGAAGAAAGTTACCTACCCAGTTTCGGCGGAAGCTGTGGGGCATTGCCGGGCATTGGCCTGGGATCGCGCCACGATGAACCAATTGATGGAAGCTTCGCCGCGTCTGGCCTTGAATGCTTTGCACATTATGGCAGGTCAAATTCGTGAATTCCAAAATAGAGTTCGCGAGCTATCTACACAGCGAGTTGAGCAACGCATTGCCCGGGCAGTCCTGCGATTGGCGGGCCAGTCGGGAAAAAAGACAGACGAGGGAGTCTTGATTGATTTGCCCCTTTCACGCCAGGATTTGGCTGAGATGACGGGGACAACGCTGTATACGGTCAGCCGTTTTCTCAAAGAGTGGGAGAAAAAGGGTTTGGTGCAGAGTAAACGCCAACAAGTGATCATTCAATCTCCGCATGGTTTAGTGACGATCGCCGAAGATCTCGTCCAAAATGGGGAGGAAACGAAATCCTATCCGGGTGTCGATTTATGTGATTTGTGAAGAGTAGCCTAGGGGAATATAAACATACTTTCTTGCCTAAATTAGTCCAATATTTGCGCCAGCGCAAAGACAGTAGCATTGTCCTGGTATACGATAATCAAAGGTTCTATTATCAATTCAGGAGGTAAATCCTATGAAGAACTATCTGTCTTTGGTTGTTCTACTGCTGGCATTGGTGCTCGTAATGAGCGCCTGTGATTCAGGAGATTCTGCCACAGCCAGCCCTGAGGAAGTGGTCGCAGCATTCCAAGGAGGTGGTTGCATCGCCTGCCATGTGATCCCTGGTATCCCTGGGGCCACGGGAAATATTGGCCCTGACTTATCGCGCATGGGTGAAATTGCCGAGGCGAATTTGCAGAGCAGCGCGTATACAGGCACAGCAGATACTGTAGATGAGTATGTCCGTGAGGCCATTGAAGAACCTGATATTTTCATTCCTGCTGAATGCCCAAGTGGTCCCTGCCAACCGGGTCAGATGCCTGCCACATTAGTTGACATGCTCAGCAGCGATCAGATGGAAATTGTCGTCCAATATTTGGCTGGTTTGCCTGAAGAGGTTCTAGAAGGGGCTGAACCTGTCGTAGCAGTTGAAACTGGCGCGCCGGCCCTTTCAGAAGCGGAATTTGAGAAAGCCACGCAGATCTTCTTCGAGCGCTGCGCTGGTTGTCACGGGGTGCTGCGCAATGGTGCTACCGGGCCTGGGTTGACTCCTGACCTGACTCTCCCAAAGGGAACTGTGGCGTTGGCTTCGATCATCTTCAATGGCACGCCGCGCGGAATGCCAGACTGGGGCAAGCAGGGTGTTCTCTCTGAAGATGAGGCTGAACTGATGGCTAAGTTCATCCAGAACGAGCCTCCCCAGCCGCCGGAGATGTCGCTGGAACAAATGCTGGATTCCTGGAAGGTCTTCGTGGAGCCTGCAGATCGTCCCACATCGCCCCAAAGCGACCGTAATTGGGAGAACTACTTTGCCGTCACTCTACGTGATGCTGGCCAGGTAGCGATCATCGACGGCGATACCCATGAGGTTGTCAACAATGTCAATACAGGTTATGCCGTGCACATCTCGCGCATGTCCGCAACAGGGCGTTATGTATACACCATTGGCCGTGATGGCAGATTAGCCCTGATCGACTTGTGGATGGAAGTTCCTGACAAAGTCGCCGAAGTGCAGACCTGTTATGATGCCAGGTCTACTGAGACGAGCAAATACAACGGCGAAGAAGGCGACTTCACGGATAAATATGCCGTGGTGGGCTGCTATTGGCCGCCCCACTTCGCGATCCTGGATGGCGAGACCCTGGAACCCTTCAAGGTGGTCAGCACCCGCAGCTACACCTACGATACAGAGGAATACCATCCAGAGCCGCGCGTGGCATCCATTGTAGCCTCTCACTTCAAACCAGAATGGATCATCAACGTCAAAGAAACTGGACTGATCTGGTTGGTGGATTACTCGGACCCCATCAATCCCGCCATCAAGATGATCGAAGCTGAGCGTTTCCTGCATGATGGTGGATGGGATTCGACGAAGCGCTATTTCTTTGTGGCCGCCAACCAGGCTAATAAAGTGGCTGTGATCGATGCCCTGGAAGGGAATTTGGAGGCACTTGTCGAAACCCCCGCAATCCCACACCCTGGCCGCGGCGCTAACTGGATCGATCCAGAGTTTGGGCCTGTGTGGAGCACAGCGCACCTGGGTGAAGGCGCCATGGTTGCCATCGGCACTGATCCTGAAAACCACCCTGAATCCGCCTGGAAAGTTGTGCGCAATATTCCCTTAGAGGGCGCAGGCAGCCTTTTTCTCAAGACGCACCCCAACAGTAAATGGATTTGGGTTGATCACGTTTTGAACTCCGACGAGGTGATCCAGCGCACAGTCTGTGTTGTCGCTAAAGAAAATCCCACTGAAACTCACAAGTGCTGGGAAATCGCGGACTACGGCCGTGCCGTACACTTTGAATACAATATGCAGGGCACAGAAATTTGGGTCAGTGTGTGGGGCACAGCCGATCAGCCTGGTAAGACGGGTGAGATTGTCATCTATGACGATGCCACCTTAGAGGAGATTGCCCGTATTCCAAATTTGATCACGCCGACAGGCAAATTCAACGTGTACAATACCGTGCATGACGTTTACTAATCTATCGATTACAAACACAAAACCGGATGCCATCTCACGGCATCCGGTTTTTCTATAGGTAGGGCCCTGTTCAAGTTATCGGCGTCCCAGCCAATCCTTGTAGGGCAAACACAGATATCGGTTCTCTTTTGCCACGAACAGGGACTTTACCAAATGGATGAAATTCAGCCTGTGCTTCTCCTAGCTCTTTTTGCGTATTCTCACTTAGCAAAACTGTTGCGCCAAGTTCTTTTGTCAGCGATTGCAGCCGGGAGGCTAGATTGACCGGGTCACCAATGACGGTATATTCGATTCGCTCTTCACCTCCCACATTGCCAGCGACGACTTCCCCTGAAGCAATGCCAATCCCGATGGTAAGAGCAGGCATCCCCAAAGCGATTTGTTCGGCGTTGAACTCCGCCAAGGCGCGAGTCATTTGCCAGGCGGCTCGCACAGCTCGTAGGGCGTGATCTGGCTGTCTTATGGGGGCCCCAAAGACCGCCAGGAGTGAATCGCCGCCAAATTTGTTGACCAGCCCACCCTCTTCCACAATCACATCCACCATGCGGGTGTAATAGCGGTTCAATATATTGACCACCTCTTGAGCGGGCAATCGCTCCGAGAGACTGGTGAAATCGCGAATATCTGCAAAGAGGGTTGTGGCGGATATATTTTCTCCCCCCAAATCTGCTCCGTTATCTAGCACCTGTGCGGCAACTTCTTTGCTGACATAACGGCCAAACAAATCGCGCATGCGTTGAGCATCCCTTAGCTCAGAGATCATTTTGTTGAATCGAAACGTCAGGTCGCCGATCTCATCGCTGGTTTCAATACCCAATGATTTTGTTAGATCGCCGCCGCCAACTTGGTCCATGCTACGCGTCAATCGTTTGAGGGGTCCTACCAAGCTGTGAGTGGTCAAGGTGCCGATAATGAAGTTTATGATTAAACTGCTGACCACGATGAAGATGATCAATGTCTGTAATCTGCTGATGATGTCGAATGGATCGATTGCCGGATCCATGATTCTGAAGATGCCATTATTGCCAGCAATGCCAATAATTACAAGAGGAACGAAACTAGTCAGAATAAGTGTCAGGATCAGGCGCATACCCACAGTGATGCGCGGAACCTGCAGTATTTTCTCCTCACCTTCTGATAGAAAATTGGGAAGGTGGGCTCGCCATTGAGCATCAGTAAATACGAATGCCAGCATGAAGGCCGTTATGCCTCCGACCCCGCCAACGCCTAAGAATGTGCGCGTAAAGGTTTGAAGGTCGGAACTGGCGAACATCAGGCCGCCTTGCCCGAAAAATATTCCGATGAGAGTCAGGATTGCGAAGCTGATCGCGGCCAGGTAGAGAGGAAAATTTACTGCCCAGCGACGAATATTGGCTGGGAGGTCTTTCAATTCTCCTCCAGCAATTAACCGCTCTTCCCAAGTATTTAGCGGCCTGGCGCGCAAAATGCCTATGAACCAGGTTGCCATGCTGCCAAGGATCAATACCACGGCGAATGTTGTCCAATCAGCCTGCGTACCACGCCAAAAGAGTTTGTTTTGGATATAAGTCTGGATATCGATATAGGCAAAATAGAAGAACACAATCAGCGCGCCCAGGATATTGCTAAAAAGCACGCTGAGCAGAATTCGATGGTAATTTTTCATGTGCTAACTCCATTGAAAACACGCCGCTCAATAATATTACAGCGCAAGGTTGACGTTTTCTATCACTCTTCAAGCTCGCTAAGGCCGGTCGGCCGAAGGCCCGCCGTTGGCGTGACCGAGAAGCCTCGGTCAGGAGACCGGCCTTAGCGTAATATTTATTGACTTTGCGCTGTAATATTAATTACTCGCTTGTTTCATAGATGAGTGTATTCGGAAAGAATGTATACCAACCAAACCAGTATGCCAGGTGACCATTTACTCGTGGGACCATTTGGCCATCAGGCCCAATGAGGGCTTCTTCTGTAACCTGCCAGAGCAGGCCTGCTGAGTCAACGACTGTGTCAGGATTGGGACCGGGGGAAAACTCTTCGTCCTGGCGGTTGTAGGCCCGCACCTCACCACCGGCATTATAAATCACAGACCCTACACGTTGATTCTCCCCATCGACATTGATCTCACCGTGAGTAGCAATCAAAACCAGCGCAGTGCTCCCAATTGTGTCATTGACAACTTGTTGCTCAGTCAGCAGATCAACCGGGTAAGCTTTTGGAATTCCGTCGATTTGCAGAGCATAAACCCTGGCTTTGGTTTCCAATACATCGCTGCGCTGCCAGACTGGGAACATGGTGTCCTGGTAGGCGAAATAATCACCATATGCCGCACCGGGATAGTATGGACGTTCGTAACCGGTGTCGATATCCAGTACGAGCGTGTCAGGATGCTGCGCAAACCAGGATTCCCAGGTAGTAACAACCACAGGCAGCAGGTTTAATTTGATCCCTGAGCCGACAAGCTTTCCTAGGACTGGCTCCCCAGTTAATTGATTCCACAGGGTGAGAGTTTGGCGGTCATACATCAGTTTGTTGGAGCGGTAGAGGAAACCAGAAGATCCAAACGTATAAGTACCCCCATCCGATGCCCGACCATCAAAGGCAATCCCTGCGCCACACAGTGTGCAGTAGGCCAGGGAAACTGGCACGCCGCCAACGGTATCATTGGCCATCTCGTGCCAATCGAGGATGCGCAGAGGGTAAGCGCGATGGTCACCGTTGATTGAGATGCCGAACACAGGTTCTTCTAATGTCAGGTAATCCGCCTCGGAGGGAGGGACCATCGTAGCGTGATCCAGCGCAGGGATTCCATCTACCACAACGCCACCCCACATGATTTCTTCTGTTCGGATTGTGGAGGGGTGGGCATCTTGCAAGAAGACCCCAAAACCGACATCAATCGCACTCAGGAGCTGTCCCTTCCAACCGGTAAAGCCTGCAGGCGGGACCAGTTCGGTTGCGCCATACCACTCAACCCAGGCAGGCCAGTCCCCACCGAAGGATTGACCGCTGAGTTCTTCTAGAGCAGCAATCGTTTCCTGATAGCCTAAGCTGCGATAAATTCCGATCTGGCTGGCGCGTAATAGTTCCAGGAATACAGCAATGAAGCCTGAATCGCCAGATTCTATGATCGTGTTGACAGTCTCTTCCAACTCCGCACCACTGGTGAGCAAAAGCTGATACATCAGGTGGGCGGCTGGGTCTTCGGTCTCCGCGATGATTGCTGGATCAGCCGGAGGTGTCTGTGTGAAGGTAGCTAATGCCGACTCGTCACCATTGTTTGCAGGAGGATCATTAGGTGTTGATTGTTCTGCTCCCGATGGAGTTGCTGGAGAAGCGGGGAGTATCGGACCCGTTGAAGTTGCACAGGCGGTCAGGAAAAATAGAGTGCTAATTAAAATGTATAATCCGGAATGGATCTTGAAAAAATTTCGGTTAGGAACGCGGTTCCTGCCAGGATCCCCGTTCCTGGATTGTAAGCATACATTCCGAAAAGAATATAATATCGTCCTCATCGAGTTTTCCTTTTATCCATTTGTCAATTATGATTTGAGTCCCATTGTAGCGATGAAATATTACAAAAATATTATGGGCCCTGCTTACCCTCATCCATATTTGCGCTGGCACAAAGACTCACAGGTAGTGATCAGATATAGTTGTAAATAGTTCGATAATGTCAACTTCGCGAGAACTTCCGAAAATAGGGGGTTACGGGGGT
>CAZUSV010000212.1:0-9264 GCA_964622645.1 uncultured Anaerolineales bacterium
ATACAACTTTACTACAGAAAGCCTTTTTCATTCGCTATTTTGGCGAAGGTATTAGAGGTAATTACGAATAAAGAAACTCTAGTTACTCTATATATGGCTTATGATGATTGGAAAAATTGGGTTGCAGAAAAGAAATGGATACCAAAGTCGAGTGAGTTTAACGCTATATTGGGAACACCCAATGCGATAAGCTCGGTGTATTTATTGATCGATCATTTGGATCAGATAGAAAAGACCATAGATTCAATAAAGGCAGAAGACAAGGATATATATATTAAATACAAATCGATATCGAATGGGTAATAGACAAACAATAAAGTAAAAAAATGAGTAGACCTATTTGGAAAATAGGTGAAAACTGGATCTGTTACAGCCGATAATAGCGCACAATGAAAGTAACCAAAGAAAAATCAACAGCTCACCACCAAAACGAGATTCCTACAACCTCGACTAATCAACCTGATTGGGAGAAAGGGGGACGATTTGCATTTGAAAACCACCGACAAGACTCATTCGCCCAAGCTAAATTACAGTCGGTGATAATTAATGGTTCATACCCGTCTGTGCAAAGAATGCTTCCTGAGAGCCTTCATATTGGGGTAACGCCACAGCAGGAACCAGGTGAAAAAGAAAAAGAATTATCTCAAGGCATGATGACTAAAAGAGTCCATCCATCCTTACAAGGCCAAAAAGCTACCTCTCCCAACAAAACCGGCTTGCCGGAGGATCTAAAAGCCGGGGTCGAATCCCTCTCAGGGATCGACATGGGCGACGTGCGCGTGCACCGCAACTCACGGACACCGGCGCAGTTGAACGCCCTGGCCTACACCCAGGGTAATGATATTCATATCGCCCCGGGGCAGGAGCGCCATCTACCGCACGAAGCCTGGCATGCCGTCCAACAGAAACAGGGCCGCGTGAAGCCAACAATGAACCTAAAAGGGGCGCGGATAAACGATGATGTGAAATTGGAAAAAGAAGCTGACCGGATGGCAACGAAAGCGATCAAGATGCCTTTCCAGATGAAGACATCCTCAAATCGCAACTCACGACGTTCTGGCCCCGTGTTACAAATGGTGCATGAGGGTAACGGCATAAAGTTTATTACTGTTGACCCCATAGCTGGTGTGGCGATGAAAGATAACAGTTCCAACAGAAAATATGGCCTATATACATGGGGAATGACTTCTTGTGCTTCGATCATTATCGAAAATAGTAGTGGTGAGTTATGTTTAGCCCACTGCCCAGGGACGGATATCTATAAAAATATTGAAAAGGAAAGAGAAGAAAAGACAGAAAAAAACCTTCGGGAAAAATTAGATACAGCAGCCAAGGTCACACTTGTGTATGGATCAGATTACGAAAGAGTATATACAACACATCTCGCATATGAGCTCGTCGAAGAGTCTAAATTTGACGAAAATGACGCCAAGACAATTGTAGCCGTTGATTGGGTAGCAGTGGGACCGGACGGAAATGTATACCATCCCAACAATGTCGAATGGAAGCCTAAAAAGATCGACGATACGAAAAAGTGCTGCATTATTATGTAATTGGCTATTCAAAAGGCAAATCATCACCATCCAGACCAAAATGAAAACCAAAAAAACTAAGGCCATAAAGAAGCATTCCAAGGTATCTCCGCCGCAAAAGAACGCAAAACACCATACGGCAGAGATAATAGATCGGCGTGCAAATTCAATCTCTCAAGCAGAAAAGAAATCTTGGATTGAAAAAACCCCTGACAACACTGGTATACCAGATCATCTCAAAGCCAGTATCGAAACCCTCTCCGGGATGGATATGAGCGACGTGCGCGTGCAGCGCAACTCGCCAAAGCCAGCCCGGTTGAACGCTCTAGCCTACACTCAAGGTACAGAGATCCACCTGGGACCGGGGCAGGAGCGCCTTCTACCCCACGAAGCCTGGCACGCCGTGCAGCAGAAACAGGGACGGGTGAAACCAACAAGCTCGATATCTGGGATACCTCTGAACGAAAACCAAACGTTGGAGCGCGAAGCAGATCGAAAAGGGGCAACAGCGCTACAAATGTATCCACGTGCTCAAAAACTTAGCAAGGTTTTGAGTAGTACGGCTGGTAATTCAGTTGCTCAGAAGAATAGCATTATGAACCAAGCAAATGTTCAAAGAGTGAGAAGAGAAGATTTTTCGAATAAGCAAGATATAAAAGATTTTATCAATGTCAAAAACATTATTAAAGAATATGGACGAATATCTTATCTGGACATAGAGCGCATTCTTGAAAATATATCCATAGAAAATATGAAATCACTCATGGAGCTTGATGGTAAAACCTTAAGAAAACTTCCCTGGAGCACCAGTGTGTTAGATATCTTAATAAATCCAAATAGATTCATAGATAGACCAGAAGAACAGACAGAAACCATTCAGGAGCCTGAAATTAGAAATATTCCCAAGCTGCAATTAGGCGCAATAAAAATTATAGAAAGAAAAGAAATAGGCTCAGTAAAACTGGTTAGTGGAGAACTTTCAGAAGAGGGACCTAGTGTAGGAATGCAAGTAAAACATGAACTATATGATACAGAGAACAACAAACTTACTGACGAAAAGAAAGTTACTGAACATGTTCAAAAAGTAGATGAAAAAATAAATTATCACCTATCGGTTGATACTGCCAATGGTGAATTCACTGACTTCCACCATTATAAAAATGTTACAAAAGGGGGAATCCCAAAAGGTACAAAAACAATTCTGCAACTATGGGAAGATAGTGATTTCGAGATCATACCTAAATCGGGTTATGAAATTATCAAAGAGTGTGAGCAAATAGATACTGATCACTATTCAATAAAAATAAGTAAAACTCCAAAAGATGTAACCATTAAATCCGCGTCTGCAGAAGCTGGACTTGGGCAAAAACAAAGCATCGCATTCGAGATAAAAAATGATGGGAAATCTTGGAGAGTTTTGAACAAATAACAAAACCTGCGGGAGGTTCCTGGAATTCAGTTTCGGGTCAGGATCATCCGCTAAAACCTCCCGCAGGTTATTATCAAACTCAGCGAGAGTACCACTAAAACACAGCTTTTAGCTTAATGGATATCGCTAACATTAACATAACAGGGTTGAACCATGAAAACGATTGCAAAGAAATCAGATCATAATCAACAAAAAATAACCGCCAGCAGCAAAACACAACTTCAGAAACCAATGGAGAAAGATTCTGCCGGGATCCCAGATCACCGAGATTCATCATGCTCTCAATCCAGCATCGACAGTAGCCCTGTTGTCGTAGCCCAGCGGATACATCTTGATCATGCCTATGGTGAAGCCATCCAACGGCAGATACCCGAAGAAGAGGAAGGAGAATTACTGCAGGGCAAGTTCCCCCCTCTTCAACGCCAGCCCATACTGGATGAAGACGAAGAAGAATTGCTGCAAGGCAAGTTCCCCCATAGGGCCGACGCCCCCTTACAGGTTAAAACAGCCCCGCCCCCCAACAAAACCGGCCTGCCCGACAACTTGAAAGCCAGCATCGAATCACTATCAGGGATCGATATGGACGATGTGCGTGTGCAGCGCAACTCGTCCAAACCGGCGCAGTTGAACGCCCTGGCATATACTCAAGGGAACGAGATCCACCTGGGGCCGGGGCAGGAGCGCCACCTGCCCCACGAGGCCTGGCACGCCGTGCAGCAGAAGCAGGGGCGGGTGAGAGCCACGCGCAGCCTGGCCAGAATGGTGCTGAACGACGACTCGCAATTGGAAAGCGAGGCTGATCGCATGGGGGCCAAAGCCCTCACCCACCCCACACCCCAACCGGCTGGTCCTGCGCCGTTCGAGACAAACCCTTCAAGCCAGATCGTGCAACGGGCGGTAGGCATTGAGTTTGAAACTGCCATCCCAGTTTATAAAGAAGCGACAGAAGAGAAAGCTGCCAGGAGGTGGAAGCGCTATCAAAAACGACAAACGCCCAAAAGAAAACAGCTCTTGGAAAAAGCTCCCTCCAGCGTAAAGTACTCGCGTGAAATCAAAGATTTCCCTGACGACTGTTTCAGGCTTGCCGTCGACCATTTCGGGGGTATCAGAAAACTAGATGATGAGGGATTCCCGCCGCTGCTCCTGGGCAAAAAGTCCATCTTAGAATTAACTACCCACCCCATTGATGATCACGACGACTTTGTAGAGACCGCCAGGGCGATGAAGGATTATATGACCGAGATCTTCGATTCCTGGGGTACAGACGAAAATGAGTGGATAAAGGGCTACTCCTTCGGCCCCGCCGATAAGCACGCCTATCCAGAGTACACCGAATTACAGGATCGACGTAGTGCCGTCAAAAAGAGTTTCAAAGGCAAGGTGCAGGTCAGCTTTGGCATCGATCCTCACTGGATCCACCGCTTGTTTTCTAGCATGATGACCGGCGGAGATAAAAGTCATCTACCCAAGACAAAGCGATTCTTGAGGCAAAGAAAAGGATTTGGTGAGCAATTATTGACTCTCTTTTCAGGCACAACCTACTCGATGAAAAATCTCACTACCGACCCCTGGCAAGAGGATATGAACAGGGCACTCGTTATTGCCAACGAGCGAGTGGATGACATCAAAGAGGATAACGAGGACGTCGGCGACGGTGATGGCTTGAAGAGCATTTTTACCTTTTGGGCGTTCTACCTCTTACGAGGCGCCCGGAAGTTGTTATTTAAATCGAGTGAGAAGAACATCCCCAAATTCTTGCTGAAGGCATCTTATATTGATTTGTGGAATTTAGGTCTCAATGATGAAGAACGTGATGTACTCAAAGAGGACGAGGATGACGAGCGCGAGCTGAAAGCGGTCATCCGCATGACGGGCGTCAAGAAGAAACTGAACAGCTATCTATTTGACGCTGTCAACCCCAAAGGCCATCGCAAAGATACGGATTTCGTCGTGGAGGATCTAATCAAAGATGAAAAAATCATCGCCCCCACGGAAAAGATCTCGCCAGTTGGTGTACGCGACACAAGCGAAGCTGAGCGAGATGAGATGTTATCGCAGGCATATTTCAAGAAAGGGGCAAAGAAACACCGCAAGAAAGAGGTCGTATTCGAAGGGCGCAGCATTGGAAAGAAAAAAATCGACGATCTGGTATCGATCTTCGATTACTATCACAATCTGACCGAGGAGCAAAATGTGCGCGCCTGGGTTGAAGAATCCGAGTCTGAGTCAGGATCCGAATCGGAAGGTGAATACGAGTCTGAGAGTGAATCTTCAGATTAGTGAAGCCAATGCACAACCTTACGAAAATCATCAATAAGCACAGGTAAGTCAGTAGCGATCAGAGTCAAGAATCAGATCTACAATATTACCAACAGGGATCCCAAGTGAAAACTACTGCCCCAAAAGACAACCAGCCCGGCAGAGTCGTCGACAATCAGCCAGCCCGCGAGGCACAGCAAGAGCAGACATTCGTCGATCAGCGCCAGGGGGCGTCTGCTGCTGCCGTAATAAGGTCGCTTATGGATAGCAATTCAGCCAGCCTTATGCAGCGGGAACAAATCCAGCGCCTGCAGTCTAACGCATCCAAACCAGCCCAATTCAATACCCTAACGTACACACCAGGCCAAGACATGCAGATCGCGTCAAGGCAGGAACGTCAGCTACCCCACGAAGCCTGGCACGCTGTGCAATACAGGCTGGATCAGGGCAATCCACCAGCCTCAGCCGCGCCCATTCAACGTGTGGTCGAAACCCAGTATCCGATCAGGGGATTATTTCGTAAAAGGAAAGATTACCCGAGGCGGGTGTTCTTCAACCGGGGAAGAGCGGATCTTGAAGATGAAGAGCAGAAAGTCGAAGAACTGGCCAATACCGATGCCGACCTGACACTGACAGCTTACGCCAGCGAGGACGAGGCCGAAGAAGTTGAGATTTACGATCAGGCCAGACCATCCGTGGCGACAATCTCGACTTTCGCATTAGAGTACAGTCTGGAGACGCTCAACGATCTGATGAACCTGCGCAACAAGGCGGTTGACGATAAACTCCAGTCATCGCGGCATACTGGTAGACGCACGAAAAAAATCGCAGATAAGAACCAAATTGTCGGTCGCACGGACTATCGCAAGATGCGCTCGGTGACGGTTGATGTGACTGGCGAAGAGGTGCTGGAACCGAGCTCATTGGTCGTCGAGGATCCAGATGAGTTGCAAGCGATGCGAAAATCGTTTCAATACGCCCAGAAGGAGGCCATCAAACGGGTAGACAAAGCGACCATCGAGCTGGCACTGCACTACGGCAAGCACCGCGAGATTATCGAGACATACTTTGGCAGCGGCACAGTCATCATGGCGCTAATCAAGAAACTCACAGATCTCAAGGCACACATTGCTGCCATGAGCGAGGTCGGCCGACACCAGTTCGTCAGCAGTTTGGATCCACGAGCGGAAGGCTCCCCGGCCAAGAATAGCGGTGTCGGCGAAAGCTCGGTGATCACTATCCGCCCAAGATTCCGTCAGGATCCCATGTCGGAGCGGGTCGATACGCTCATTCACGAGGGCTCGCATGGCACTCCCTCTATCAAGTCAGAAGATTACGCCTACATGGATCAGCGGCTCTTCGACTTCCTAGAGGATGAGAAGAAGATCGCCAACGCCGACAACTTCGTCCTCTTCGTGCGCGCCATCTTGGGGCGGGATGTCGTCGAAGTGCGGGAGACTCCGGATGATATATACCTAGGATTCGAACACCTGGCCGAAAAGCAGAGGGGGGCCAAGCGCATCATCGCATTAACTGAGCACGCCCTGGCAACGACTGCCCAAGACCTGGCACGTGTCTACCAACGGGCAGCAGCGGCCTTCAAAGAGAACACTGGCTTCGAGGAAGGATACTACTTCGACATTGCCAATGAGTTAGCGAAAGATTTGGGAATTGCAAAGCCATCAACAGATACTGCACCAGACCTCCAGGATGTGGTGCAACTCAACGGGATTTCCCAGAAGTTTAACGCCATGCGACGCTTCTTCGCGGGCAATATCACAGTCGCTGTTGCAGAGGAAGACCAAAGACACCCTGCTATGATCGACGACGATGAACGCTACCAGGTGAACGTCGATGGAAGATTCCTGGAGATGAGTCCCAAAAATCAGATGAAGCAAGTCCTCGGCGCGATCTTTGACGACTATGGCATGGGAAAAGAGGACTACACCTTCATCGTGCGGGTCTGCACTGAGGAGGCCGGATTCCCCACACCGCTCTCAGACTGAGCTTGGGAAGGCCATTCCATGAAAACAAAAATCGATCGAATTCCCCAGCAAATCGGCCGCCCAACTTTTGCGGATCGAGTTGCGCGTGACAATAATCAACAAAAAACAGCGCTAGCATCCCGAGAAGGTTTTAAAAGTGGGTCTGATGCACAAGCTATGTTTGATAATAGCCAGGTTGTCACCGCCCAGCGCATGCACATCGAGCGCGCCTTTGGTAAAGCAGTGCAACGGCAAATTCCGAAAGAAGAGGATGGAGCGTTTGTCTTGCCCAGGACTAAGCAATCACTGCACAGCCTCGGAGATGGGATTATCCAACGCTACCAATACCTGGCCCCAGACGACTATTTGACAGATGAGTATGCTGAGTTTGAATCTCAAAGAATAGGATTAGCCAGACACAAAGCTGGGTATAGACA
Source organism: uncultured Anaerolineales bacterium (assembly GCA_964622645.1). Taxonomy (GTDB): domain Bacteria; phylum Chloroflexota; class Anaerolineae; order Anaerolineales; family UBA11858; genus NIOZ-UU35. The sequence goes on from CAZUSV010000212.1 coordinate 7,643, forward strand.
AATTATAAGCAAAAAACCACCTTTGAAAGTTGCCAGCGATCAGTCCATAGCTATTGAGCACACTAAAAGCCAACCCAAAAATTTTTACGCTTCAGAGAAGGCGATAGAAAAAAGCAACCGAGATCTGATCGCGGCAGAGTCCCCCATAAGGCTGATGACCGAACCTGGGGTAATCGCAGTGCCCAACTTCATGCGTAAAACCACATGGCGGCTAGAAGACGAAACCATTCCAGGGGTATCCATGGGGGAGCATATCTGCAATCAAACCGCTTCCAAGATTGCAGGGGGTGTAGACGACTTAAAGGGCAAACTGGTGCTACAAGGTTTTGATGATACAGGAGCTTTGGGTGCCGAAACAATTGCCAAGATGCCCTTTCATCCAATGGCGTCGAAGCTGAATGTGATGCTCAGTTCATTTGCATTACAGGAGAACCTGGATTCTAGATCCCTCAAGCGTAATATCGAAAATAGAGGCAGGCGAGAGCGAGAGAAAAGGTTTCTTATCAAATATGACCCCATCATAAAAAGAGGCATTGTAGAGCAAGACGCTATCGCCTACTTCCTTCCAGAAGTGGCAGCAACCACCAATATAGAGGATAAGCTCTTCGAGATGATATTGGACAGGTACCATGAAACCAAAAAAACGGTTACCTATCTAGATCTCATGTACTTAATTTACAAGGCCTATGGGACCATGCCAGAGGATATCAGAAAGCAAAGAAGCCAGCAATTGGGTCTAAATGAATACGCGGTACCAGAAATTGGGGAGAGCGTGAGTACCTTTACCGTCGGGGATATAGACTACACTGGAAAGCATCCTGACTATATGAAGCAATTGCGTCAATACGCCGACAAAATAAACCAAACAATTGATGAAGCACAAAAGACCTTTGAAGGTGTAAAACTTGCAGATCCCTGGACCTGGCATTTTGCCGCACCGGTAGCCAAGAGTCTGGACGGCAAGGACTATATCACCCTTGAAAATTACAATCGGCAACAAGAAATCAAAGAGGAAATTGACAGGGTATATGACAACATCAAAGTTGATTTCACAGCAGCCAAACAACATATTGATTTCTTTTCGCGGGAAGAAGTGAAAGATAGATCCAAAACTCAGCAGTATGAACTTTATCTTGATATGGTCAGCAATCTAGATCAACTTGAAGACATAGAGGTGGATCTGCTGTGTACCATTATTCATGCAAACGACAGCTTCAAGAAAATCCAACAACAAGACAAAGGCACCCTGTGGTATTTCGGGATGTACGGACCAGCTGAAGAGAAAGTTAGGGTTCGCAAAGATGAAGAGGAAGTGGATGAAGAGGAGTACGAAGAGGTATTCAAATTAGAAGACCAGTCTTTTCACCGCCAGATGGTCAAAAGTGGTGATTTCGCCAACCCTATGACAATGAGATTAAGGGGACGAGGACTCTCGAAATATAAAGTCGCTACTCATAAGAGACAATTGAAATCACTCGGCTTCCACATGCAGATGAGTATCGTAAACGAGATGCTTTCGAAGTACAGGAGTCCGGAGCATATTGCTCCAGTTCTAAAACTTGCCAAGACAGGCTATCCACTTAAGGCGGGACAGCAGCGGTAGCCAAAGGATCGTGGCTGAT
>CAZUSV010000213.1:0-9190 GCA_964622645.1 uncultured Anaerolineales bacterium
GTATTGTCGGTTCTTTTGGCATCGTTGATATCTACGATGCGTTGTCGGTTCGCACATTACAATATCTCCTTTTTTATGTATGAAAATGGATTTGATCATAGTGTACCTATTCTCATAGGGAGAGCAATGGCTCTCTAGTACTACTTACAAATTTGTAAAGTTCTACTAATAGGCAACTATATTTTAATTATACCCCAAATTGGGATATTGGCTATATTAATTCTCTCTATCCAACCACAGCTCGCGATATTCTCGATTCCAGTCATCAAGAAAGCGGATCGAAGTGACAACCCCTGTAGCAATCGAAACCCAGATGATCTGTCCACGCAGCGTCAGCAGCCACAATGCCACTGGAATTAGAAGTCCAGTAAAAAAAGCTGCCCGGGCAGAATGACGTAGCAAGAGGGTGAGGCTTACCAGCACCCCTAATCCAATCACAAAACCAAGCGGGCTGATCGCCAGCAAACAGCCGCCGGTCGTAGCTAAACCCATCCCACCTCGAAACTGGGCCAAGACCGGCCAGCAGTGTCCCAACACAGCCAATCCTGCCGTCAGCGCAATTGCCCAAACAGGTAGCCCAAGCCTTGCAGCGAAGTAAGTAGGTAAAAATCCTTTACTGATATCCAGGACCAACACCAATATGCCCCACCCCAATCCTGCCTGGCGAATGGTATTCGTGGTGGTCACATGCCCAGATCCGCCATCGCGCACATCTACCCCTTTGACCAGGCGCGTGACCCACAAGGCAAATGGCAATGAGCCACTGAGATAGCCCAGGACGGGAAAGAGATAGGGATAGAGAATAGGCATTTGCATTTTCAGAATCATTTAGCAATCACAACCCAGGAGATATATCCATCGCGCTCGATGATGGTATCGGCATGTTGCTTAGCAAACATGGCTGCAATTTCTTCCGGCGATAGAAAATGCGAACGCATCAGAGCTAATTTCTCAGCCAAGGCGATCAGTTTGACTGCCCTCGTTCGCACATCGGGCTCTTCGATGACCAATAGCCCGCCAGGCTTGAGCACTCGCCATAATTCATCGGCCGTAATATCCTGATCACAGACATGGTGCAGGGCATCCACCATGATGATGCGTTCGAAATACCCATCTGGGAAAGGCAGCCATTCGCTATGCGAACAAACTGTCTGCAATCCATGGTTGGTGTGCGCCTGTTGAAGCATCTTCGCGGAAAGGTCGGCGACGATAACCCGAGAGGCATGCCCAAGCATGAATTTTGCCACACGCCCAGTGCCGCCACCAACATCGAGAAGGGCGCCAGATGTGGGCAAATCAGCCAAGCGGTAAAGCTGCTCAGGGTCTTTTGGCGTAATGAACTTCTCGTAAAAGGGGGCTAATAATCCAAAGTGATCGAGCATGGTTTGGGAGTTGGAGGTTGGGATTTGGAGATTGTATATTGGATATTGGGTATTGGGTATCGGATAGTAGTGCTTTCCATCAGCGGTATCATAGCATCATCAGTCGGAGTCTTGGTGGATGATCAGAGGCAAAAAGACTTGGTTTGGGTCGGGAATCTCCTCGACTTCGACGAAATTCAACAAGAGCAAGTTCTGCGCGCAGTCGTCAAAGGTTTCGATGAAAGTCCTTCCAGAGAGCGGTTCTCCGGTGTTAGTTTTGATTTGTACCCAGGCTTCACTTTGGGAAGCGACCACATGATCGCTGAACTGGATTTCATACCCCCCTGGTCCGTAAGCGCTGGCCATTCCCGTAATCGACAATCCCAGGAGAGGTTGCCCTTCCAATGTGCCCCCCGCCTCGACGATTAGATCAAGAACCGGCTCCCCCTGAAGATCGAACACCTGCCCGGCCACGCCCAACCAGGCGCAGCCTACCTCTTGGTTGGCCCAATTTGGCATCCCGACAGGCGCACCTTCCTGGATAGTAAAATAGCGCCTACCCTCAGGGATTTCAGTATTGACCGAAACCAAGGTTTCACCAGTCACCTCAGGTGACGGTGTAGGCGAGCTATCCGCACCCTCAGCCATGGTTTGTTGAGTGGCGGTCAACTCGGTTTGCAGTGCTGCAGCAGATGTTTGCGTAGCCGTCATCTCAAGCTGAGTTGCTGTAGCACTGGGGAGTGCAGTCGCAGTTTGCGTAGCCGTCGGAGTTACCGTGGCCGTATGAGTTCGAGCAGCCAGGCCAGCCATATCCACAAATGGCGTCGCAGTGAATGTTGCCACCACTACTTCCGTATCGGGCTGATCCTGCTTAGGTGCAGCAGCATCACCCTGACAAGCGCTGACCATCAACACCAGAAATATTTGTATCCATATCCATGAACGTTTCATCATCGGCACAGACCTTCCATACAAGCAGAGATGCAAGATTTCTGCCATCCCGGACCTCATCTGGTATTATGGCATCATTCGCAGAAGTGTCAAGAGTCAACCATGATGCAACATCACATTGACTCCCGCTGTTAGGGAATGCTACAATGCCCTCGAGGATTATCATATCTCATGCCAAGACCCGGACATCTCCCTGAACAGCTCCTGGAAATTCTTCAAACAAAGGAGAGCTATCCCATTGGAACCCTGGCCTATTACGGGCCCGACGATCAAAACTGCACCCGCATCATCGCCAGTGTGGTCAATGCGCCCAATGCCAGACCACAATTCCGCGATTGGCAGGATGATTATGTCTGCAGTGACTCGCAAGTAGCTGGGGAAATCGGCGAGTTTTTCAAGCTCAATGGAGTCCGGGATGTGGTCATGACAAATGGGATAATCGGGTGTCCGCACGATGAAGGCATTGATTACCCCGAGGACGAGATTTGTCCCCAATGCTCATTTTGGCTTAATGCTTAAGTTGGGTTACAATTCGCCTCCAAAAGGAAAGCTGCGCAGCATTTAGCGCAAACATGGGTGTGCGTACGCATGCACACCCATGTTTGCGGAATCGAAATACCATGAAAAATATCATTCCATCTGTCAAAGGTACGCGTGATTTTTACCCCCCAGAGATGTATATCCGCACCTGGCTGTATGACAAAGTGCGCCAAGTGTCAGAGTCCTTCGGATACCAGGAATACGAAGGACCGCTTCTGGAAACCATTGAGCTCTACGCTGCCAAGTCTGGCGAAGAGCTGGTCAAAGAACAGTCCTTTGTCTTCCCTGACCGCAGTGAGAATCTGATCGCCTTGCGCCCAGAGTTGACTCCGACCCTGATGCGTATGGTAGCGCAGCGCCAGGGCCAACTGTATTTCCCTCTACGTTGGTGGTCATATGGCCCCTTCTGGCGTTACGAGCGCCCGCAGAAAGGTCGCTCGCGCGAGTTCTTCCAATGGAATATCGACCTGATCGGCGAGGCTTCACCCGAGGCTGATGCTGAGATGGTGGCGGTAATGGCTTCGTTCTTCAAGGCTACCGGATTGGTGCCTGAAGAAGTGGTAATCCTGGTCAATAACCGCCGCTTGATGGATGAGGAATTGAATAAACTCGGTCTGACAGATGACCAGCGTCCCAGTGCTTTTCGTCTGATCGACAGGCGGGACAAACTGACTCCCGAGGCATGGCGTGATTATGCCCTGGACCTGGGTCTGTCCCCAGAGCAGTTCGACCGATTACTTACCCTCTTGGAGAACCTCGATCTCTGGAAGAGTTCAGACGAGTTAGTGCGCTTCTTCGAGGCCATCGATGCCCTGGGGGTGAGCGACTACGTGCGTTACGATCCGCAGATCATCCGCGGGCTGGACTACTACACTGGCACCGTCTACGAAGGACGCGCCCTGACCCCAGGTATCAAACGCGCCATTTCCGGCGGCGGCCGCTATGACAACCTGCTCGCCGATGTCGGTGGCGCCCCCCTGCCTGGGACAGGTTACGCCATGGGCGACGTCGTCATAGCCTTGCTGCTCGAAGAAACCGGCAATCTCCCCAAAGACATAGATATCTCTCCAGCCCCGGTTTTGGTAACCATCTTCGATGATGACTCGCTGCTGGCCTCTTACAAGTTGGCCAGAAATCTACGCAGTGCGGGGCTGAAGGTGGCCTGCTACCCCGTTCCAGCAAAACTGGGCAAACAGTTCAAGTACGCCGACCGCATTGGGGCACGGGTGGCCCTTGTGTTGGGGCCTGATGAACTCGCGCGGGATCAGGTAACCGTCAAAAATTTGGTCAACCGAGACCAATCCACGATCCCCCAGGAGGAAGCCCCCCAGCTGATCAGCAAGATCCTTGCTGGCGAAAAATCTTCGTGATAGAATCTTCGATGTCGTGGCGGATGTAGCTCAATGGCAGAGCGCCGCACTGTGGATGCGGTGGTTGCGGGTTCAATTCCCGTCATCCGCCCTAAAAAGGCTGTCTAGACGTAGCTAACTGGACAGCCTTTCTATTTGCTACGAATTCCGATTATGGGGGGGACAAAAGCGACAAGATTTCATTGAGACTGCTCAGAAAAAAGGCTAAAAGCGGTAATAGCAATGAGTTCAGAAAGTTTAGAATGCTCCTAAGGTTAAGAGCAGAATCACGCGTTCCTCGTACTCTATCATGATACTTCATCAGGGCTTCGATATGCTCGAGGGTACCCTTCGAAGGGACATCATCTTGATGTTCCAGCGTCTCAATATACGACTGAATTTCTCTCAGTTTTTGATATTTTGAGCGCGAGATGATTCTTCGCAAGGTAAACTGATTGATCCCGAAAATAATGGATATCGGAAACCAGCCTGTTACCAACAGGAATATCACCACTCGTTCATCAATAAATGTTGCCAAAAAAGTGACCACAGCAAATAATGCGCCAAATAAAACTACAAAATTTCCGAATAACCCGGACAAATGGATAATCACACCGGAATTTATCGGTTCTGACTTGAATATTTCAAATTGATATTTCCTGATTCGTAATGATAAATTCATGAACATAAAAATCAAGTACACCACAATTCCCGATATGAAATAAAGGGTGAACAGCAAGAAATAGGCACCAACATTTAATACCTCCGGTGTAAAACTAAAGTCAATAAAAATAGTAATCAGAATGAGTAAAAGGGAAAACCACATACCATTAACACTCCTTTTTCTCATGCTCAGGAAATCCCCCAACCAGTTTTGAAAATCCTTTAAGTCCCCAATACAAATCATCAAGTCAACAATGTGATAGCACCAGATGTCGAAGACATTCTTCAAGTACATTTGTAGTCCAATAACGACGATGGGTGTCATGGCTATATAAAAAATCGAAGCGAGAATGATATCGTCCTGTCGATAATTATTCTTATTGAAGATCAAATGAAATGAAAGGCTTATGAAAACTGTAAAAAGCGTGAAGACAATTGCGCTTCGCCAATACGGAGGGGTAGACTTCAAACGAAATATTTTTCGAATGAATTTTCCCAGGCCTATCCAAAATCCCAGGAGATCAGTTCTGAAATCTATTGCAGAAATTTTTCCTTTGGTTTGTTCCCTTACATTGTGAAGACCTGAGTCAGTCATTTGCGGCATAACCTATTTTCTCCTTAGCGTCGGCAAATCGCTTACCGAAAACGAAAAGCGCGCCACATGCTTGACCATCTCGATATAAGGCCCCAAATCCTCTTGCAAGAAACCATCCGCAGAGATGTTGATCAAGGCGTCACATAGATGCAGCCATTCACGTTCCTCAGGATCAACTGTTCCAGGAGTGTTAGGTGGCGTGTTTTTTTTCGAGTCACTGGATGAGGTTGACTGAGTTGCAAGTTGAGCGCTTACTGCCAGAAAACCTGTCTGTGTTTTGCAGTCGTTCAAAAAATCGCTCCAGGTTGTGACCGGCTTTTCCGCCACAACCTGAGCGATCAAGCGCTGCAATAAACGCTGGGCCTGGTTGGGATAACCAGCAACAACCGCTAACAAGACTTGAGCAATTCGGGAGGTGCCCGGAGAAGCGCGACTGCCTTCGAAACGTTCGATTTCTTCTGCATCAATACCCACCTTCACCAACCGATAGGTATTGATGAAACGCTTCACCGCCCGTGGGGTGCGGAACAATGGTGAGAGGTGCTGCAGATCATCCGTCTCCCAGGATTTGAACTTAAGCAGGTCGGGGTTGATCACTTCAGCTTGCTCTGCTACAGATGCTGAGCCATCCCCATCACCCAGAGGTTCATCAGATGCAGATTCGTCAAGAAGAGAGCCTTCCTCAATGTCAGTCAAGAACTCCCCAAGACCCGCTTCCATCTGCTCCGGTGAGCCGCCTTGGGGGGTTACCGCCAACTTACTACCCGGATCGACATCTGGCTCCACCAGGCCGCGGATCATATTGCCATAGCCATAACGATCGATCGGGCGCAAATAAAAGGGGATTTGAAAGATCTTCTCGAGATAGTCCTGAGGCGTTGCTGGCTGGCTGATGGCCTCCTCACGCTCGCTCTCCTGCATGGAGAGCAACTCCGGGTAGCTCATCTCCAAACATGTTCGCAACCAGCGCGGATCCACAGCCACAACCACCACAAAGAGCGGAAAAGCCAACAACAAGTGCACCGCTTCCAGCACTTCTACCACGCGCTTGGGCGTACAGCGATCCAGGTCGTCGATGTAGAGGATGATACGCTCGAAAGGCAGCTTGAGCTTTGCTGAGTCAGGTCGCTGTTCCGCGCTTGCAGATAAGCCTTCACGCTCAGAGGCCTCCAAGAGGTTGCTCAACCTTTCGAAATCCCGCCGGATGAGAGAGATCAAGCCCAATTGGCTACGATAATCTTGGGATGTACTTCGTTCGAGGATATATTGTTGCATTTGCCAGCGAGGGCTGAGGGAATCTAGCTCTCTTTGAACCCTCTCCATGCGTTCCTTGGCGGAATTTACCTTCTCCTCGGCCAACCGCACAGAGGCGTTGATATCCCCTTTCTGCTCTTTCTCCTTTTCGAGCAAATCAGCCAGATATTTCTTATGGTTATCGGTTAATTGAAAGGCAAGGTTGCTCTTTTCATCCAGATTGTTGAGGAATTTCCCAATGCTGTGCCATTGCGCGCCCAGCCAGGTCAGAGCGCCCACTAGCCAGGTCCACGAGGCATTGATCCACCCAGTGAGCTGACTAAATGTTCCCGGATAGGCATTCGCTAGCCATGTCGCCAGCCATCCCACAGCCGTAGCCCCAATTAGCAATATGAACAACAAACCTAAACGTCGCGGCCGTCCTCTTTCCTTCAAGAGCATGGATCCCAAACGGCGCAAACGAACTCTAAAGCTGTGTAATTGGCGCACCTGACGGAAAAGTTCATCGCTGGTACTGGCAAACTGCTCAGCGCCCACAGCCTGAGCGATTTGGGAGATCACTAAGCTGGTCTCAGCAATTTTCAGATCTTGCTGGACCTCTTTCAGTTCGAGTTGGGATTGGCGATACAAGCCTTCCGCATCTCCCAGCTCTTCCACCAGTTTACGGCGTGTCTCTTTCAGGGGTTCTTCAGGTGGGCGGATCTGGTCGTGGAGTCGCTCAAAGATATCAGACACCAGGCTGGCCCAAAGGTTGGCATCGACGTAGTGCCAGGCGTTGAACTGGATCTGTACAATGGATTGGCAGTAGGGCGTCTCGCCAGGGTTGTCTGCCTCCATGGCTGCCAAACGCCCGATCTCCTTCTTCATACGATCCATGAAAAAGGACTTACCCGTACCCCAGTTGCCAAACAGGCCCAACGCCAGAGGCGGCTTGACATCGCGAGCCGACAATACAGCACTAATGGCGCGCACATCGGGCATGATATTCAAATAATCATGCACCCCACTTGGCGAATCAGCCAAGTATCCCGCCCGAACAGTGAAGGGACCCTGGGGCGTAGTCTCGGCTTTCGGCCACAGACGCACGGTATAGGCATCCATCAGGTTGGCCTCGAAATCTGGATAGTTCCATAATGCCATTCCTGGGTAAGTTTCCCCATCCAGAATCAGATTACACCAATTGTCTCCCCAGCTATTCTGGAGGATAAAACCATCCGGCGTGTATCCCAATAGAATAAATGCATGTCCCCCTCTTGGACGCTGATCTGGCGAGAACGGGATTACCCCTTTTTGGGGGTTAAACCAACCATCAGTAATCGTTGCGCTCACCAACACTGCACCACGCTCTACAATTGCCGCCCTAACCACCTGTACATCTTTCGGCAGTCGCTCGTAAGATTGTGGCATAAAAGGTCTAGCTGCCAGCTCTCGATCTTCAGTGAAATTATCATCCCTCTCCCCAGGGACATATGGCCAGATTTGGTCGTTGGTCACCCCATGTATCTGCCAACCATAAAGAGCTGCCCACGAATATGTGCCCGTAATGCTATTATCACGACTCCGATCAATGCCATCATATCGGAGCGCCATTTCATACAGCATTCGTGGGCTGGCCCGAAATGGAACGCCATCCCGCAGACTGGTCAGGTAGTTGATCAGGCCGGCCAGCGCCACACCGGCGCTGGTGCCTTCTTTCCCCTGATCAATAATGCTAATATGTTTCCTGTCCGGAATTACCTGTTGGGGGAGCTGCACCCTCTGGGCATTGTATAGAGGTATCTGATTACCGCGAGGAGCGACTTCGGCGGTCTTTTTATTCACCATCTTGCACCTTGCCTTTTCTCCACTACCAAATGGCTCTTTCGCTAAATATCACAAACCTGCGGGAGGTCCCTGAAATTCAGTATCAGACAGGATCATCTGCAATCTCCTGATTTCGTTGTCGAGAGCCTATCTGTAAGTTTCTCTAACTCCCGATGTCTGGAGACATCGGATTCCAAACCGAGGACGACGTCACTACGGTTCAGTCAGTAGCCCTTTCACTAAAGGGTCGAAGGTTTCCCTGAACTTCAATTTATAAGCCCTCTCCCCAGTTTCCATCGGCTCCCAGCCTTTGTCACACAGGGCCCGGAACATCCACCAGGCCAGGCGGCGATAATCTCCTTCCTCTTTCATCCCCTTGATGCTGATCACATGAGTGATCTTGGAAATATCCTGATGGCGTTCGATCTCGATATCTTTGAAATTTTCATTTTGCTTGGATTTATCGATTGCCCGGATGATCATTTCCAAGGTCTCAGGATCGGTGCATTTGGCGCGCAACTCGTCTTTAGATGCCCAGATGTGGATGTATTTATAACGCGTGGTTTTATTCCCAACAGGCAGCATGAAATCCTCCTCAATCTTGGGGGGAGCATAACGTGTGTACCGCAAAAATGTCGGTAAGGTATAGAAAAAACCGCTCTGAGCGCTTCTCC
>CAZUSV010000214.1:0-9179 GCA_964622645.1 uncultured Anaerolineales bacterium
CCCCCCCGGAACCCCCAATTTTCGGGCTTTTTGTCCGTCGGGAACTTTATTTTTTATGTCGTTTGCGAAGTTCCTGTTCTACCTCGGAGAGTGGAATCTCTTCGGATGCCAGGAGCACCCACAAATGGTAGATCAGATCAGCCGCCTCCTCCACAAGGCGTTGTTTTTCCCCTGCGCTGGCAGCAATCACCACTTCGATAGCCTCCTCACCGACCTTCTGCGCAAGGCGATCCTTTCCGGCATCGAATAGTGAATTGGTGTAGGATCCAGACTGGGGATGCTCTTTGCGGTCCTGGATGATTTCAAATAATTCGTGGATCATCTATAACTCCCATGGGGTGAAGAAGCAAGTGGTTTCTCCGGTGTGGCAGGCCGGGCCACGCGGGGCTACTTTCAACAAGATCGCATCACCATCACAATCGAGACGCATCTCCTTGACATCGAGAATATTGCCAGAGGTCTCGCCTTTCAGCCATAATGTCTTCCGGCTGCGGGACCAGAAATGAGCCTGTCTGGTTTTGCGGGTCAACTCGATCGCTTCTGCATTCATCATGGCCATCATCAGCACCTGTCCCGAGTTGACATCTTGCGCAACCGCGGTAAGTAGACCGTTAGCGTCAAATCTTAATTCTTTCAAAGTTTTCTCCTTACTATCATAACTCGGCCAAATGGGGAGTCCCCCGAAAAAAGGGTGTGCGCACGCAAAGCGGCGCAGCCGCCCCCCCAAAAACGGGGGGCCCCCCCCCATCGGGGCGCCGCCGTTTTGCGTGCGCACACCCTTTTTTCGGTATTATCCGTTCCATTTATTTGGTCATTCGTATGGGTATTCTTTTCGAATTCAGGTATTCCTTCAACAGCGGTATTTCGAGTAGCTTGTCATGGAACAGGGTCGCTGCCAGGGCAGCAGTTGCCCCGGTATGCTCGAAAACATCATAGAAGTGTTCAAGTATCCCTGCGCCCCCACTGGCAATGACTGGCACGGAGACCGCCTCCGTGATGGCCTGTGTAAGCTGCAGGTCGTATCCCTTCCCGGTGCCATCCCGATCCATGCTGGTCAGCAGGATTTCCCCAGCGCCAGAATTCACGCCTCGCACAGCCCATTCCACGGCATCCAGGTCGGTTGGCGTCCTGCCACCATGGGTGTACACTTGCCAGCCGCCTTCTGGTTTATGCTTGGCATCGATAGCCAGCACAATGCACTGGTTGCCGAAGCGCTTGGCGCCTTCTGTCAGTAGCGAGGGGTTCTGCACTGCGGCGGAGTTAATGCTGACCTTATCCGCTCCGGCCAGCAGAGTCTGGCGCATATCTTCCACAGTGCGGATACCGCCTCCCACGGTGAGCGGCAAGAATACCTGCTCTGCGACAGCGCGCACCACCTTCAAGGTGGTCTGGTGCCCTTCTGGGCTGGCAGAGATATCCAGGAAGACCAGTTCGTCAGCTTCCATGCCATCGTATGCCTTGGCCTGCTTCACAGGGTCGCCAGCGTCGCGCAGGTTGATGAAATTGATCCCTTTGACCACGCGACCATCTTTGACATCCAGGCAAGGGATAATGCGTTTGGCTAACATTCCAGGGCCTCCTGCAGAGTGAAGTTTTTTTCATACAGGGCGCGTCCAATGATCACGCCGTCCAGGTCTCCCTCTTTGACATTGAGGACATCTTGGATCTGCGCCACACCACCCGAAGCGATCACTTCCAGGCCGGTCTGTTGGGCGAGCTGCCTAGCAATTTCCCAATCTACCCCTGTTTCCATACCGTCTTTATGGATATTGGTATAGATCAAGGTCTGTGCGCTAAGGTCGGCCAGTCTTTGGGCGAAATCAGCGATGGAAATGCCTGACCCTTCACGCCAACCCCTGGTCATCAGCTCACCGTTGAGAGCATCCAGGGCAAAGGCGAGTTTCCCAGCGCCAAATCGAGTGAGCACATCTTCCGCGAAAGTTGGATTTTCAAGGACTGCGGTGCCGATAATTATCCGTGCAACTCCAAGATTCAGGATTGCCTCGATGCTTGCCATACTGCGGATGCCTCCGCCAAATTGGACTTTGATTTGACCCTCACAAACCTGTAAAATGGCTCTTAAGGCTATTAGGTTGGGGGCAGAATCCTGGTCGAAGGCGCCATCCAGGTTGACCACATGCAGCCAATTGGCGCCAGCTTCACGCCAGTCCTGGGCGATTTTGACGGGATCGTCGCTGTATACAGTTTGCTGGGATGGGTCGCCTTTTTTGAGACGTACAACCCTTCCGCCGCGCAGGTCGATGGCGGGATAGATGGTAAATTCAGGCATGGCTTAACTCCACAAAATTCTTCAAGATTTGCAGTCCTACTCTCTGACTCTTTTCGGGGTGGAACTGGACCCCGAAGATATTCCCATCCCAAACCGCCGAGGCGAAAGCCTTACCGTAATGTGTTCTAGCAATAATCTGCTGCTCATCTTTTGGGACGCAAAAATAGCTATGGTTGAAATAGGCGTATGAGCTTGGGGGGATATCTAGAAACAAGGGCGATTCTCGTGTTGTTTCGAGCTGGTTCCAGCCAATTTGTGGAATTCTCAAGCCTGGCTCACAAAAAGCGACCACTCTCCCGGGCAGCAATCCCAACCCTTGATGATGGCCTTGCTCCTCACTTTCCTCGAAGAGCAACTGCATTCCCAGGCAGATACCCAAGAAAGGCACTTTCGAGGCAGCCACCTGTTTGATCGTAGGAACCAACCCCCCCGCGTTCAGGCCGTCCATGCCATCCTTGAAGGCTCCCACGCCAGGTAAGATGACTTTTTCGGCTGCGAGGATGGTAGCAGGATCGCTGATAATGGTCGCCTGCCCCCCAACATGTTCTATGGCTTTCTGCACTGAGTGCAGGTTACCTGCTCCGTAATCGATGACTGCGATCATGCCAGCACTCCTTTCGAGCTGGGGATCTCCCCAGCCCGTCTGGGGTCGATTTGGGTGGCGGCATCGAGCGCTCTCGCAAAGGCTTTGAACAAGGCTTCAACCATGTGATGGTTATCCCGCCCATACAACACCCTGCCATGCAGGTTGCACCTCCCAGTGATGGCAAATGACTCAAAGAAGTGCTCTATCAGGGAAGTCGGGATCTGCCCCACTGTTGCCGATGTCCATTGGGTTTGCAACACCGCATAGGGTCGGCCGGAGAAATCGATCACCATTTGCGCCAGTGCTTCGTCCATGGGCACAAAGACAGCTGCTGTGCGGGTGATGCCGGCTTTGTCCCCCAAGGCCTGGCTGAAGGCCTGTCCCAAGACCAGGCCGCAATCCTCGATGGTGTGATGGGGGTCGATATGTAAATCCCCATCGGCTTTGATATTCAGATCAAAAAGGCCGTGTACGGCGATCTGGGCCAGCATATGGTCGAAGAAACCGATCCCGGTGTCGATCTCAGCTTGACCAGACCCATCCAGGCATAATTTCACCTGGATACTGGTTTCTTTTGTTGTTCGATCTACAGATACTTCTCTCATGATTTACTCCATGTTCTCCACGGCGGTCATTAAACAGTCTGTTTCTTCAGGTTTGCCCACACTGATGCGAATATGGTCGCTCAATCCTGGTTTGTCGAAATGCCTGATCAAGATGCCCTGTACTCTCAAATGGTTTTTCACGGCTTGTGCATCTTTACCCACCACCTGGCATAGAATGAAGTTGGCCTGGGATGGGTGAGGCCTCAGCCACGGGATGGCGGTCAAAGCCGCAAACAGGCGCTGCCTTTCGGCGATGATCAGGGCAGTTCTACTTTCGATCTTGTGGATATGTTGCATGGTGATGCAGGCAGCAGCCTCGGCCGCAACTGAGACGTTATAGGGTTGCTTGGCTTTCATCAGCATGCGCACAAACGCCTGGGGGAAGATGCCATAACCGATGCGTAGCCCGGCCAGCCCGGCCCACTTGCTAAACGTGCGCAGGACGACGAGATTGTGGTGCTGCTCTACTTCTGCAATCCAGGGGCTGATTTCCGAACTGAAATGGATATAGGCTTCATCGATGACGATGACCAACGGCAGTTCTAATAAGGATTTGATCTGCTCAACAGGGATCAGGCCTCCGTCTGGATTGTTGGGGCTTGCCAGGAAGAGCAGCTTGGGCGCCTGTTCCCTGACGGCTGACTGTATTCGAGGGATATCCAGAGAGAAATCTGCCTTCCGGTGAATCTCGATGATTTTGGCTTGATTGAGATCACCATCGAAGGCATACATGCCGAAGGTTGGGGGACAATTCAGCAGGCAGTCACCAGGGTCGATCAGCAATCGCATGATCAAATCGATCAATTCGTCTGCCCCAGCCCCCACGACAATGCTCTCTGCTGAGATCCCATGGAAATCTGCCAGCAGGTTCCGTATGCGGCGGCTTTCTGGGTCAGGATAGATATGCAGGTTCGCTAATTTTGCCAACCCTTCCAAAACTTCAGGGAGCGCACCATAGGGGTTTTCATTAGCATCCAGCTTGATCAATCGATCGGCTGGAATGCCTAATTCAGTAGAAAGCACATCAAAGGGTAAGATCGGTTCGTAAGGGGGCATGGCCCGGATATGCGGCCGGGTATAGCTCTCGAGTTCAAAGCTCATGGCTTGCTTTCCATCCTTGCTTTGGCCGCGGCGGCGTGGGCGGTTAGCACTTCGGTCTCGGCGAAAGCGGCTGCGATCGGGTTCAAGTCCGCTGCGGTTGCTGGATCCAGGGCGATCACGCTGGAAATTTTCACAAAATCGAGCACGTTCAAAGGAGATGCAAAGCGAGCGGTTCCACCTGTGGGCATGATATGGCTGGGGCCAGCAATATAGTCTCCCAGCACCTCGTAGGAATGATCTCCCAAGAAGAAGCCTCCGGCGTTATTGATCGTGTCCATCAATGCCTGCGGGTCAGCCACGGATAAACAGAGATGTTCTGCGGCGTACTGGTTGGCTAATTCGGCTGCCTGCTGGATGGATTTGGTGATCACAATGCCGCCTCTGTTTTCCAGCGCGGCCTTGATGATCTCCTTACGGGAGAGTTTCTCGGTTTGCGAAATCACTTCGGCTCTGACTTGTTGGGCTAGACTTTCATCAGGGGTCAATAGGATTGCGCTGGCCTGGACATCGTGCTCGGCCTGAGCCAGCAAGTCGGCTGCGACCCAGGTGGGGTTGGCGGTTCCGTCGGCGATCAACATAGTTTCAGTGGGACCTGCCAGCCCATCCAGGCCCACCGTTCCATACAACTGCTGTTTGGCGAGGGTCACGAACAGGTTCCCCGCGCCCACAACCTTATCCACCCTGGGGATGGTCTCTGTGCCCAATGCCATGGCGGCGATCGCTTGCGCACCGCCGATCTGGAATACATCGCGGATATCGCAGATGAAAGCCGCCGCCAGGATAGCTGGATGGGGGTTGGGTGGTGTGCAGATGATGATGCGCTTAACGCCGGCCACTTGCGCCGGAATAACGCTCATCAGCAAAGACGATGGTAAGGGAGCAGTACCCCCCGGCACGTAGACGCCTACCCGTTCTATCGGTGTAAAACGTTGGCCTAATTGCCCTCCCATCTCCCCGGATACCCAACTGGCAAGGGGTTGTTTCTCGTGAAATGCGCGGATACGTTGCGCCGATTGTTGCATGATTTCTTGAGTCTCGTTTGGAAGCTCTGCATAGGCGCGCTCGATCTCCTCCGGGGGGATAGCCAGGTCAGCACCTTCGAATTGATCTAAATGGGCAGACCATTCTCTAAGCGCCGCGTCCCCCTGTTCTGCGATCGATGAGATGATTTGCGCAACCGCCTGTGGTGGGGTAACTCCTTCACCAAATAACTCGGCTGTTCGTTGGAGCGTGATGGGCGTGTACTCGTCCTGGCTGAGCGGATTTCTCTTCAAGATGGTTTGTTGGGCCTGTTCTACTGTGAAAGTTTTGATCATGTCATGCCTCCAATGCCGCCAGCATTTTGATCAATTCTGCTGGCTCTTCTTCGAAGATATATGTGACTGGCGCGATCACGACACCGCTGCCGCCAACTTCACGAATTTCCCGGATGGCCTGGTGGAGTTGCGACTTACCGACGACCAGGTGAATGGCGTACCAGTTTTGGGGCTCTTGGGTAAGGATTTTGGAGATTGTAGGTCCCTGCAGTCCGCGGATGATATCTTTTTGAAATACTTTTTCTGCGATGCTTTCGGGAGAGTCTCCCCGTACATTGGCAAAGATAGCTAAATTGTCCTTGGCTCTCAAATGGGCACCCAGCAGCTCGAGCAGTTGAATGGCAACCGCCTGGGTTTCTGAGTTAGATTTCAGGCAGGCCTTGTTAGCGATCAGGCAGGCTTCAGCGTCCATGATCTTGCCGCCTTCCAGGATTTTCAAGTGATTATCCCTCAAGGTGGTGCCGGTCGAAACCAGATCGACGATCAGGTCGGCGTAACCCACTG
Source organism: uncultured Anaerolineales bacterium (assembly GCA_964622645.1). Taxonomy (GTDB): domain Bacteria; phylum Chloroflexota; class Anaerolineae; order Anaerolineales; family UBA11858; genus NIOZ-UU35. The sequence goes on from CAZUSV010000214.1 coordinate 6,403, forward strand.
TAGGGGCAATTTCCAATGTGCCTTCGGCTTTGATCAACTCAAAATCAAGGTCAGTGTTAGATTCAAAAAATCGTCTGGTCAGGTTAGGGAATTTTGTGGCGATCTTTAGGGAACGGCCTAATTCTTCCTGGAGAGAGCGCAGGTCTTGTAGCGTGTGGATCTCATCATCATTATCAGGCACGATTACATTCAGCGTACATTGCCCGAACCCCAGATGGCTGTGTAATTCTATGATCTTGCCATTGGCATCCTGTTTCTCTAGATAGACATCTTTCCCAGTAATGCCGAAATCCACACTGCCATCTCGTACACTGATGACAATATCCCCTGGCCGCTGAAATATCACCTCAACCTGTGGTAGCCTGGGGATTCTAGCGATATACTGACGTGGGTTGGGGTTATGTATTCCTAAGCCGACATCGGAAAATAGGTGCTGGCTGCCATGGGCTAACAAACCTTTACTTGGTAAGGCAATTCTGATCTTGCGATTATTTTCTGTCATGCTCAACTCCTGGCACAATGGCGATAGGAAGTCGCCATTGCGCACGAAAAAAGCGCTTCCCAACCGGGAAGCGCTTTGATATTCGAACTCTGTAGGACGATTGCTGATCTACATTGTGCAGAAATCCTTAAAGCGATCTTGCCCGGTTGTGAGACCGGTAAAATGAGCGTGATGGTGGTTATGGTTGCAAGATGCATTCAGGAAGTTCATGATGCGGGATTGTAGCAGAATTGAAACTAGCGTGCAAGTAGGAAAAACTGGCCATGCAGGGCAATTGCATATAGATATTCTCTCTGGAAAAAAGCTTTCTGGGTTAGTAGCCCAACCGCGTTGGGCGAGCCTGACAAGATGTGTTGGGCCTGATTCGGCCGCCAACGCGGTTGGCTCGCTACCCGCAAAGTTGTATTGGGCCTTCTCCTCCCTAGTTGCCATTCTAAATGCGATTGCCCTGGCCAGCCGCGTTAGCCCGCTAGCTGAGTATAGCGCAAAAGTGTCGGTGGCCTTAGCAAATACCTTCCGAGATTTGTCATTCCGATGAGCCCTGCGTTCCTTGCAGGGTGAAGAGGAATCCCTGATAAGTTACGCCTGGGGGATTCCTTGGTCTCAAAGAGACGCTCTCGCGGAATGACAACAATGCTGTGGAGAAGCGCTCAGAGCGGTTTTTTCTAGACCTTAGCGACATTTTTGCGGTACACTCGCGCTAGCCTGTGCCAGGGAGATTCGAGAAATTGATGATAGAATGACTCTTTGGGTGGCATACGACGCCATCCAAGAAATTTGGAGTGGTTTCGGAGAGTCGCTACCAAGAAACTTACCTGTGTCATTGCGAACGGAACACAGTGGAGTGCGGCAATCTCCTCCATACAGTGGGAGACTGACACGCATCCGCTCGCAGTGACACTTGGCGGGGATTCTTACGGTATGAGTAGCGCCCAACGCGCTGTGGATTTGCTCGGAATGACACTGTTGAAAGTTTTTTTTTCTGGATGAAGAGTAACCGAAATCCCTTTGTGCGTAACATGCGTTAATAAAACGAACTTCAGTAAAAAGTGAGTGTGAAGATGGGAAAGTGGTGGCGAGTCTTACATGGGTTCATCATTGTGAATTTCGTCTTAGAGATCAGCTATGGTTTCTATATGGTCTTCTTTGGGATTGGCGGGAATACAAGACCATTATTTCTCCAGGCTATTGAAATTCCGAACGATATCATTATAAAGCGCCGCTTATATGCCATTGAAACCTGGATTGGCATCTCCGGATTGGCTATATACCTGGCGGTCACAGAAATATTGCCCAGAAAATTGAGGGGTTTATTTAGTGCTCTAACAGATAGGTCTGGATAGCGACTTCCATATCCGCAGCATTGTTCCACTTCTGATAATAACGCACCAAACCATCTTGTCCGATCAGGTAGGCGTTGTTTGGCAAACGGCCATAGCTGCACCATAGCGGGTTGTCGATCTCATCTACCAGGACGGGCATTTCGATTTGTGCTTCTTCAATCGTTTTGGCGGCCATTTCTACGCGTTCCTCATAGCTGGCATGTTGATCAATGGGATTCCCCTGGGCATCATAAGAATATTTGCTTGGTCTGCCAGAGATGGGGTGAGCTTCGCGGGTATAGATGGTCAGGAAATATACTTCTTCGTTGTATAACGTGTAAAGATCATTGTTGGTGGCACACTGCCCCCGGAAAGGCGGTCAGGTAAAGGAGCCGAAGATTATCACGACTGGCTTCTCTTTGAGTAACTCAGACAGAGTGTATGAGTTGCCATCGGGATCTAAAAGTGTGAAATCTATGGCTGGTTGGCCTTCTTTTGGGGGTTGTGCGCCGCCCCCTTTTTGTTCGCAGCCGCGGGCTAATTCGGTTGACAGCATTGGCGCGGCGACTTCAACGATAACTGCTTCTGAGGTTGCTGTGGGTTGCTGCGATGGTGGCGGTTGGGTGACAGTGAGTGTGGGTGTTTGTTGCTGGACGATTTGGCTTACTTCGAGATTGGTTGCTTCTTGCGCTGCTTCAGGAGTGGTTGCAGATGTTTGTTGACCAGTTTGCTCTTTGACTTCAATTTGGGTCGTTGCTGCTGTGCACGCGCTTATGAGCAAAGTTAGCATAATGATCAAAATCGAGTGAGAATTCTTTGCAGTCATGTCATCACCTTCTTCATCGAAATCGTTTTTGATACCTAAGTATTCATGCTAGGTCTCTAGGAATTTCCGGGGTAATCCCCCAGATTTAGGGGTGAACGGGGTGTGGAGCACCCCGTTCACCCCTAAA
>CAZUSV010000215.1:0-9111 GCA_964622645.1 uncultured Anaerolineales bacterium
AGAAGGCAGCATCCTGGGAACCGTAGAGGGAGAAAATGATGTTGGGGCTGTATGGGCCTTGCGTGTAGCGCAGGGTCTCTTCGCCTTCGGCATTTCCGTAAAGCTGGTAGGTGGTGCCATCAGGCATGGTCAACTGCCAGGTGCCGTCTTCGAACTCGACGATCTCAGCGCCCTTGAAGTAGTAACCATCATTGGATGTGCGCTGCACGAAAGCACCAGCTTCCCACTTGTCGGTGGTGTAGCCACCAGCGGTGGGTTGGCCAGTTGCGTCAGCTTCGTACAGGGTGGTGCGGGCGTTGGTGAAGGCTTCATCGTAAGCAGCAACTTCTTCAGCATAGGCATCACAGGTGGCCTGATAGTCTTCGGGAAGGCCTTCTTCAGCTTCACAGGTCAATTCCACTTCGACAGCGGCGCACGCGGCCTGAGCCTCTTCAGAAAGGTCTTCGGCTGCACAATCTACGGCTTCTCCGTCAACTTCAACGGCTTCCAGTGCCTCAGCACAAGCGGCGGGCATATCGTCACCCTCGCAGGCTACAACCAAAGGTTCGGGGGCATCACCGGGGGCAACAGCGCCCTCCAGGAAGGTATAGGCCTCAGCAGCCTGCTCCGCCCAGAAGTGCTCGGGGAGAACAGGGGCCAGGGCAACGCCGGCCTGCCAGGTACCAAGGCTGGGCTCTGCAGCATAGGTGAACTTGACAGTGTACTCGTCAACAGCCTCGGCTACAACATCGATGCCCAGTGGTGTACACTGGTTGGGCCAGTTCTGGGTCAGCTTGAGGTCCTTGCAGACGTTTTGAGTGAAGACCACGTCGTCTGCAGTTATGGCCTCGCCATCACTCCAGGTCGCGCCTTCCACCATCTCAACAGTGAAGCTCCAGGTGCCGTCACCATTGTCCACAGCCTCGGGGATTTCCTTGGCCAGGGAGGTGACAAAATCAAAGCGCTGGTCAGAGAGAGTGAAGAGTGCAGCGTTGTTACCTGCAACCACATAGCTCGTCCAAACGGAGCTGCCTGGGCCAAGGTAGTTCCAGTAGTTCAGGGAAACAGGCTCCTCGAAGAGGGCGATGCGGTATGCATCACAACACTCCGCTTCAGCAGCCGCTTCTTCGGGCATTGCCTCAACTTCCTTCTCGACCTCGACAACCACCGTCTCGACGACAGTGATGGTTTCGGGCTGGCAAGCGGCCAGAGCCAAGCTGGCGATGACCAACAGACCAACCACAATAAACAATTTTTTAGACATTTTCCTTACTCCTCCAATGGATTTAGGTTAAATGAGTTTGGATTTTTTATTTGCAGAATTTTCATTTATGACACTTGTTTTGCCGGGCACCACCTCCTTTCTAAATCTATCTACGACTTTGCAGGCGCAATTTGTTAAATCAGCTCTAAGAAAATTTCAGCACCTGTAGTCCAATCTTGGCGATTATATCATAATTGATATTTTGTAAAGGGGGATTGAATTACTCCCGTTACTCCTATTCACCTAACATCTATTCTGAACATCCCTTGCCGAAGTTGAAAGTCTCGATTTTTGAGAGATCGAAGGTCGGTTGATTTCTAGCACTCATTTCACACATATCCGGCCTCATGGCGACCAACTCTAGACGCCAATATAAAGGGATTACAGGTAATTCCTCAGCGAAGATAACCTGCGCTCGCTGATGGGCGTTCACGTATTCATTCGTATCTGGCAAAGTAGATAAGGCACTTCCGCACGCCAGGTCAAATTCGGGATTGCTGTAGCCTGACAGATTTCCACCACCCCAACCTTTGGGGTATTCTGGATAAGGGCCGGGGATCTCTTCACTAAGATAGAGATAACAGGGTGGAATCTGTGATTCTGCCCAAGCGAATTGGGCCATCTGAAAAGCACGGCCAAACACCGGACCATCTGGACCCGGGGCGAGGAATTGTGTCCAGGGCAGGGTTTGCACCTCGACTTGGACGCCGCATTGAGCGAGAGACTCTTTCAAGATTTGAGCAACTGCTTTTCGTTCAGAGTCGTCAGGGATAATATAGCGCAACTCAAGGGGAGTAAAATCTGGTAAACCCGCTACGCCTAAAGAATTGAGAGGCGTGCTTGGATCCTGATCATAATCTACCCAGCCGAGCGCTGCAAAGAGATCCAGCGCTTCTTGGGGATCGAAATCATATTGGGGTAGCTCTGGATTATAGAGGATATGCTTTGGGAACAGGTAACCATCGGCAACATTTGACCCACTAAAAAGGAGTTCGTCAACCATCTTCTGGCGGTCTATACACATCGCAAATGCCTGGCGGATTTCTTTTGTTGCGAAGAAATCAAGCTGATCTTCTTCCAAAGAATCAATCCCAAAGACCACTTGTTCCCATGAAGATAGTTGCTGATATTCGAGATGAGCCTTGCCATCGGCCTGAGCTTCTTGTAAACGGGAGGCTTGAGATAGATCAAGACTGGTCTGGTCGAGATAATCACACTCGCCAACCATGAGCGCATCGACAGCAGTTGCAGCATCGGGCACAAATCGGTACACAAGATGGTCAAATCCTGGGAGCCCCTCTGCGCTACGAAAGTAGTTTGGATTTCTGCTCAAGGTAATATGATCACCCTGTGTCCACTCATCTATAATATATGGGCCCCAACCCAAGGGAGTACGAGCAGAGATATCTGCAGTAAACAGTTCATCAACGGGCATGAATCCTAGTTGATGCTGGGGAAGTGGGGAGAAGAAATGAGTAGCATACTCACCCTGATAACCAGGGATGCTGACCCATTCGATGGTTTGCTCATCCAAAGCGGTGTAGGAATCTGTGAAGCGCAGTATCGCTAAGTTGTTCCCATAGACGGATTGCGCCACCGAAAATGAAAACTCTGAATCACGCGCTGTTAGGGGCACACCATCGGACCAAAGAATTCCTGGGGTTATTTGAAACTGTACCGCTAGTTTATCCAAGATGGCAGATTGGCCGCTCTCGAAGGTTTGAGCACAATCTATACTCGTACAACCACTTGGCCGGTAGCTAACCCCATCCTGAAGGCTGACCCAGTCTCCCTGGGCATCCATGATGACATCACCAGACTGAACTTCGATGGGACGCAATTCAACACCACCGTTGGCTAAGGAAGGTTCGTTTTGCAGAATCACTGGTTGGATCTCTCCGTGCAAGATATCCTGAGGCCCGTCATAGATTGCCTGGCGAATACCTCGGGCAGCCGCAGACGTATCAGCGTAGAGAAATAATGATGTAGGTTCCGTCCCCATGCAGATTGATAGAACCCTGGGCGGCTCTGGCGTCGGCGTAGGGATGAGCGTCGGCGTTGGGGCGATGGTTGGTATTACTTCAACCGTTGAAGCGTCGCTCTCTTCTTCAGAGATTATTGGTTGGGATACACAAGCTGTTAAGGTTCCAATTATTATGGCAGCGACGATGTAAGATATAGATTTTGCCATTAGATCTTTTTGATGGAAATAGGCAACAATGGAAAGAATTTACCAAAAAATGGCGTGCACAGTGGTTATACCCCTATGCACGCCATCTGTTCAGCAATTGCCTGTCGGTTAAGCTCATACAATCAGGACGCCAATTTGCAAGGAATAGGATGTAGCTTTTGCAAAGCGTTCGAATGTCAGGTAAGTATATTCACTGCTTACAGGAATAACCAGAAACCGTTCAACCAGAGATGCTTTTGGTTCTGCATCATCGACCGCAGCCTGTAACAGCTTAGCACGAATATCCGCGGGAGGATTTTTGCGGGACAGCCAGTTCTTCATCCCACGGCGGATACGGATATTGAATAATTCATTTTGGGAATACTTATGTAAATTCATATTGCACTTCCCCTAGTTTGGTTTCATCGGTTGCTTCAAAGTGCATCTTCAAAGCTTGACGTCCGTAGTGTAAGCGAGATTTTACGGTACCAACAGGGATTTCCAATATCTCAGATATTTCTTGTAAGGATAGATCGTTAAAATAGTGCAAAACAATGACAACGCGATGGCGCAATGACAATGTTGCAACAGCTTTACTGATATTTTGCCACTCCTCATCTTTTTCGAGGTGATAGGATGGGGAGTTATTCTTTCCACTTGTCAGCCACTCGGCCATTTCTTCAATGGGCCGCAACAGCCAACGCTTACGGCGCTTGAGCCAAGTATAAGTAAGGTTGGTTGTCACCCGATACAACCAGGGCTCAAGCGGGCGCTCTGGATCAATACGCATCGAAAACCGATTCACCCGTAAAAACACATCTTGTAGCAAATCGGAAGCCGCATACTCATCACCGACGATGGCTAACGCGGTTCGGTAAACTATATGTTGGTAACGATCATATAGCTCACCAAGAGCATTCAGGTCCCCATCCTGAAGTTGCAATACCAATTCGCGGTCGCTGAGCACTTGCAAACTTCCTCTTTTATTCAATATTTACTCTTAATACTCTTTCGGAACCGCCGGGTTCAAAATCAATACCTGGAACCAACAGAAGCTATTCTCCGGTTTCAATGCTATATCAATGGTGACGATAGAAGGGAGAGGCAGGCCAATCAAAGGTTTGGCTTGTGATATCACTGCAATGCAATTATGCATTACAGGGGCATATCTGTCAAACGAGATCAACTTCGCGAGAACTTCCGAAAATAGGGGGGGGCGGAGCACCCCCGTAACCCCCTATTTTCGGGTTTCTCGTCTGAGAGGTGACATTGTCAAAGCAATCTGATTACAAAAGGCCTGCAACGAGCAATTATTCGTCGTCTTCATCACCATAGCGCAAGCGAATATAAGATTCGTACCGCTCGTCATGCACACGCCCATTTTCGACCGCAGATTTAACAGCACAGCCTGGCTCATGCAGATGCATACAGTTGCTGAACTTGCAATCAGCTACAAGATCTCGCAACTCAGGGAAATAACCATCGACTTCTTCGGGTTCGATATCCCAAAGAGCCATGGCCTTCAACCCTGGCGTATCGGCAACATACCCGCCCTTATCGAGGGGAAACATTTCACGCACAACGGTTGTATGACGCCCTTTGCGCGTTGCCTTGCTAACTTCCCGGACAGCCAAACCCAATTCAGGTTGAACGGCATTTAATAAACTAGATTTACCAGTCCCTGAGGGACCAGCCAGCACAGATACTTTTCCAGTCAGGCGCTTGCGCAATGCCGACACTCCGCGTCCGGTAGTTGCAGAAGTGAACAACATTGCATACCCAATTTTCTTGTAATGCCCATACCACTTACGCGCATACCACCACCCGATCAGGTCAACTTTATTGAAAACGATGAGCGAAGGTATTTTGGCCTGTTCAGCAATAATCAAGAAGCGATCTAACATGCGCAGGCGCGGATCTGGATCTGTACATGCGAAAACGAAGACCGCCTGATCTGGATTGGCGATAAGGATTTGCTGATACTCGCCTCGCGGGGTCGGTGCCATTCGAGAAAACATCGCATGTCGTTCTTCGATCTCCTCGATCATTCCCGTACCATCTTCGAGAAGTGTGATCTGAACCCAATCACCCACAGCAATAATATCCCCCGTGCGACGTCCCTGTTTCAACCGTCCCCGCAAACGGCAAACAACTGGACCATCATCCGTTTCAACGGTATAAAAGCCCGATTGTGAGCGGACTAGTAAGCCACGCAACTGATCGTCTTTGGTTCCCAGTTAGCTCTCCTTAATTCTATTTAGAACCTACCCGAAAAAATTGCTCAGGCCGGTCTCCAGACCGAGCCGAGCCTTGCTTGCCTGCGGCAACACGGTCTGGAGACCGGTTCTAGCGAATTTTCGAGATATTTAGGGTTCTTGAGCAGGTTCCTCTTCCGGTGGCTCGGGCGTCGACAGCACACCCACAGAAGACTCCCATGGCAGCAGATATGCCCGCCGTCCTTCGAAGTATTGCTGGGCTATTGCCCTGAAAATCGGCGCGGCGATTTCTGATCCTTCTCCAGAATACTCAGCAATTACCACAATGGCGATATCAGGTTTATCAGCCCGGTTTCGACGCGTATACCCGGCAAACCAGGCGTGAGAATTCTCGAGGCCCGATTCAGCTGTACCCGTCTTACCCGACATGGGGACAACGTTCGAGCTATAGGCTCCCAAAATATAGTAAGCTGTTCCGCGTCGATTGCCGACTACGTTACTCATTGCTCCTCGGATAGCTTCCAATGTTTCAGTGCTGACAGGAAGGGTACCCTTTTCAATCGGTTCGAACTCAAATACTGGATCCTCTCCCTGGACACCGATGCTCTCGATGATTTGCGGCTGATAGATCGTGCCACCGTTACCAAGTGCAGCGATGAATTGGGCCACTTGAATTGGCGTCACCAGCGTTTCTCCCTGTCCAATGGCGTTATTTAGCGCAGCAACTTCATCTCCAGGTTCAGGGATATTGCCCTCTTCCTCCTCAACACCTTGGATACCCGTAGGGCTGCCCAGCCCAAAACCACGCGCCATCCCCGATATCGCATCTGTCAAACCCTGACGATATAACTCCAAACCGATATGCCAGAAGAAAGGATTGCATGACCTCATCAACCCCTCTGGCAAGGTCAACATACCGCTGGGCATGGTCTCGCATTCACCCTGGGTGGCTAATTCTTCCTGACAATGTTCCCAGGTCCAATCATATCTGGGCGCAATGCTGGGTATTTCGGTAAATGAGTATTGACAATCGTATGTAGACTCGGTTGAAAATAGGCCGCTCTCCATGCCTGCAGCCATAGTTATGATCTTAAAAACGGATCCCAATGGGTATTGACCCTGTGTAGCACGGTTTAGCAACGGCTGACCACTATAGGGTGAATAAATATCTTCTAATTGATGACTGAAGTTATAATTGGTTGGCTCAAAGGCATTGGGGTCATACCAGGGGGAGGAAGCCATAGCCAGAACCCGTCCAGTATCAATTTCCATTACGACGATAGCCCCAGCATATTTCATCAAGGTCATCTGCGCTGCTTGTTGCAGATCAGAATCAATGGTGACTTGAATAGATTGCGAGGGTTGCGCTTCGACCGAAGCCAGCTGGGTGACAACCTGGCTATCTGGACCAAGTACATAAAGAGTGCCACCGCGCCCACCTGTCAAATAAGCTTCACCCCACTTCTCGATGCCCTGACGACCGACCATTTCATCTCTTCGATACCCTTTACGGAGAAACTCTTCCTCTTCGTCAGCCTGAATGCGCGACACATACCCAATGGCTTGTGGGGCAATGCCCATATCGAAGTAAAAGCGCGACTCGAAAGGATACATATACAAAACACCATCATCGTATCCATTCTCGATACTGTAATATCTCTCAACGTGCTCGCGCAGTACTTCTCCTAAGGGCAGGTACCAATCGACCCCCAGAGGAAAATCTTCATAACTTGCCGCGATGATATTGGGGTGTATCCCAGTAATCCACTGCAAATCCTCCAGGAAATCTCTTTCTTGTTCAGGATCGATATACCCAGGAACGATCCCAACTGAAACAGCCTGCGCATAAGTCACAATGGAATCACCATTGCGATCATAGATATTGGCGCGGGAGGGAACATGCCTATCCATCCACAAAGTATTGCCACCAGCCAGTTCGGGCAAGATCAACTCATCCGCCCATTGAACTCGCCAGGTGCCATTTTCCATGGTCAGGTTCATCACCGTATCGCGCTGGATTTGGCCAACTAAGATACTCTCCATCAGAACTCGATAACTCACCTGGGCGCTTTCCGCATTCTGAATCAACGAAGATAAAATCTCGAAATCCAGGTTCGCCAGGGCGACTTCTGCCGCTACCGTGCGGTAACGATCCGTGAAATCTTCGAGCGCGATGGCATCCTGGCTAATCGATGTCAGCATGTTATACATACTGACATAGTCATCCGCCTTCCATGCTTCCAGATAGGCAGTCACAGAAGGCTCTACATCGGGAACAGGCGTGATTTGCGGCACGACCGTTGGCAGTTCAGCGGGAGATGGTGTAGATACAGCAACCTCAGGCAATACCGCGTCCGTCGCATCAGGCGTAGCTGGGCCACATCCTGCAATGACAAGAAACAGTAAGGCAAAAATCAACAATCTAACTTTCATAGCTCTTCTCGTAAGACCAGTAAATTACGTGTCACATTACAGACGAGAAGCCCGAAAATAGGGGGGGGCTGGGGTGCGGAGCATCCCAGCCCCCCTATTTTCGGAAGTTCTCGTGAATTTGACATCGTTAAAGTAAACATTATTCAGACAGAGAGAAAAATCTTGCATCTATGCCTGAGCAGCAATGATCAAATTATATACCAGACAGTGATAACCCAGCGCAGTTTGACAGGTGGTGGGAACATCAACATCTGGGGATTGACCTGCTTTGATTAACGTACGGGTCAGATGGCACAGGGGCAAACCGACCACGTTTGCATAACAGCCCTGCAATCCATAGACGGGTTGAAAACCAGCGTGTTGAATGGCATATGCGCCAGCTTTGTCTAACGGATCACCGCTATCAATATAGGCTTGCATTTCCTCATCCGAATAATTCCGCATTGGAACATCGGTAGCGCATAGATCTGTCAGCATGACACGCTTTGGGCGGTGAACCGCCACACCGGTATATACCTGATGAGTTCTACCTCGCAAGCGACGCAGCATCTGACTGGCATCATCAGCATCAACAGGTTTGCCCAAGATCTCATCTCCATCGACCACAGTGGTGTCAGCAGAAATAATCAGCGTGTCATTGCTGAATTGCTCACCCACAGCGCGGGCTTTAGCTTCCGCCAGACGGGTGACATAATCAGGTGGCGCCTCGCCCGGAATTGTAGCTTCATCCACATCGGCAGGCACCACGCGGAATTCTAGGTCCAAAAGGCCCAATAGATGTTTTCTCCGCGGCGAGTTCGAAGCCAGAATCAAATCCATAGAAATATCAGTCTAATAACAATCATCAAGATCAGTTTTCTTGACTAGCCCGCTGGATTCTATCACAAGATAACTAGCCCATTTACAAAGCTCATTGTACAATCATAATTAGTGTTACATGAAAAGTGGAGGTCTCTAGGAATCGCCGAGGTAGCTCCCAGATTTTGGGGTATGGGGCATGCGGAGCTTAACCTTTACCCCCAAATGTGGAAATTACGACGGGAATTCCT
>CAZUSV010000216.1:0-9101 GCA_964622645.1 uncultured Anaerolineales bacterium
ACAAAATTACGTTTTTACCCATAAAATGGGGGTGGTTTTGGGGGCGGCCCCTTTACCCAACACCTTTTTTTCGGGGGATTCCCTGTCAGGCTGAGTAGTTACCTCAGTTATTGATGCACAGCATATTTGTGTCCTATAATTACGGATGCTCAGGATTGCAGTCTCCTTAAAACAGAGAAAAATTGTGTCTTCATTCCCCAGATAGCTGCATTGTACATGCAAATGGATTATTATATACACAACCGCGCTCGCTTTTGGCACAATACATAGGACTCTCCAGGAATCACCGGGGTAGCCCCCAAATCTGGGCATTACCATGAGAATTCCTTGAGACGCATACATAGAATATTGTAGTAGTTTTGCAAAGTTAGGAAACAAGAAAGAGAATCACAATATGCAAGCAACCGGTAAAACACTTATTGAGTATGTCATCCAGCGTCTGGAAGAGGACGAAGAGATCATTGTGCCAATCAAGATATTATGGAACGAGTGGGTTACCCATCACGGAGGTCCGCCGTTAGATGAGTTCACGAAAATCGTGCTATCGGACGAGCGTATCGAAGAGATGGGTGGCGTGGATCACAACGAGGGGCTGGAATGGATGACGCCTGAAGAGCTGGCAGAACACGAGCGTGAGATGGAAGAAGTGGGCTTCTACTCGGGACCGCGTGCGAAATTAATTTCGCGGGAGATCAGCCTCGAGCATATCGTCAAGATGATCACCAAACACAATGATAATATGGAAAAGGCCCTGCAACAGGCTCGCCAAGCCATGCCAGAGGATATCAATGATCAAGAAGAGGGGGCACTCATCGACATCATTTTCGAAGCCAAGAAAATGCGCCGCAAACTTCGGGAACTAGGGTTGGACTCACCCGAGAATGATTCCGAAGATTGAAAAATCTCATAAAACTCAGTAAACACTTGGGCGGTTAGAAACGTTATACGTATAGACGAGCTCAAACCCCGCGGGTAGAGCGTTATTTGGAAAACGCCAAAGCACGCTTGGAGGCTGGTATTGCCAACAACCCCAACTCAGCAAAACGACCTGACAATTGCGGATCTTTTCTCTGAATACGAAGAGCGCTTACATCGATATGCGACAAGATTGACTCGAGATGCAGATCGTGCTGAAGATTTGGTCCAGGATACTTTCATCCAGACAATGACCCACCTGGCAACGCTCAGAGAGTTGAATCGAAACCAACGTCAAGCCTGGTTGTACCGGGTTCTTAAAAACCGCTTCCTGGATCAGCTGCGTGCCCAACGACGAGCGCAAAAGATGTTAGAACAGTTAGCTAAGGCTGTCAGAACAGATGCCTACCCCGTCGTTGACCAGAGTTTTTACAGTCTTTTTGACCAAATCCCTGAGAGATATCGTTCACTCTTTGAGAAACGCTATATCCTGGGAATGAACAGCACCGAGATCGGCAAAGAATTAGGCGTTTCACCGGCAACAATCCGCTCTCGTCTGCGTCTTGCACTCAAATGGCTGCGCGAAAACCAATCCCACTTCATCGGATAAGGAGAAACAAATGAACAAAAACAAAGTTATCGGCAATGTGAACATCCTTGATTTGCGAAATGCAACCGAGGCATCCATTGCTGAAATAGAACGAATTGAAAACGCCAATTTGGTGATTTATACCCAGGGAAAAGCTGACATGCTAGCCAAAATCGAAGTTAGGAATGCAAATGCTATGATGGATATCCCGCCAAGTACTAATGTTCAGCGAATTTTAGGTCAGACCACTATCAACCGGGATTATTTCAAGAATCTAGACGAGCCGGTGTTCTTGATTGTTGCAGGTCAAGTGATAATTGAACCCGATGTGCCCCCCGAAGAAATCCAAGCTGGGTTGGCAGGCTCATTCGTCATGGGGCAAATGATTTGTCCCGATCCAATTGCGGGCCTATTCCAGACCACCAACAGCCAGGTTCTAGGTCAAATCAAGATATACCCTGCTATGGAGCATGTTCAGATCGGTTCTTTTGCTTTAGACCCAACTTCATTGAATGCACTCGAAGATGGAACAGAGCTGGCCGTGGTAGGTAGTCTATCAATTCCAGATGTATTGCCAAATGACCTGCTTGAAACCAAGCTGCGCAAGCTTTTCGTCTCGAGACCCTTCATGTGCCCTGAAGAAAATGCACATATCATTCAGAATAAACTTGTCCTCGGCTCTGGGGAAATGACGATTATTCCAAAGGGATTTAAGTTAGTTGACCATGCCTTGAAATTAGATGCCAATTTAGTAGAGAATCTTCCGGCTAGCAAGCTCTACTGCACCGAACGAGTGCTGATTGAAGCGGATGTGGAACCTGGGATGCTCGACAAAAATATAGAGGGGCTTATCTCCCAGGAGATTATCGTGTGCCCATCTCACATCAAGGAGATTTTGGTAAAGAAATGTGATCTACTTGAAAACGATGTGCTGTTTTATGATGGTTATCTCTGGCATGTTGACGATGAGCAACATCTCAGGGTAGAGCGTCTCAAGTTTATGGAAAGTGATACAACGCTGCTGGTCACTGGCGAATTGACCATTGATCCCCAAGTCACTCCCGACGCGCTGGCAGAGCACCTGCTCAAAGTGCACAACCTGGGCTTGATTCGCTGCACTCCCCAACAGATGGGCTTTATCGAATCGCGCTTGGGCAAAAGCGATGGAGAGCTGTTAGATATTACGCAAGAGGCAGATGACGAATCAAGCGACTACTGGATGGAAAATGTCAATTATTTGGCTTTGTAAATCCCATACGACAAATTTCACTCCCCGCAAAGAACGACCTGACGGCATGGCAAATCGTCAGGTCGTTTGTTTTGCTCTTCTACTCATAAATGCTTTCGCTGGCAACCTCCAGAGGCCCAATAAATACTTCATGTTATTTACTGCGTTATTCATTATAATTTGGCCTTCTGACAAAAAGATTGAGCATATGATAGCTCTCAAGGAATCGCCGGGGTAGCTCCCAGATATTGGGGTATGGGGCGTGCAGAGCACGCCCCCATACCCCAATATCTGGACATTACCATAGTACTCATCATGATGAACACACGAGCACAAAAGATCAGAGACATCGAATGCATCGCACGAAACAACGCACAACTGTCGGGTATTTTGCAGCTTTCATCACATTGGGACTAACCACAGCATCCCTGGGTCCGTCCCTACCCAGTCTGGCAGAGAACACCAGCACGTTGATCAGCCAGATCAGCTATCTTTTCACAGCCCGCTCTGGGGGTTATCTGATTGGCTCGTGGTTGGGAGGGCGCACTTACGACAGGCAGGAGGGCCATAATGTGTTAGTTGGCATGCTCTTCGTCATCGCTATTACCCTGGCATTAATCCCAATTCTCTCAAATCTTTGGGTGTTGTTATTCATCCTGACCATCGTCGGCTTCGCCGAAGGAACTGTAGATGTGGGCGGGAATACGCTGCTGATGTGGCTCTACCGACGTGATGTCAGCCCTCATATGAACGCACTGCATGCTTTCTTTGGGGTGGGGTCATTGCTTTCACCCATTATCTTAGCCCTGGCGTTACGCCTAAGCGGAGGGATCACCTATGGCTATTGGGCTATGGCCCTGGCAGTCGTACCAGTGATGGTGTGGATCCTGCGCCTGCCCAGCCCACGGCCAAACCCAGCATCCGAGAGCAAAGAGGCAATCAAGCAACATTTGGCTCGTGCAGAGATCCTGCTCATCCTGATCATCAGCTTGTTTTTCTTTATTTACGCTGGCGCAGAAGTCAGCTTTGGCGGCTGGATTTATACCTATGCCTTGAATACCGAACTGGCTGATGAAACTACTGCGGCCTATTTGAACTCTGCCTTCTGGGGAGCCTTTACGCTATCTCGATTACTCAGCATACCTATTGCAAAGTACATTCGTCCACGAAAGATGCTGGCCATTGATCTAGTCGGGTGTCTGCTGAGCATTGGCATCATTCTATTGTGGCCTCAATCGGCTCAGGCACTTTGGTTTGGAAGCATTTGTTTTGGTGTATCCATGGCCTCGATCTTCCCAACAACCCTCTCCATGGCCGAGCGACGTCTCAATATCACTGGACAAATCACAGGGTGGTTCTTCATTGGTGCTAGTTTGGGAGGAATGTTTTTGCCCTGGCTGATCGGACAATACTTCGAGCGTCAAGGGCCGCAAACAGCCATGACGATCCTTATGATCGACCTAGTCCTGGCCGTAATTATCTTTCGATTCCTTGCTACGTGGACTCCGGAACGTATCTTGAATTAATCTCGGTTAGGAATGCGGATCCTGGCAGGAACCGCATTCCTGGTTTGTACGCATACATTCCGAAAAGCACACATTTATGGCCAGGATCAGACAAAACTATATTGGTCACCGGTAGCTTGAACAATTGGTCAAAGGTACAAAAATCACGAATTTGAACGAATGGCTCGAATTGCACGAATATCGAGGGGCATATTCATAATACATTCGTGTCATTAGTGTCATTCGCAGATATTCGTGATCAAAGATGTGTTTGAACTACTCTTGACTATTACAGGATAATATTAAAATACATAAAATTCGAGCTTCCAGATCTCTACACAATAGCCACTTAGAAGGGGGATTATGGAAGGTTGCTGGCTGGCCCAAACTCTTTCTCTCGAACTGCTTCGAGCTTTTCCAGGATCGAATCAATCGCAGCCGGATTTCGGAAAAAGCTGACGAAGTTTGCCAGTAATTGACGATTCATTCCCCGGTCGATACCCTGGATCTCGAAGATGGGTACCAAAACTTCTGCTTGATTGACGTACTCAACTCCAGCCCGATACAAGTCAGAGTAAATCGATTGCTCAACCCCCAAATGTGTGGAGACTCTTCCGAGTGCTTCCCATTGGGCATTCTGAGTACCCGTGCTGCCCAAATGAGTCAAAAAAGCTCGCGCTTGTTCAGGATGAGTAGCACCCGTAGGGATAAACGCCCCAAAAACATGTGCTACCTGGGCGTTGGGGATATCCTCTTTGATTGGGGGGACGGGAAAGAAGCTCACTGTATCTGGGAAGCCAGAGGTATACGACTCTGAGAGCCATTCCCCCAGATTATACATAGCGGCTTCGCCATCATTAAACATAGCTGTGGCCTGACCGTAAGTCACCTCATTGGGTTTATCATCTTGGAAACATTGATGTTCAAACATATCAGCCCAAGTTTCGAAGATCTCTCTCACCCGTGGATCCAACCAACTGACCTCGCCTCGCATAAGGCTGGTGTAGAATTCCGGCCCATGGAGTCGCAAACTGATGTAGGCAAACCAGCGCGCCGCAGGTGCATTCCAATCTTTCATGCCCACGGTGATGGGGATATACCCAGCGGCATCTAAGGTTTCACAAGCTGTTATCAACTCATCCCAGGTCTGAGGCACACTCAAGCCAACCTGCTCGAAAATAACGGTGCGATACCACACTGGGTGCCACTGCTGCGCCAGTGGCACAAAATACTGTTTCCCATCGACAGAGGCCATATCGATCACCGATGGGGGATACACCTCATACCAACCATTTTCTTGCCATAAATCTGAGATATCGGCGATATACCCCTGTTCAACCCAATAGGAAAACACACCACCCACATTAGCGGCAATCACGTCATAAGCAGGTTCTGCGCTTACTGCGGAGAAATAGCGGTCTGTAATCACAGGAGCCGCATAATTTGCGCCGGAAGAGAGTTCACCAGGAATATCCAAGTTATCAGCAACCCAACCTTCGAAGTTCTCTCGCTCCCATAGTATTTGTGGATTACCCCCAAAGAACACATGGTATCTGAAGGGTTGCAATTCTTCAGTGCTGGTCGGCGCAGGTGTAGCACTGCTGACAACCTCGGTTGATGTTAGTTGAGGTATAGTGGTCAAGGTTAGCTCATCTGGCGAGGATAGGGCAGCAGTAGGATTTTCAATTCCCCCAGATGTACTTGTGCTGCAAGCGCCCAATAGCAGGCAAATCACAACTACCAATAAAAACTGATACTTCATCATTCACTCCTTTATCCAAAGATACCAATAAAAAAGCGAAATAACAGGTCAGTTATTTCGCTTGATATTTATACCTTTTTTATCGAAATATGTTCAAAAGGGGGGATTTCTCAATTAATACCGAAATCACTTACTATGTTTACAATGGTTTTAGGTCTCTAGGAATCGCCGCATACCCCCAAATCTGGACATTACCAAGGGAATTCCTACAGAGACCCATGGTTTTACTGATTTCTGAAAAGGTATAATATGAATGTAAATTGAGCCCACTAATCATCCCTGTGGGAAGCGAATAACGATGCGTAATGTGCTGCGCCTAGCAATCAGATTTCTATTTCAGGTATTTACTCGCCTGACAGTACAAGGAATTGAAAACATTCCTCAAGAAGGTGGTTGCCTGGTTACCAGCAATCATATTGGTATCCTTGATGCCCCCCTGGTTTTCTGCCTGATCAAGAGAAATGACGCTACCGGCCTGATAGCCAAGAAACACCAGCGCAACCCCATCATCAAATGGGTGGTGAACAATACAGACGGTATCTGGATCGATCGCACGCGAACAGACTTTCAGGCTCTCAAAGCTGTGCATTCCTATCTCAAGAATGGTGGCTTGCTGGGCATTTCCCCGGAAGGGACGCGCAGCAAAACGGGCGAGCTGATGGACCCGAAACCTGGTGTCTCATATCTGGCTGCTAAGTTTAATGTGCCTATCATCCCTATGGCGATCACGGGTACAGAATTCATGAAAGACATTTTCCTTTTGCGGCGTCCGAAAGTCAAAGTTATCATTGGCGATACTTTCCACTTGCCCCCAATTGACCGTAAGGAGCGTGAGGCTGCTTTGAAACGCAATTCCGATGAGATCATGTGCCGTATCGCTGCCTTGCTGCCACCTGAAAATCGGGGTGTCTACGCCGATCACCCTCGATTACATGATTTGTTAGAATGAATTCGGGCACCCACAAATAAAAAATCGCCCCGCCGACCAAGCGCACGGGGCGATTTTGTGTTTCCAACGCTTTTTATCGATTACTCGCCCCAATTGACGCCCTCCATAATATCTTCCAGGGCAATTGTATGGCTGCAGCGTCCGCGCGTCTGAAAGAAATCGCAGTCGCAACGCCACTCATTTTTATTGAATTCGACAATATGAGGATTGTTTTTGCCATCAAATGTCACCTTGAAAGTACTTACTTGTATGCGGTCACGTTCCTCGTTGGCATATTGTTTGGCCTTTTTAATCTTACCGATCATCCCATAGTCCATAGTTTGTCTCCTGAATCTAAGCTAATTTATCCTCCGTTTGCCTTGAAACGGAGTGTTCAGAGAGCGAGCGGACTACGCTCTCTGAACAAAAAAGCACGCAACTCGCGCGCGTGCTTTATGGTCAATATGCAATTATTCCCTTTTCAACTGAAACTCGCATGTGAGCGGATCACCTCCGGGGATTGTCTTCAGTATACGCCGAGTCGAACCCAAAGTCAACATTCAGAGCAGGGCTTTCTTTAAGTCTTAAGATGTCATTGCGAGGAGCCGCTTTTTGGCGACGAAGCAATCTCCCACTCTGCGAGGAGATTGCCACACTCCGCTGCGCTGCGTTCGCAATGACACGTAAAACGTGACTTTAAGAATGCCCCAAATCTGGATATTACCTTGGTTGACATAACCGAAGGAATCCGGTACATTGTCAAAGGTGAAACTGATGACTAAGCCTCCAGTCGCTGCTGATGAAGTTATTCGTAAAGCTTTTCCTGGTATTCCTAAGCGTGAAGCCAAGGAACTGGTGGCTATTGGAGAGGTAAGATCATACCCACAGGGCACTATTCTTTGCAGAGAGAATGCTATCGAAGATACTTTCTTTATCATCCTGGATGGCGAAGTAGAAATCTCCAAGATGATCAATGAAGATGAAGAGCGATTTCTTAATCGATTGCAGCAAGGTGCCTTCTTTGGCGAGATGGGCTTGATCCACAATGCGCCGCGCGTCGCCACTGTGGTAACAACCATGCCCGTCGAGGTGTTGGAGATCAATAAATCCTCCTTTGAACGCTTACTAGAGCAAAGCTCCTCGGTGTCTCTGTCCATGGTTCACGAGGTCAGCCGGCGCTTGCGTGAGAACGACGAAATGGCCATCGAAGATTTGCGCTTGAAGGCAGGAGAGTTAGCTGCTGCATATCATCGATTGGCACAAGAGGAGTTGGCCCGGCGGGAGTTTCTCACTACGATTGCTCATGAACTGCGCACTCCACTGACGGCAGCGCGGGGCTTCCTCGAGATGGCCCGTTTTCATGAACTTGAAGGGCAAGCCTTGAGAGATGTCTTGGATACCGTGGGTCGCAATGTGGAGCAAATCGTGACTTTGGTCAACGATATCCTTTTCTTGCAAGAAGTCGAGTTGGTCATGCCAGAGATGCACCCCACCGATATTAGGGAGCTGGTTGAATATGCTGTCGATAAGGTCAAAGAGCGGGCCAGTGATGCAGGAGTTGAATTCAGGCTGGAGATCGAACCTGATATTCCCCTGATTTCAGGTCATGTACGCAGCATACAGCGGGCTTTGGGTCAGTTGTTAGATAACGCCATCAAATTCAGCCCTGAGGGTAGCGAAGTGCTTGTCAAAGTGGAAGGCGATGTCGCAGGCGCAAAAGTGAGCATTCGCGATCATGGTGTTGGAATCCCTGAAGATGTATTGCCTCACATCTTTAAGCGCTTCTTCCACCAGGACAAGATCGGCGAGGAATTGTATGGGGGCCTGGGATTGGGACTGTCCATCACCAAGCAGGTCATCGAGCAGCATAATGGCAGGGTCGAAGTTGAAAGCGAGTTAGATAAAGGCAGCATTTTTACGATCTATCTGGTAGAAGCTCCCAAAGAAGAGTGAGTTCGTCCATTCTTTTCACCCTAGATACACTGTAAAGCAAGTTCGTTGAAATTCTTGCTGTGATCGGTCTCCTGACCGAACAGAGCATAAATCCGATTATTCTTCGACAATGTCACCTTCGTGAGAACTTCCGAAAATAGGGGGGTATGGGGGGGGGGGGCGCCCCCCAACCCCCCCCAATATAGGGGAAAACACAAGAAAAAAAAAAAATTAAAAAAAAA
>CAZUSV010000217.1:0-9048 GCA_964622645.1 uncultured Anaerolineales bacterium
AATACATGAAGATACAGCATTCACCCTTTCCGGGGCTCGGCTTCGGTAATAAGGAAGGTGCAATCAAGAATTCTGAGTTCCATCTCACCCAGGAAGAGATCCAGCGGATTATCGATGCTGCGACAAGGCTTCGAGACCGCTGCCTTATTAGAACCCTGTCCCAAACAGGAGCCAGGCGGTTTGAAGTGGCTGAAATCAGGGTAGAGGACATCAATTTCAAACAAAAGCTTCTGTATATCCCAAAGGGCAAAGGCAAAAGAGCTAGGGTCATTCCGATCACCCAGGAACTTACAGAGGAAATGAAGCTGCTTGCTCGGGGCAGGGAGGGTTTTCTGTTCCTGTCCCAGAAGGGCGGGAAGTTTTCCCTTCGTCAAATCAACCAGATTGTGGCAAAGGCCGGTCACAGGAGCGGAGTGAAAAATCCCAACCCTAAATACAAAAACATCACCTGTCATCTATTCAGGCACAGTTTTTCCCGACTCTGGAAAGAGAGGGGAGGTTCTATCGAAAGCTTGTCAAAAATACTCGGACATTCATCAGTAAAGAGCACCTGGGACCTGTATGGTACCGAGGATCTGAAGACCATCCAGGAGAATTACCGGAAGATTATGGAGGAGGAGGTATGAAACAATTAATAAGAAGCGCTTTTTTGTCTATTTTCCTGTTTTTTGTGTCTTTAACCATATCCTGCAATACCGGACCAACGGGCAGCGATAACAATGGCGGAGAGGATGACCGAACCGCGTTGAATATTACCTCAACCCCGTCCGGAGCGGATATCTACATCGATGAAGGAGATACCGGTGAGCAAACACCCGCAACCATAGATGTAACCGTCGGCAGCCATTCCGTGACCCTGGAACTTTTGGATTTCCACACTTGGACGGAAAGCTACTACGTCAACGAAGAAGAAACAGTGAATGTGGAGGCGTCTTTAACACCTACTTTCTACTTTTTTGATGATTTTGAAAGCGGTAAAGACAATTGGGATTACAATCCCTGTGAGATCAGTTCAAAGGGTTATAACGGATCGTGTTTAAAGATATATGGTTCTACGTTTCTTAACCAGTCTTTTGAGCTTCCTGAAACATTGACCCCTCATGTTTCTTTCTATTACAGGAATCCAGGGGAATCAGCAACTTTCTGTATCAAATTTTCTGGTCAAGGGTCATCTACATCCTGGTCACGGTACCTTGATGGAGGAACCTGGCAATATTTCGAAGTTCCTTCCTCAGTATTTCAAGATAGACCCCGGCCATCAAGCTGTAATTTTGATTTTTGGCTCTATTGGGAGCCCTTCGAACTTTATATCGATAATTTTTCAATAAATGCAGAATGAAAAACAAAATGTAGGGTTTCTTACCTTTGGCCAGAAGGAGATCTGATCGAGATAGAGGTTACTAATACATGTGTTGACCTAATTACGTATTGACCTTGAGCAGGGAACCGAAACAGTGCGCCCTGTGCCGCAAATACTATGTCATTTTCGGTGACGGAAAGGAGAAACAAAGAGTGAAACGATCAATTCTAATTGCAGGTATCCTGACACTGTGTCTTGCCGGCTGCGTAGGATACAAGCCATTTATGGCTCCGGGATTCACCGGTCCGGGCCTCACGGAAGGCGGTATCGCTGTGTTCCCGGTACTGGTGGGTGAAGGCAGCCGGAGCACGCCCGGTGTGGAGAAGTACTGTCGGAGTGCTGGCGGAGACCTGGCCACCGCACTCAAGGAGGCACAACCCACGCTCAGGGTGGTGAACCCGACCCAGGTGAGTACCGTGCTCGCCAATGAGGGACTTGTCGAGGATTTTGCCGCTCTCAAGGAGACCTATGCCATGACTGGCATGCTTTCTATCAAGAAGGCCCAGGCGATAACTGAGAAGCTCGGGACCAAGTACTTCATGCTCGCATCGATCACCGGCCTGTACGCTGCGAGTGAAAGCGCTGCGGTTGCCGAGATGTCCTCCAAGATCTGGGACTCATCAGACGGACAAATGGTGTTCGAGGCGGTAAGATCGGGAAGGGAAGTAAGCATTTTCAGCGGTCCGCCGTATCACAAGGCAGTCAAACGGGCTACCGAGGAGCTTACAAAGAGTTTAATGCTTATCTATCAGCAGCAGAAATAGCAGGAAAATCATTGTTACAATCAACTTCGGCGCACTGTTTCGGAAATTGTTCTGAAGAAATATGAGGTTCAGCTTGGTTCGGTGATCGTCAATGAACCAGACTGTTCCGACAAGGAAAAAAGCTGTCTGTATAAAGAAAGAAGGAGTATGAGGAAATGCAATTTCGGGGGTTTTCTGTGTCCAAAATCGTGATTCTGACAATATTCCTGGTCGGATCGATCCTTGTTTTAATAGAGCTTGTTTCAGCCCAGGAAACCGGATCTCTTGAGAAGAGAGTTACAAGGCTCGAAAGACTGATCTTTGAACTGAGAGCAGAAGTGGAACAACTGAAAGGAAAAACTCCTTCATTCCCTTCTGATGAGAACAAACAAAAACCGCCATCAGAGGAGATAATCAAGAAAGCCATTGCCGAGCAGCTGAAAAAGCAGGTGCCCATGTCCTGGGCCGGGTCAACAATGGGCGGCAAAAACACCAAAATCAAGCAGATAGAGATCAAACAAATAGGCACCTTCAACGAGCAGGAAGAATACTGGCCGGTCATGGCCAGAGTGAAAGGCTCCTGCACGGTAGAGTCGCTGATGCCTAGCATACTGCCGGCAGAGAATAAAGCATTCGATCAAATTGGGGATTTCAAGATTTACCAGGATGATTACGGTAAATGGAAGGCGTATATCGGGATGATGTAATAGTCAGCAGTTTTTGGGTTTCATTATATAGCAGGAAAATTGTGTTAGAATTCTTAGAATTTCGCAAAATCGTCAGCACCTTTATTATCAAAGTCATTTATACCCTGGGATTAATTGCCCTGATATTCGGAGGAATCGGGGGTCTTGTTTCGGGCGACGAAGAACTTATACTCATCGGTCTTGGTGTAATAACCGTGGGTAATTTACTTTGGCGTGTTGTTTGTGAGGGATTGGTTCTGCTCTTCAGCATTCACGATATTCTCGGATCGATTGAGAAGACTCTGAAAAAGGAACAACTTGATTAAGCCGGAAAATAATGCTAATCGGATGGTTCCACCAAGGAATTAATAAATGGTCTGCTCTATTTCGGACTAGGGCTCCTGGTGATCGGAGGAATCAGTTTTGCCCTGGGAATAAAAGGAAGCGAAAAAAGGAAGGATCTGTTAGATTGAGGGGCTGTTTGTCAGATATCCCTGATCGAATAATACATTCGAGCAGCTGAGAGATGACAAGGCAATTCCGCTATATCGGAATAAACTGCCTGAAAAGGCGTGTTTTACCCCATGTCAGACTCTTGTCGGATCCGTTTGAAACGATTCTGAAGCCTCTGAGGCGATTTTGGAGGAGATCGAACATTCTCAAACTCGTCGTTTAGAAAATATTACCAACATCGACTTCTTTTAATCGATACCTATCTTTTTCAGAATGTTCCAACCCTGCCAGGTTTCGAACTTAAATTGACTTCAATTCAAATACTTCAGCCAGCCCCTATTCCCGGGTCCACCGTAAGCGCCCATATCGGACCTCGCAGCGTTAGGGTACCATCCGGGCCAGCGGGGGTGCCAATCGTAGATGCTGTCTTCTATGGATGGATCGCCTGTGTCGATACAGGGAGATGAGGGTTTCAAGAGGAATTTCCGACCAAATACGGAATAATCATAAAATATGGGATCCTGGTCGATATTTCCGACCCCTTCCCAGCCTCCTTCTATATTGGAGTAGCAAACCGTAAGAATACTACATGTTTCACCGATCTGGTCCGGTGAATTATCCCTAATTATAGAATTCACTACATCCAAACCAGAGCTAAGAGCGAATATTCCCCCTCCTGTCCATTCGGAAGTTATGTTACCGGTAATCACGCAATTGTTTATTTCGACTTTAGAATCAGAATAACTTATGTATATTCCTCCGCCTTCATTAAGAGAAGAATTGTTTGATATTATGCAGTTTTCAAATAAGCCTTCACTACCTGTATAAATTCCACCACCACTCCTTGCGCTGTTATCATATATTTCACAACAGGACACATGCGAATTAGATGACCATAAACACATTCCACCACCATAATTATCAGTGTGATTGTTTCTCAATATACAATTTGAAATTGATGGAGACGAATGATATTTGCAATATATCCCAGTGTCATCACCATTGGTTATCGATAAACCTTCCAAGCGAGAATCCGGACCCTCACCATTCTCGAACCAGAACCCCCAGCCATCATTTTCGCAATCGATGATTGTTGCCTCTGGACCATTCACAGATCTTAAAGTTATTGCTTTCCCATAGTAATCGAGATTTTTATTTCCTTCTCCCTTGTATGTGCCATCGGAAATAATCACTTCAGCTCCATTGAGCGAAAAGTCTATGGCTTCTTGAATAGTCTCAAAATCGTCCGGTACATAAATCTTGCCATTCGAAAGCAAGTCCAGCTTTATGGGAACAGCAAAGAGGTTTCTGAATGGATCATTACTTAAAATCAATATTGTATCGTGAAAAGTTCCTACTCCAAGATCGGATATGTTAAAATTCATTTCAATCTTTGCACTGTCTTGAACAGCAAGTCTTCCTGACAATTCTCCTGAAAGTGAAATCCACGTTTCCGAACCAGGATATAAACTGAAAAGAAGTTCTTCAGTACCCACGTTAACTACTGCCAGATCCTCTTTCCCAAGTTGCCCCCCTACAGAGGAACTAAGATTATAGAACTGAGGAGTAACATAAACCACAACTCCTGTACGGCGCACTTCATCCACACCAATGTCCCAGTTGCCATTCCAGGGTCTCAAGTCACCGTCAATATCCACATTTACTTCGTTTTCAACACCTGCATCGAGGCATGGTGAGCCTAATTGAAGGTGAAAGTTATCACTTACTGGATCAATAAAAAGAGGATCAACATCGATATTGCCGTCACCATACCATCCACCTCGCACATCGGAGTAGGAAACATCTAGATTGTCATCAGGCCAAGGTTCATAAATTTCTACAGGCAGGTTATCCCAAATGATCGTATTGACAATTTTAACTTCCGCAGTAGGACTAAGGATATATATACCCCCACTTTCTTCGCATAAATTATTAACAATGGTACAATTCGTTATGTTTGTATAGGAATCTAAACCTAAGAAAATCCCCCCGCCCCAGTCAGAAGAATTTTCAGAAATGATACAATTCGTGATGCTCGCTTGGCTGCTGAATAACACTGCAATACCGCCCCCGTCGTTGCGGGATATTCGACAGGAATTGATTACTGGTGAAGAGTCAGAACAACGTATCCCCGCGCCAAGACCTCCCGAGTTATAGGTTATCACACAATTTGTTATATATGGACTAGAGTAATCAAGATAGATTCCTCCCGCACTCAAAGCGGTATTCCCGATTACCAAACAATTTTCCATCGTTGGTGATGAACGATCAAAATAAATACCACCTCCGCGATCAGAAAACTCTCCTATAACATTACCGTTTTTAATAGTAAAACCATCAAGAACTGTATTTATATCCTCACTGTCCGAAAAATCAAATCCTCGTCCTTCATTTTCACAATCAATGACTGTATGATCAGGTCCGGATAAAGATTTGATCGTGATAGCTTTACCCAGCAGGTTGATATCCTTGTTCCCTATCCCAGTGAATGTACCTTTGGCGACCAGGACAATATCTCCATCTTTGGCGGCATCTATTCCGACTTGAATTGTAGGATATTCAGAGGGAACGTCCAAACAATCCTTCGCATAATCCAAGCTGAAAACTACTTCGAAACATAGGAAAACTAACAATAACGGAATGATTGTTTTCATAATAAATAGGCCATTTATCTTTCTATAAAATATGGGCTCAATGCTCTTACATCAAAAGAGACTTGCGCGTAATCATATTCCGTAGTACCCATATCAACATATTCGGATGTGTAACGTATTGTAACTGTATAAACTTTGCCGTGGGTTAGTGGATCCAGAACTGTAGATTCGTAATTCATTTCAATCGGTTCTCGCGGAGCAAAGTGTCCTCCTACTCCTCGGTCAAAATCTTTAGAAGAAAAACCTGCTTGGCTAACCGTTACTTTGCTCCCTGTTTCTTTCTCTATCATGAATATTTTTCGTTCTTTAACCTCTAAATCGTATAGATTGGAAGTATTCTCACCATAGATATAATCAATTTTGATCACCGGATTATTCACATTGATGATAGTAGGATAATCATCCAGATAAGGCCTTAACATCGACTCTAATTTCCCCTTTCTGTTAAAAGTAAGGGTGAAATCCCCATTACCAGAAGAAGAAGGAATTTCAATTCCCATTATTACATTCCTATGCCCGACAATAACATAATCATCTGAAACCTTATCCCTTTGAACCAAGAACTCGGTAACGGTCATCTTGCTGTAGTCACCCTCTATCGACATTGCCAATGTACCATAAGGGGTAATTCTGAGCCCTTTGGGTCTGCCATCTATTGGAATACTTTTTGATGGTTGATATGCTTTATCCTCCTTCTCTAACCCTTTCCAATCAATTGTATCGTACACTAGGATCTTACGTTTCAGCTCACTTGTAACAAAAAGAATACCAGCATCATTAATATCGAAACCGTTAGAATTTTCTTCATGGATAATTGAAGTAAGATCATAAAGCTTCTCATCACCATCATCTCCTAATAATAAATATTTGATTTTAGTTCCTTTCTCAAGTTTTCCAGTAATATCTCTTAAACAGCCTACAAGTAGAATATACTTGGGTTTCTCAGAATTGCCGGTTTCTAGAGGGAGTATCCGGAGTTGTCTGGGTTTGAATCCTGGATCCTCTAGGTCGTAAGATTCCTCTAGTTCCCCTCTATTGTTACATTTCCAAATCCAATTCTTGTCTATGCCATTCTCCTCACCTTCAACAGCCACGTAAATAGAATTGTCTGCAAAGGCCAAACCATAAGTACGGTTTGCGGTAAGTGTACCCCCTCCATCAGTTGGCAATCCTTGCTTAAGATATTCGCCACATTCACCGTGCTTTCCTGCCAGAGCTCTATAATAGTATAGGCCATTTTTACCATTGGACACAATGAGTATACCGCTTTCTGTCCACGTAAATCCCTGGATATCATCGAGAGGATTTGTTTCACCCTTGGTGAAGGGGATATTGTATTTCCAGCCTTCATCAGGACTCCAGCCGGTTTTATCGCCTTTATCAAAATAGAACCCTCGAATTTGATGGACAAATGGAACTAAAATATGTGAATAATCAGTACCTTCACGTGGTATTTCCTCAGGTATGTACTCTGTAATGTCAAAATTCCAGCATATGTAACGCGGGGATGTATCTATAAAAACATCCATATTATTGCCACCCCCATGACCCAACTCTATTCCGAGTGCGTCATATATATGGTAAGTTGAAAAGGAGTTGTCGAAGCTGATTGTACCTGAAAGTTCCTCTTTGAAAACCCATGTATAGTCAGACTCACCAGGCTTGGTGTCTTCATCATAGAATCCCCAGTATGCTGAAATCTTCCTCGGCCCATCATTTTCTGTTAAAGTCACGATATGTATTTTACCTTCAAATGTTTCGCCTGTAACGGCTTTTCTTACAATATGCTCCGTTACTGTGAAATCCTTCAATAACTTCGTCAGCAAACGATAGGCATCAAAAGCAGGAAATCTATAACCTGGCAGTGTTGGATTTGCACCGCAATACTTGGCTAAAGTGCCCTTTCCTGCCTCATAATCCTCCCAAGTCATCATCCAGAACCATAAAATGCCTTTGCAATCACAAGTGATTGTTTTTTTAGGCTGTTGAATAGTGATTGCCGGGGATGATAATAAAAGCAGTTTTCGTGCTAATTCCGCAACCTGTGTTGCATGAAGTTTTGTATAGTACTGTATACCTTCAACAAGATCCATACCTCTTGTGCCAGAAACATATAAGGAAAGTTTATCACATTTATAGCCCGGTGGTACTGAGTCGCTTCCAATTAATCTGTCACTGCAACCTAATTCTTCAAAGAATAGTGGAGGTATATCTGGCACACCCGAAAACTGGTCTTCTAAGTACTCGAGAATCTTTAGAAGACAGGACCAATGGTAATAGTCATGAATCAAGATGCCATCGCTAAAATATAGATATAGTTTTGAATCCACATCAGTCGCATATTTGAATATCTGTTCAATGAATGCATAATTAAAAATTGCAACCGGGTTTTGGGTTACTGAATATTTATCGATTGTATTTGGATCGATTACCGGGTCTGTAGCGTAGCCAAAATCCGCTAACCATAATTCAGGATTATCCTGGGGCCAGGGAACGTCTGATGTACCGCCATAATACGCTCCTTTCATGCCCTTCTTTTCGAGTCTTTGTGCTCCTATAGTTGCAAAATAAATATTTGAAAATTTTATTGCTGAAAATAAGCCATATTGTGACTTTGGATCATGTTGACCATTGTCACCTGTTCTATAAATCCAACGAGCGACCAGGACACCAAGAGGGAAAACAGACATTGCAAAAGGATAACCCTTTATGCCTGGATTTCTTAAAGCATGATCAGCATCTCTAATCCCATCTATAAATGAAAAATAGCCTTGTATGTAATGATGAGCAAGATGTCGCCCCAATTCTGCTGGATCAACCTCTGGATGAGCTTTAAAAAATTCCCTGTCATAGGGTCCATCTGGAACACACAGATAAACAGAATCTGCCCCTAATCCAGACCACCTATTATCTAATTCATTTTCGAAGGAAAACTCTGTTGTACCGTAAGCAACATGACAGCCTTCTACAATTGAACGTGTGAAGTCATATATATTTTTCGACCATTGATCATTGCTGAGTGGTTTGGGTTTGGGTAGGAATAAGGTGTCTGTATTTCGACAAGGATTGGTATACTGCTCTACATCATTAGGAGTGCACGACATTGCCTTATGCCACACCCCATCAATAAGATGGCTCCAATTCGGTTCGCG
>CAZUSV010000218.1:0-9028 GCA_964622645.1 uncultured Anaerolineales bacterium
CATTGAATTTCACACGAAATTGATTTTTGTATTCGAAAATGAGCGAACGCCCAGTTAGTACATTGTAAAGAAAATTATTTGATATTTTTGCTTAGGCCGGTCTCCCGACCGAGTCACCCCGGCACGGTCTGGAGACCGGCCTAAGCTGCAAAATAAAAAATAACGGTTACTTAGTTTACGCTGTACTTAGTTCTTTTCTCGCTAAATAACAAAAACCTGCGGGAGGTTCATGGAATTCAGTGTCAGGTGAAGATCATCTGCTAAAACCTCCCGCAGGTTGTTAGAAAACTCCTCGGTCGGAGTCCGACGTCTCCTGATGTCGAGAGGTAAGGAAGCTTAGTGATAAGCTCCCGTCAACGAAATCAGGAGAAATCGGAATCTGGACATTACAACGGGAATTCCTAGAGACCCTTTTTTCGGGTAACTCTCCGTAAGGCTGAGTTGTTACGAGAGCACAATATAATTCGAAATGAAAAACTCTCATCAGGTTTCAAACACAGGACTATTTTCGGATTGACTTTTCGGCGATAGCACCTATACTAGGTACAAAAGTACTCAGGTTCGCAATCAAATCAGGTCAGGAGAAATTCTCATGAAAAATGTTCGAAGAAGCCAGCAGCGCCCCTTTTGGAATAGCATCAGAGTTTTGATTGTTGCGGTTGCATTTATTGTGTTTATTGGTTTAGCGTGCAACACGCCCGACTCCGAGAGCGCAAACAAAACTCAGATTGCCCTCAACGTTCAGGCCACTCAACTTGCCCAAAGTAAAACGCAGACCGCAGAAGCTGGGATTGCGCCAGCAGGTGACACAGAGGCAGATTCAGGAGAGCCTGATCAACAGGCCACACAAAATGCCCAGGCCACACAAGTTGCTCAAGCGGCTACCCAACTGGCCATAGATGTGCAATCAACGGTCAATGCCCAACAGTTGACCCAGGCTGCTGCAGCGACCAATACTCCTACAGCTACTCCTACTCCTACGCCTACGGAAACCCCTGAAACCCCTGCCCAGCCCGCGGATAACCAAACTTCTCCTCAAACGCAGGCCACCTTCAATGAGGCCGATTTTGAAACCTGGATGCGTTCAGCAAGTATATTGCTGTTCGAGGATATGACTGGAGATTTTTCTGTCACCCGCTATATACAGCAGGCTTTAGATGCCATGGGTCTCCGGCAATATGTTGATGTCAGGGATGCGTTAGGGGATTACAAAAACCAGCTCCTCTCTGGAGGTCCTGGAGGCAAAGGTTGGGACCTGATCATCTCTGGAAAAGAGTTACGGACGGCTGTACAAGGCGAGTTTTATGTTTATCTCAACGACGCCTTGAACGCTGGCAGTTCGGTGATTATCGAAGAATGGGATATCGATGATATCGCCGCGGGGAAGATCAGTGCGATATTAGCACGATGCGGCGTTGAATTTCATCGCGATTGGCAGGAAATCAACCTGGATAGACATCTACTCTTTCCAGTTGATGGTACCCATGCCATTCACCATAACCCCAATGAAGGCATCTCGTTGACAAACCCATCCGGGTTCTGGCTGGGCGGCGATCTGGGTGATTGGTTGAAATTGCGCCCTGGTAGTAGTGCAATAGCTTTGTGGGGCGCACGCGTGAACGTCAAGGATAGCTATCTGACAGCCGTCGTCTGTCTGGATGGACAATTGATCATTCAAACCTACTCCTCCCACAGCTACGGCCAGGATCGCATTATTCTTATGTGGCAAAATTACATCTATAATGCTTTGAAGGCTCGTTATTTGTCTTTAGCCACACAATGAGCCTAGTTCAAAGAACCGGAATCAAAAGAGCAGCCACAAAACGGCTGCTCTTTTGATTCCGGTGTAAACATCTTCATCACTGAAAATTCTCGCTGATCGCGATGTAGTCAAATTCAACGATGATGGGAAGCACATCAAACGAAGAAACGCCTATTGCTACCTGGCCCTCACGAAACACAAAATTGTTCTCTTCCATGGTGTGTGTGTGGACGCCATTGATATACAGCGATAGCGTATTCCCAAAACAAATAATCGTGTAATCGTTAATCCCTCTACCCATGTTCACTTCGTTCGAGCCGCCATTAGCCAGCATAGTATAGCCGCCCGATTCAAAAGCCCAGATCCACCACAAGCCATTGTTGGCAATACTAAATTCATACCATCCGGCATCAGAACCCCGACATATCAGGCTGACATTATTGTTGTTCTTACCCCGGTTTTCAGCTCTCGCATCGACACGTACATCGGTATAGACCCATGGATCATAAGCAAAGTATGAATAGATATCGTTACCATTGATGTCGAACACCAGTTTCCCATTCTCGGTATAGATATCAAAGAGACTTTCGTTGCCTTGTTGGAGGAACCAGTACCAGTTATCGACAGTCGTTGTTCCATCTTCGAATTCCTCAACATAATAAGCTGGAGCATCTCCAGCCGCACCAGCAGCTGTATCACCACCTGCATCAGTACCCGCGTCTGTCCCAGAATCACCACCCGAGAACGTGGTCGCCAGCGTAGCGCCATTGAGCTGGCCTTCTAAAATCTCACTGGTGGAAAAGCGCAATACTTCCACAGCGATGGTGCCAGATGCACCTTGAGTGCGGATGATGTCACAATAATCCATCAAGGTCCCATCTGTTGCCAGAGGAAGTCCCTCCATCGTTGTGATAATATCGCCGCCTGTAATCCCGGTTCTATCTGCAGGTGACCCGGAAGCGACCGAGGATACCCAAACACCGGAGTATTCTGATGACTCACCCCAAACAACAGCAGAACCGTTGACGCCAATAGAATCAACATCCTGACCAGATTTGAGTTTATCAATTATCGGCACAGCAACCTCACGCCCGATGGCAAAATACTGATCTTGAGCGCCGCGACCGCGGTAATTCACCGCCACAACTTTTCCATCGCCTGTGATCAGTGGTCCGCCGGAATTTCCGGGGTTGATCGTGGCATCGTGCATGATGACGGTTTCGATGGATGCCCAATCTGTCTCGCCACTGGTGCTCTCCTTCGAAACAATGCCCTTTGTGAGCGTATATTCGGGTTCACCTAAAGGGAATCCAGCGGTATAGATTTCCAGCCCTACAGTGATCGAATCAGGATACCACTCCAGGTAGGGAAATCCTTCTCCCTCGATATCGATCACTGCCAGATCAGAACATTCCGACACGCCCAAGATTTGAGCATTATAGGGTTTGGTCGTATCACCACCGATATAAACTGTCAGCTTTGCGGCCCCAGTGACGACATGGTTATTGGTAACGGCGATCCCGGAGGGGTCGATGATAAACCCGCTGCCGCTGCCACCGCCAAAGAACTCCCCGTATTCAGGGTCCACAAAGGTACCTTGGGCCTCGATCTGGATCACAGCTCCGCGCACATCTTGCAGGTTAGAGACAGCACCCGATGTTACAGGTTGAGCCGGTTGGGCAGGCTCTGCAGGTTGAGCAGGTTCGACGGGTTCTGCAGGTTGGGCAGGCTCTACAGGTTGGGCTTGCTGCACAGGTTCCGCTGTGGGTTCAGGTGTGGATGAACCACACGCCAATCCAATCGCCAAAAACAACACTGATAACAATAACAATGGTTTCATGAATGGATAATTCATAGCATTCTCCTTGGGGATATACTGAGTAGATAACGATCCTTCTTTGGGTAAAATTCTATCATAAATAATTTGCGCACTCATCCCCTCAATATGTACCAGCCTATCAATTTAGAAAGCATTAGAAAACCATAAAGATCACTGCTCAGCCATTGACCTAACACTATTTCTGTGACATACTATTCTTACATCGCAGCCATAGAACGCTGCTCCCATTGCCATCCTAAGGAAAAGGAGGTGATGTCCACATGAGTACGAAATATGATAAACCCAGTGCGGTGGCATCCCTCCTAACAATCCGTTAGAAATGCCACCGCACGCAAACCCCCATATACGGGGGTTTGTTTTATTAATGTCCTTATATATGGGGGTTATTTTCGATTTTGAGATTTTTCCGGTGCTTATCCGGTGCAATTGGGTGCAGTTAAAGTGTAATAGTTTGGGGAGTCAATATCTCATTCATCTTCTCGGCAGCTTGACTGTGCCAGGACGGGGCAAGATGACCATATGTATCTAAGGTTATGGATACTCGTGCGTGGCCAATATATTTCGAGACTTCGACAATTGGCACACCATTTTGCAGCATAAGCGATACGGCGGTATGGCGGAGATCATGGAACCGGATATAAGGTAATTCTGCTCTCTTCAACATCGTCTTATGAATTTTAGTAGCTGAGCAACGCAGCATCGCGTTGCCACGTTCATTGGGGAATACTAGATCGATATCATTCCAATCACTCTCGAACACTTTCGTTTCAACAAATTGCTTCTCATTATGCTCTCGCAAAGCATCAACTAAAACATCCGCAATCCGGATTGTACGCATACTGCTCTTGGATTTTACAGGACCGAAATCATTTTTCGCAGTAGGGCAAAAGTCACCCTGTAGAAGTGGGCAGGGAATGCCAGAGATGGCGTAAGCGAGTGAATTGAGCATCAACCTGACGAGAAGAGCGAGTGTGAAGTCGGAAGCGCTGGCGATGTTTGCGGAGACGACGTTGTTCGATAGCGAGATCTTTGGTTGGGATATGCCGAAAAGCTCTGATGCGTCCAGTAATGGTAGGTGGCCTGGGTAGCAATTCCCAGGCGCCAAAACGGTGCAATGTTCGGCGGGTCAAACCTTGCTGGCCATTGGTGCGTAGTAAGCGGCGTCCAGTATCACGGAAATGGCTCTCCAAGTCATTGTTGGTCCGGGGAAGTGCATCGAGGTCATAGCAATGAAAAAGTCCAGGCCAGTAGCTGCAGCTGACCTTATCTAGATGCAGGCGGAAGGTGTCTAACTGAGGTGAGAGAGCGGTTTGATTTAGTAAGTCATCCAAATAGGTGCGCAGTTTCTGAGCGATATGTTCTCCTGTAACAGGCTGATTGGCAGGCGGTTCCAAAATGTTGGCGATGTCCTGCAACCAGGTAGCAGCTTGGAATAGTTCCTGGTATTGGCTAGCATACAGAGACAAGGCTGTCTGGAGGCCTTCGGATAGGCGCAACAAACCTGGTTCATGGCGATGAGACAACAAATCGGTAATCAGGGCAACCACATTCTGCAGACGTTGATAGATCTCGATGCCAGCCAGGCGCAGCGGAGGCCGTCCGGCCAAGGTCAACAAGTAACGTGTGTGGCGCAATATCTGAGAAACGACTTCGTCAGCCAAGGTTTCTTCGGGATCAACAACTGGAGTTGAGGTATCTTTTGATGGAAGTTCATCATCAGGCAGCATTCCTGTGATGGTCAAGAGCCCATCTTGTGATCGCTGATGGGGCTTTTCTGCTCGGATCAGGTCGCCCACTTCTGTCCGAACGGCCTTTCGCAGTGCGACTTTGAAGCTCGAATCGCAATCGGCGATTGGCTCAGCGAGATTACGAAGGTAATGTGGTTGGCAAAATTGGTGTAAAGCATTGGGTAGCATGGCAGCTACTGCGGGAAGCAAACCTCTCTGTTTATCGCTCATGACTGCCAGCACTGGCCAAGCCAACTTTTGCAGTGGTTCAAGAAAAGCTTCAAAGGTATCCTGATCTACCCGGCTCAACCAGCCACTTCGAAGAGTCAAGTTGGTCGTCAGCTCACGCATGAACCAGAGTTGCGGTTCTCCCCCTTCTGGAACGAGACCGTCAAGACCTATGCACAATCCGCCCTGCTGCTGTGCCACCTTTGCCAACTGATCCCAATGTTGACGCTCGTTACAGGCCAACAGCGGCAGATAGACATCTTGATACAGGTAGCGAACTTGCGACTTTGATATCCGAACCTGGGTTGCCACCATCTTATAGATCTCATCGTAGGTTGCTCTTCCTTCCTGGCGCAACCAACCGATTTGTGCCAACACATCATAGCCATACACTGACCCCTTCGGCGCAATCTGTTGCCCTTGTGCCGATAAAATCGGCCCAGTGTGAGGGCGACACGTCTCTCTTGGACAATATCCGGGACGACTGGCTATTGAAAGCACTTCTGTCATCGTTTGAACTGTCTTATCCCAAGCTAATTAGTTGTGTAATTTGATGTCGCTGCCACAGCGTAAACAGGCTCTTACTTCAGGATGATAAATGATCCGCTTTTCAGGATATAATCTTTGTGGGGTTCTCATCGGCTTCTCTTGCTCAGAGTTTTTGCCTTTGATAACCCCTTTCCCTTTACAGGGTTAGTTTTGCTCTACTGCAATTAAAGGCATAAGGATTACCGAAAATGGTTAAAGAAAACAGACAAAAACTAACCCTTGACCGTCCAGCAACCTACCAAATCAAAGTGCCGGGAGTGCTAAAGCAGCGGTGGGTGGAACAGGATGGAGATCCCTCGGTTATAAATGGAATCGATGACACTGGATTGCAAACCACCACACTGACCAGTACCATCGACCAAGCTGGCTTACATGGTCTCCTGCGTCGTCTTTATTCATTGGGATTGCCGATAATTTCGGTGATTTGTGTTGATGTTCACTAGCACAGCCATGCCCGGCCGTCCCGTTCCATGGCTCAACCATAATTGCTTGAGATTTGCGCGCAGAACATAAATCCTCCGGTGAAAAACCATGAAACAACACCCCAATCAACACTTTTGTGTCTGTAAAATAACACCCCCTGATTGGTATAGTAAATCTAACAAAACAAAAGGAGAATCACATGAAACGCCCTATTATGCTCTGGCCTTTAGTCCTGGTACTTATCTTTTTAGCCATGGGAGGTTTTTCTGGTGGGATCCCAATGCTGGCTGATCCTGCCAATGGCGGCTATTTAGAATTTGGTGAAATGCTCCCGGACTTGCCGGTATCTAATTTTGTCATCCCCGGTCTTTTTCTGCTCATCGTAATGGGCATAATTCCGCTTTTGCTGGCGTATGGCTTGATCACCCGCCCAAGCTGGCCCTGGCTGGATCGCTTATTCCAATGGAGCAAGCACCATTGGGCCTGGACAGGGTGTCTAGTTTTGGTAGGGATCATCGCCATCTGGTTAGCATATGAAGGCTGGCTGGTGGGTTGGTGGCCGATCACCTATGCCACGGCTGTCATCGGCGGGATAGTACTGCTCATTGTCATAATCCCAAACGTGAGGAAGTTCTACTCAAATTAATTCAGCAACTCAATCTCCGACACTCCGCCGCAGGCGCGCAGAGCGGTGCCGGAATGGCAAGCGAGTGTATGGAAGCCACTTGCTAACGTAAGGAGAAAATTATGTTGAAAACTACTTTCGCAATTTTTGTCATCGCTCACGGTTTAGTCCATTCAATCCTTGCCGTAGCCCCCAATCCTGCTGATCCCAATGCCAAACCGGGTGCCTTTTTTACATCTGTTGAACGAAGCTGGTTACTGCCTCAATTAGGTTTGAATGCCTCGGCCATACAGTGGATCGGCATCATTTTGGTTGGGCTGTCAACTTTGGGGTTTGTCCTTACTGGACTGGGAATTTTTGGTGTTGCCGGGTTGAGCACCATCTGGCGGATCGTTGCCATAATTTCAGCGATTATTTCGTTGATCTTACTGGTTACTTTTTGGCATAACTGGCTGCCGGTAGGTGTATTGATTGATATCGGAGCATTGGTTGCCCTTCTTGTACTCAATTGGCCGCCTGTCGACCTGGTTGATTTATAATCCTAACCACATCAAATAATATCGAGAGGAGTTCAATTATGAAACCGAAAATTCCGGGATCACACAAAGATTTACTAGAAGGTCCAGTCAACGTGGTCCTAACCACTATGATGCCAGATGGGCAGCCTCAATCCACGCCAGTTTGGTGCAATATGGATGGCAACACACTCTTGATCAATACTATGCGACAATTTCGTAAAGCTAAGAATATCTTGGCCAACCCAAAAGTGTCCTTGCTAGCCTATCAGCTCAAAGAACCCCTTAGAAATATCGAAGTGCGTGGTCGAGTAGTTGAAATGACCGAAGATGGGGCACTTGAACATCTAAACGAATTAAATTTGCTTTATACAGGTTTACCAAATTTCTTTGGAGATTCGGTAGATCCAGATTTAAGAAATAAACTAACACCGGTCAAGGTTCGTATTGAACCCGTGCGCGTGAGAGTGGAGGGCTAAACATGATTATTCCCGATTCACACCTGGATTTATTGATCAACCCAATTCATGGCGTACTTACTACGGTGATGCCAGATGGTCAGCCTCAAATGAGCGTCGTTTGGGTTGACTTTGATAGTAAGCACGTGCTGATCAATACCACGTTGGAACGTCAAAAGGGGAAAAACATGCAAGCGATTCCTAAGGTGAATGTGTTGGTGATTGATCCCAGCAATAGTGCTCGTTTTATCGAAATTAGGGGCGAAGTTGTTGAGTTTACACAAGAGATTGCAATAGATCATGCTAACCAACAAACTCAAGCATATTCTGGTGGCAAGAAGAAGTTATTTTATGGAGATGTTTATCCAGAAGAATCCAAAGGTAAAGAAACCCGTGCGGTTTTTAGAATTCTGCCGACAAAAGTCAATGTAAATGCTATTTTTGGATAGCCCAAATAGTCAGGATATTTGCACGAAAATATCAGTGAATAATGGATATTGATAGTATTTTTCCGGTGGGTGACCACCTACGAAGATTCGAATCTTTCTTTGAAGTTTACAAAAATTAGGCATTGGACTCGAACCATTTTATGCAAAAAAGAGAGCTATTTCCCCACATCCATTGGAAAGTCTTTCAATTTCTCTCTGGAATCAAATCGAAGTGCAAACAAAAACCGCTCAACATCATTTAGTGGTTCGAGTTGTGACCCTAAGCGGACGTGACTCGAACCGCTTCCTTCCCAAAAATCATTGAAAAATTCAGATTTAGGGGGGATTAGTCATCTCAGAATTACTTATCAGTATGATAATTTTGAACATGAAAATCGTCAAGTCATTCTAGTGTTACAGGGGTTTACCCCAAAAGTTGTACTGATTTTGCCGATTTTATTGTGAAGTCTGAC
>CAZUSV010000219.1:0-4182 GCA_964622645.1 uncultured Anaerolineales bacterium
TACTCAATGAATGCCACAGTTCCTATCTTTTTGTCAATCTTTGTCTAAAGTCCAAGCAATTGGATGTATTATGGCATCGGGCGTGCTTCGCAATAAGGGGTGGGCTCTAAACTCAATAGGAAATTCGTTAGCATGGTTGATATTCTTGGCTGGCTTGTTAGATGTGGTTGAAAATGTTGCTTTGGTCGTCATGCTATTTGATGCACCAACTAATCTCTGGCCCCAGGTCGCATGCCCGAAGGGCTGCCTTCGGCATGGTGTGCAGCCCCAAAATTCACTTTTGTAGCGCTGGGCATACTGTGTGTATTGCTTGGAGGCGTCGTCCACCTATTTTCAAGCGAAAGGTAGTACAATAACGGACCTTTTTTACTCTTATGGACACTCAACCAGTGCGTGTATCAAACCCAAAGCCAAAGAATGATGTATACCTTCGTCTGGTATATGGTCTGCTTGCGGCATTGATATTCGCTTTTGCTGGGACATTGGGTGCTTTAGCCGGCTATCAAGAAGGCAAGCAACTTTTAGCTGCTCGTCAGGTCGGCAGCGACATTGATCTTGTTCAAGAACAGTTCGATTTGGGGATTCAGGATTACGAAGCCGGGCGTTATGATTTTGCAAGGCAGCGCTTTGAGTACGTGGTTGCCTTCGCCCCAGATGATTATCCTCTAGCCTGGAGTCTCTTGGGGGAAATCTTAAAAATTCAAAATGTAACTGCGACATTCACTTCTGTGCCACCGACATTCACATCCACTCCCACGATTACCATCACCCCAACTCGTGACCTCAGCGGAGTCGATTCTATTTTCAACCGCGCCCAAACGCTGTTAGCTGCCCGTGATTGGGACGCCGCAATTGAAGCCTTGGTCGTTCTGCGGAATGAAGAATTGTATTATCGAGTGGTTGAAGTGGACGATCACCTTTTTACAGCACTTCGCAATCGCGGTGAACAGAAGATCTTGGTCTTAGGTGATCTTGAAGGGGGCATATACGATCTCACATTGGCTGAGAAGTTTGGGCCCCTCGATTATCAAGCCACCGTGTACCGTGATTGGGCCAGGCTTTATCTTTCTGCTTTGGGATATTGGGAGGCATATCCTGAACAGGCTGTAAATTATTTTGGTCAGATTGCGGCAGCCATACCGGGTTTGCGCGATGGTTCAGGCTGGTCTGCATTAGAGCGCTATCGGCAGTCTTTGATTCACTATGGTGACCAGTTAGCTGCTGAAGAACAATGGTGTCAGGCGCAGGCGCAATATGAACTGGCCCTGGCAATACGCCAGCTAGAGGATGTCGCCTTGACTTTGACCCAGGCTGCATACATATGTTCTCCCCCTACCTGGACCTTTACGCCCTCTCCAGCACCATCTGGAACTGCGACCATAACCAACACCCCTACCCTGGGTCCATCGCCAACTTCTACACCATCCTCAACGGCTTCGTCGGTCTTACCATCGGCGACCTTTACTTCAGGACCAGTTAATACGCCTACACCAACTTTTACTTCGCTGGTTGCCAGTGACACGCCATCTCCGCTGCCTACGGAGACATACACTTCAGCACCTGCTCCTACAGAAACGTTTACTTCCGTACCCGCACCCACTGAAACATTTACCTCTGCTCCGGCACCGACGGAAACATTCACTTCCGAACCCACCCCAACTGACACATCATCACCATAATCGATGAAACCTGAGAAAATGAAATCTAAGGCAAAAAAGCCAAAGAAAAGACGCAGCAAGGTAATCCAGGGGTGTGTCTTGGGGGTGATCATGCTTATCACCATGGCTTTCGTGGGTGGGACATTATATGCTGTTACCAGAGAAATGGTGCTAGCCCAGGCACCTCCTCCAGTAGATACATCCCTTCCGGGATTTACGCTGCTGCAACCTACGGAGGCGATTACAGGGGTACCTTCTCCAACATTAGAGCCTGACCAGCCAACTCCAGTACCGACCCCTCTGAGCACTCCCTTTCCAGAACCAACCCTAACCTCTTGGGATGGCAATGAGCGCGTCACCGCTTTGATCATGGGAGTGGATTACCGGGATTGGATCGCAGGAGAAGGAGCGGCCAGATCCGACACGATGATGTTGTTGACCTTGGATCCGGTTACCAAGACTGCCGGGTTGCTTTCCGTACCGCGTGACCTTTGGGTAGGAATCCCCGGCTATATTCATGCCAAGATCAATACAGCACATGCCGTCGGGGGGCCAAGCCTGGCTGTCAGGACGGTCGAGTTGGTGATTGGTGTGCCCATCAATTATTACGCGGTGGTTGATTTCAGCGCCTTTGTGCGCTT
Organism: uncultured Anaerolineales bacterium; assembly: GCA_964622645.1. Taxonomy (GTDB): domain Bacteria; phylum Chloroflexota; class Anaerolineae; order Anaerolineales; family UBA11858; genus NIOZ-UU35. The sequence goes on from CAZUSV010000219.1 coordinate 2,300, forward strand.
TATCGATGAATTGGGCGGCGTGAAACTGGATATCCCCTATGAGATCGAAGTCGATCCCATTGGGGATGATAATAAAATCATCCGGCCCGGCGTTCAAACACTTCCCGGAGATTTGGCCCTAGCATACGCACGCAATCGCAGTACTGGCGATGGCGACTTTGGTCGCGCTCGGCGTCAGCAGCAGGTCATCTTGGGTATCCGCGACCGCATCTTGGATTTAGAATTATTGCCATCCCTTATCGAGAAAGCCCCCAGGCTTTACCAGGAACTTGTCTCCGGGGTAAACACCAATATGCAGTTGGATGAAGCCATCAAGCTGGCGGTGTTGGCAGCACAGGTTCCTGACGGGAACATTGTGCATGATGTCATCGATACCCGGCATGTGGCTTTTGGTTGGTCGCCAGACGAGTTGAGTGTCCTGGTTCCATATCCGGACAAGATTCGCGTTTTGCGTGATGAAATATTTGCTACATCAGGCTCTATAGCTCCTCTAGCGCCAGGAAGCGATCAAGAACGTATGTCTTTGGAAGGGGCCAGCATTTTGGTGCAAAATGGGAGCGGCGATCCCGATATTGCCAGGCGCACTGCCAATTACCTGACTTCACAGGGAGCTCAGGTCACTGAAGTTCGTCAAGCCGTTGAAAGCCGACCGTTTACGACTGTGATCGATCATATCGGTCGTCCCTACACAATCAAGTATTTGGTTTCATTGCTTGGAATTCAAGGGCGTTATATCTCATATCAATACGATCCAGCGCATCCCTTTGATGTTGAAATCATCATTGGGAATGACTGGTCGTCAACCTTCAATTTGCCTTAAAATGTGTGTATTATGATTGATCCGAAAACCCCTCTCATTGATTTGCACCGCCATCTCGACGGCAGCGTCCGTTTAGAGACTATCCTTGAATTGGGCCGACAACATGACCTGCCATTACCTGCCTGGGATGTAGAAGGCTTGCGGCCTCATGTGCAAATCACAGAACCGCAACCCGGCGTTATGGCTTTTCTAGAAAAATTCGAGTGGATGGTCGGTGTATTAGTAGATTGTGATGCTTGTCGGCGTATTGCCTATGAAAATGTAGAAGATGCTCTGAAAGAGGGTATTGATTACGTTGAGCTACGTTTCAGCCCCTGGTTTATGGCTCAACCTAATGTGCTTGATCCTGTAGGCGTCGTGGAAGCTGTGGTTGAAGGTGTTCGCCAGGGTCGCAGAGATTTCGATATCAAGGTCAATCTGATTGGCATTATCAGCCGCACGTATGGCACGCAGGCGGGCAAACAGGAGTTGGACGCTCTGCTGACTCAAAAAGATCACATCATCGCCCTTGATCTGGCGGGTGACGAAGCCAATTTCCCTGGCGAACTTTTCGTCGAGCATATCACCATAGCGCGTGATGCCGGTTGGCAGATCACCGCACATGCAGGCGAATCCGCCGGGCCTGAGAGTATCTGGCAGGCAGTGGATGGCTTGGGAGCGGCCCGCATTGGTCATGGGGTCAGCGCCATCCAGGATCCAGTATTGATGGATTATTTGGTGGAGAAGCGCATCGGGATCGAAGCCAACCTGACCAGCAACGTGCAAACCATGACTGTGCCTGATTTGGCCAGCCATCCCATGAAGATATTCCTGGAACATGGCTTGTTGGCCACGCTCAATACCGATGATCCTGGTATCAGCGCCATTGACCTACCCTATGAATACGAAGTCGCCGCACCCGCCGCAGGTCTCACAACCGAGCAGATACACCAGGCGCAGCGCAACGCCCTCGAAGTCGCCTTCCTCTCCGATGGAGAAAAATCTGAATTGCGGGCTACAAAATTGAAGGGCAGTTGAATTATCATTCTTATCGAGAATCGAGTTTACAATCTATTAAAGTGCG
>CAZUSV010000219.1:4282-8969 GCA_964622645.1 uncultured Anaerolineales bacterium
ACGTGCGACGTGCGACGTGCGACGTGCGACGTGCGACGTGCGACGTGCGACGTGCGACGTGCAACGTGCAACGTGCAACTTGCAACATTTAACACTTTGCGGCATAATTTCTTCACCGCCTGGATCGCCTTTCGCGACCGGGACGAAAAACTGAAAACTGTTCACTGACCACTGACCACTGACCACTGAATCAGGCCCCTACCTGAAAGGAGGGTACCTTGTCCACGTTACCTGTTGATTCCCCGCAAACACGTAAAAAAATAACCACTCGTTCATTTCGCCTGAAGAAACAGCGCAGTGAGCCGATCACCATGCTGACGGCTTACGATTACCCTACTGCCCTGGCTATCGACCGGGCTGGGATCGATTCCATCCTGGTGGGTGACTCTCTGGGGATGGTGGTGCTCGGGTATGAGAACACCCTGCCGGTCACCATGCAGGATATGCTGCATCACTGTCGGGCTGTTTCCCGCGGCTCCCATTATGCGCTCCTGATCGGCGATATGCCCTTTATGTCTTACCAGGCTGATGTTAGCGATGCGGTGCGCAACGCCGGGCGTTTCCTGCAAGAGGCGGGCATGGATGCTGTCAAGCTCGAGGGGGGGCGCGAGCGAGTTGAGGCGATTAGCGCCATTGTGGGGTCCGGCATCCCTGTGATGGGCCATCTCGGTTTGACCCCACAGAGCGTCAACCAGTTCGGCGGGTTCCGCGCTCAAGGGCGAACTGCGGCAGCCGCCAAAGGTCTTTTAGAAGATGCGCTCTTATTAGAAGAAGCTGGTTGCTTCAGCCTGGTGCTGGAATCTGTCCCTGAGCGACTGGCAGAGTTGGTCTCCCAACGACTGGAAATCCCCACCATTGGCATCGGTGCAGGCGTTGGCTGTGATGGCCAGGTATTGGTCACGCACGATTTGCTGGGTCTGTTCGACCGATTCACGCCCCGTTTCGTCAAGCGCTATACCAGCTTGCATGAGCAGATGAGCGAGGCGTTCTCAGCATATAAAGCCGATGTTGAGAAAAAATCCTTTCCCTCTGCTGAACATACTTTCACGATGAAAGATGATCAGTGGAAGGCGCTACTTGATGAACTCGGGGAGCTAACGTGAAACGTTCAAATGTGCTCATTGTTGGAACGGGAGCCTTAGCCAATCTCTTCGCAGCGCGATTGTCGGCGAGCGGTGTGTCCATCTCGATGTTGGGCACCTGGCCGGAAGGGCTGGCTGCTTTACGGCGGGATGGCGTTCAGTTGGTAAATCCTGACGGGGAAGTAAGCGCGTATGCAGTGAAAGCTACCAATGATCCTGGTGATTGCGTTGGAGCCATGTTCGCCCTGGTGCTGGTCAAGGCCTGGCAGACGGAGCGGGCTGCGGATCAACTGGCTCAGTGTCTTGCTCCTGAGGGGATTGCCCTGAGTTTGCAGAACGGTCTGGGAAACAAAGAGATTCTGTCAGAGTATTTGGGTGCCGAACGCGTGGGACTAGGCGTCACCACGACCGGGGCAACCCTGCTCGGGCCAGGTCGCGCGCGTCCCGGTGGGGAGGGCGTGATATCCTTGGGAGCACATCCCCGCCTCGAACCTATGGTAGATCTTCTTGAACAGGCAAATTTTGAAGTCGAAATAACCTCCGATCTGGACGCTTTGATTTGGGGTAAGCTGGTCGTCAACGCCGCCATCAACCCGCTGACTGCCCTCTTGCGCGTTCCCAATGGAGAGTTGTTGAAGCGACCTGCGGTGCGAGCGATTATGACCAGGACAGCCTGCGAAGTTTCCGATGTGGCTGCAGCCCAGGGTGTGCGGCTGCCTTTCGATGCGCCAGTATCTGCTGCCGAAGATGTCGCCCACCGGACAGCGGCCAACTGCTCATCGATGCTCCAGGATGTCAACCGCGGCGCTCCGACAGAAATTGACGCCATTTGCGGAGCAGTTGTAAAATCCGGCCAGAAATTCAATATTGATACACCAGTCAACCGCAGTTTGTGGCGACTGGTGAAATCGATGACAACTGGGAATACTCAATAAACTATGAAAACAGTTGTAACGATCTCTGAATTACGTGTTGCGCGCCTAGAACTCTCCGAACCGGTGGGCGTCGTGCCTACCATGGGATTTTTGCACGAAGGGCATCTCTCATTGGCCAAACGCGCCCGCGAGGAGTGCGCCTCTGTTGTAGCGACGATCTTTGTCAATCCCACCCAATTTGCTCCGGAAGAAGATCTGGACTCTTATCCTCGCGATTTGGATCGTGATTTAGCTCTGCTGAAAGACGTGGGCGTGGATCTGGTTTGGATGCCAACGCCTGAGGCAATGTATCCTGAGAATTATCAGACCTGGGTCAGTGTTGATGGGTTGACGCTAGTGTTAGAAGGCGCAAGCCGCCCGACGCATTTCCGCGGGGTCACCACGGTGGTCGCCAAGCTTTTCAACGGGGTGCAGCCGCAGAAAGCCTATTTTGGTCAGAAAGATGCCCAGCAAGCCGTGGTCATCCAGCGCATGGCGCATGATCTCAATTTCCCAATCGAGATCGTCGTCTGCCCAATTGTGCGCGAGCCTGATGGGTTGGCGATGTCCAGCCGCAATACTTATTTGAACCCCGAGCAGCGTCAGGCTGCCACAGTGCTACATAGATCTCTGATTACAGCCAAAGAGGCCTTTGAGGCTGGAGAGCATCAGGCGGAGAAGCTGCGCGCCATCGTCACCGAAAAAGTCAACGCCGAACCGCTAGCTCAGCTTGAGTACATTTCCTGCGCACACCCTGAAACTTTGACAGAACTCGAAGGCAATATTGAAAAAGCACTACTTTCGATGGCAGTGCGGGTGGGGAAAACGCGCTTAATAGACAATATGGTTGTCATGTTGGAACGTTCAAACGTTTAACGTTCTAACGTGCAACGAGAAATAATTGCAGGAAACGTTATGTTGTTAACTATCGATATTGGCAACACCAACATCACTTTGGGCCTCTACGAGGGGGAAACCCTCGGCCCACGCTGGCGCCTGGCTACCAATCACGAGCGCATGCCAGATGAGTATGGTCTGCAGATTGTGGGTCTGCTCGAGCATGGGGATTGTGTACCAGAGAGAATTACTGGGGTATGTATGGCTTCGGTTGTGCCGCCACTGACAGCCAAGATTGCTCAGGCTTGTCGAGATTACCTGCACCATGTTCCCCTGGTTGTCGACGCAGGAGTCAAGACCGGCGTGCGCATCCTGTACGAGAATCCCCGCGCTGTCGGGGCTGACCGCATCGTCGATGCCGCCGCAGTACAGAAGCTTTACGGCGGTCCTGCCTGTGTGGTCGATTTTGGCACTGGCACGACCTTCGATGCGATTTCTGCCAAGGGTGAATATCTTGGTGGCGCAATCGCCCCTGGGATTGGGATTGCCGCTGAAGCGCTCTTTACCCGGGCTGCCAAGCTGCCGCGCGTTGACCTGGATCGTCCCCCCTCAGCGATTGGCCGCAACACCACCCACGCCATGCAGTCGGGTCTGCTCTTTGGGTATGTGGGTCTGGTCGAGGGCATGGTGGCGCGCTTTCGGAGGGAACTAGGCCCTGAGATGAAGACCATCGCTACAGGTGGCCTGGCGGAGATCATCGCCCGCGAGACCGAGGTGATCGAGATCATCGCTCCCTGGTTGACCCTGGATGGTTTGCGCATCGTGTGGGAGTTGAATCAGAAACCAGTATTCAGTGTCCAGTAATCAGTTAGGGATTTTCAGTAAATTGGTTACTGATTACTGGCCTCTGGATACTGATCACTGTTATGCCTGACTCTGACTATTTCCTTGAGCTACAAACGCAAACCAACTGGGGGCGGGTTCTAGCCCTATTTTCGGATTGGTGCTGACCTCAGCCAGGCTGGCTGACTCTTGATGTGGGCACTGGCTTTGCCCGTTTTGCCCGTGGGAAACCCCAAACGGGTTTATAGTTACATGTGTATTACAATGGGGATTTACGATCGTTTGCAAAACCGAAAATGAACACGAATGACTCGAATAGGACGAATAGCGCGAATAAGATTAGGGGTAATTCGTGGCATTCGAACTATTCGTTGCCATTCGTGTTTAAAAAATGGTTACTATGAAGTCAAAAGGATGATTACCACACAAATGAACAAGCCAAGACTCCCAAACCGCATACCTAAAGCTCCAGCTGTGGGCGAGAAGGCATCCTTTGCCCGCACATTAACAGAAGGGGATGTCTCGCTGTTCATTGGCGCCACCTGGGATGTCAATCCCTACCACACTGACGAAGTCTTTGCCCAACAGACCCCTTTCGAGAAACGCATCGTGCCTGGCCTGCTGACTGCCAGTTTGTTGACTCACCTGGGTGGGCTGTGGGCTTTCGTGGCAAACAAAATGACCTTTAAGTTCCTGGCCCCGGTCTACATCGGTGATACCATCACTGCTGAAGCAGAAGTCATCGAAGCTGACCAATCACGCGGCTGGGTGCGCCTGGGCTGCCGCTGTGTCAACCAGGCCGGTGAAGAAGTCTTGACCGCGGATGTAACCGGATTCCCTGGTCAGTTCGAGGGATGACGAAGCCCAAGATCATTTTGAAGTCAATAACCGCCGAAGATACGCTTCATTTACGGCGGGATGTGCTGCTCCCCGGAGCGTCATTATTGGCGGCTGTCAGCCCGGCGGATGACAAACCTGAAGCTTATCACGCCGGTGCCTTTATGGGGGATG
>CAZUSV010000220.1:0-8865 GCA_964622645.1 uncultured Anaerolineales bacterium
TGGTTTGTGCTTTATCATAGTTGCTTGTGGTTAAGTTCTAAATATAAATTAGCTACTGCTTCCTCTTTTAAAGTACTATTACGAATCCTCGCTCCTTGAACATCTTCTCTTCCTTCTTAGAAAGATTCTCTCTCTTGGTATACCTGATCTTAGTTTCCTTCAACCCTTCAACAAGCAAGCAAGGTACCATCAAATCAGATCTGAAGGTGTGTCCATCCCTGTAATCAAACTTCATGCTCTTGTCATCAATACAGAATTCTATTTCCCCATCAATACTACCACCTCCATACCCAGAATTAACCAGAGTAATACCTTGTACAGCACCAACTGTATCCCATAACTTCTTCTCTCCCTCTTCCCCCTCTTCTTTCTCCTTATAAATAGCCTCCTTGATCTCTGGCAGCCTGTTCGCTATTATCTCCAACGAAAGAGCAATCCCTTTGAGTGTTTTGAACATGTTTTTATGATTAAATTATTTCTTACATTTACTGTAATTTGCCCTGCTTCTTGCAATCCTTCTGACTACACCGTCCCGCCACCAATATCCACCCGCACCCCTTGCATACATGATCCGGATTTACCTCACCACGACTCTCCGGCTTCCTAATCTCGCTCCCCTTCACTATCCCAGGAACCTCTAATAACTCCTTCACTGTTTTTGCCATAATATTATACGTTAATTTTTTTCGACTTCCTCAATACACCTGCCACCATCTTAGGCGGTACACTCCTCACCAAACATCCCTTACATACCGCCTTCTCCTCACCCTCCTCCCATACCTCATACCCAGCTATATCACCACATAACTCGCATTTTACCATGTCTGACATCTTGTCTGACATCCCACCCACACCCGTTATTTCCTCACTTGTCTGACAAATATCACCATTGTCTGACATGCCTTCCCCCAAAATCCCTCCTTTTTTGTCTGACATTAACGAATTGTCTGACAACCACAACCTACGCCAATTCCTCCCCACTACCACACAATCAACACCCCTCCACTCCTTAAAATTCCTCACAAATTCTCTCGCTCCCACTGTCTCCATATTGTCTGACATTAAAAACTATGTCTGACATAAATCTACCACATCCTGTCTGACATTGCAAGCACTTGTCTGACTTTTACACCCTCCACACCCGTTAATTCCAATGTCTGACATCCAATCCCTACCATGTACTACTACTGTAATATATAAGGATACACACTCGCAGAAAAGTGGCCCCCCTCCCCCCTCAATAACAGGAGTGGATGCGCCCTGTTATGCACGCTATATGCGCTGTGCGGGACTACATGCTGCTTAAACCTGTAAAAAAACACCCGATATCATTCTTTTAGGGTGAGTGTACGCACGATAAACATAGGTGAGTATACGCACGATGACTCAACGCTGTTTTACTCTGTTAAAAAGCTAGGTGTAAAAAGCTAACTGCGAATACAAGCGTAGTGTGTATGAGTGTGTGTTATGGGGTAGGTGGTAGTGTATCTGGTGTATATAGTGATGGAGGGACTCACTTTTTTTCGCGATTTTAGTATGCGTTTATTTCTTAGGTTTCGTTTCTAGTGGGGTGGGAGGGGTAAGAGGGGAAGATGATTTGAGTTTGAAGTGAAGGACATTCTGGTAATTAATACCTTGATTTTCCGTGATTTCTCCGTCCTTTAAACGCGTAATTAAATCTCTCATGTCTTTAGCTTCAACCGTTATGTATTCATTGTTTACAAGCTTGACTGTATATTCTTTCATAGTAATATTTTAAAGTTAATATTAAATGTGTCCGCAAGAACCTGGTAAAACAACTGACCTTGTCCTTCGTGATACGCTCGCTTCAGTCTGTTAAGGAGCTTTGACGCGTGCTGATCTATCAGTTGTTCCTTTAACATTTCTTCCCAATGAAAGTAATCTCTTAGGTCTTCGATGGTTTCTTTTTCTGTTTGCACGTCTGATAGCTTTTAAAAATACTTGTTTTTCCGCAAATTCTGCATCCTCAATCGCCTTTTTCAACGCAGCTCTCATACTTCACGTTTTAATCCCTCCAAAGCAACACCATACTACCACATTTTCAAACATCTAGCAATATATTCCACAACATTATATAAACTTCGCAACATAAACTGCACTCCTGTTATCACGTCATAATGTGGTCTTTTTTACCGCTTGGGGTTGACATTGTTATAACGTCCGTGATATACTTCTCACTGTCATATTCATAACCACACAAAACCATGACAACCTTACAATTCAAAATCAGGCAAGTGTATGGCAGGGACACAATGTATCTTGTCAACAAAACAGAAGCACAAAACTATCAACTACTAACAGGAATGAAAACGCTACAACCTCACACCAAGCGCGCCCTAGAATGGCTCGGAGTGAAATTCGAGCAAGTTTTATAAGCTAACTTTACATATAAACAAAACAATTCATAACCAATCAAAAAATGACTAAAAAACACTACATCATGCTAGCAGATGTAATTAAGGCTAGCACAACCGAACCGCATTTATGCGACAAGGGCGTATTGATCGAAAAGCTGATTGAAAAACTGACAGCAGAAAATGACAGATTTGATCGCTTCCGATTCATGGCCGCTTGCAAATAATAAAACTTCATAACCAATCAAAACCATGACAACACTAGAACTAATCAGGAATAACGACACTTACAAGCAAATCCTAGCCGATAGTTTCGGCGGTGTAATGTACAACGTAGCCAACTATGGCAAGTACGACACGGCAGAGGTTCTCGCCCTATGGAACAGCCTTTCAACTTCAGAGCAAGAATCAGCGGACGGGATAATGAGGGGTGCAATGAATTTTGCAGCAGGAAACTAAAAACCTACAACCTAACCACAAAACATTATGATGACGACAAAACAACAGGCTCTTGCAATCGCCGAAAAGTATTGCAACCTATTCACAGATTGCGACAACCAACGGAAAACCCCCTGGGGTTCAGTCGCAAAATGTTTCAAGCCTAATGTTATTGGGAGCAATAACTATGAAACAGTCTCAACTATAATCCGCCAACTCGAGTGTTCCGAGAATTACGCCTACGAAATAGTTTTCGAGGCGTGCGAGCAGCTTATCAACGACCTCGACAACACCAGCGACGATTGCGACAAGCACGACCTCGAAAACCTAGATCAGCAAGCACACTATTTTGCCGACTCAGTACTGTATATTTACAGCTCGGATTTGCTCGCATGGCTTGGCGATGGGCTTCACAACATGCACGAAGTCGATGAAGCAATGACCGACTCAACAGCAATTACAGTTGTCGAAGCTTGCCAGATGGCACAGTACAGGCTGGCAGAAGAAGCCTATCTGTGGCTGCTTGAGGAGATTACAAAACAACTATAACCTAACCACACAAAACCATGAAAACATTTTCAATCAACCTCTTTGACTACTCGGAACTGTCCGAGGAAGCAAAGAAAAAAGCCCGCAACACTTACAAGGCAAACAACGACTATTACAACCTAGAAAATGATATGATTGACTTCATAAACCAATTATTGCCCGAATACGAAATAGAAGGAGACGCAACGCCTTACTGGTCTTTGTCTTATTGTCAAGGTGATGGCGCAATGTTTGAAGGCTCTTTTTACTGGAAAGGCTATAGTGTAAACGTCAAACATTCAGGGCGCTACTACCATTCAAACTGTAAAGAAATTGACATTGTAGATTCTAGCAAAGACGACAGCCCAGACGCCCCAAAAGAAGTCTACCAAGAATTTGAGGAGCTTTATCAGGAGATATGCAAAAAACTTGAAAAGCATGGTTACTCTTGTATTGAGTACGAAGACTCGGAGGAATTTATAGCAGACCAGTTTGACTGTAATGAGTATAAGTTTTTAGAAAGCGGTAAGGTTTTCTCAATCAACACCCACCCTGTTTTATAAACCCTAACCCCCAAACAACATGAAAAACCCATATTACTGCGTTTTACAGGAGGTCTACTACGAATTAGAACACCTGTGCCGCGACTATAATAATAAAGTCATCGAACACAAATATTTTGCTAATCGAGTGAAGGACATAGTAGACGAACTTGTTGACTTGGTCGGCATAGAATACGAATAAAATTTACTAACCAAACCATGAAAACACTACTCACCTTCCTAAAATCTTTCACTATCTGGGAAATACTGCTCGGCCTGATGTGGAGCATGATAGTATGCACTACACTACAACTTTTATTCTCCTAAAATAAAACGTATGCAAGACGACTACACTTTTACCCCTGGCAAAATCAAGGTGCTTGGCTATCAAACAGAACGCGGTTTAATTTCAGTGATTAAAAAACTAAACCAGCATTGCATCAAACAAGGATTTAATCAGGAAATCACAATCAGGCTACCGATTAAACGTAGTCACAACCATAAAATTTAATCAAACAACTTCTATGCAAGACTCATACATCAGAATCAGAACCACGAAAGGATTAAAACAATCTTTCAAAGAAGCTATCAAACCTGTCACCATGACAGACGCAATCACACAGTTTATGAAAAACGTCATTACACGCGCTCTAACGCATCCAAAATCGCGAGACGATACATGACCCCACTCAGCCCCCAAAAACGCTCACAGCGAGCAATAAACTATCATTACGTCGATTCTAGTGACATGACATCCGCTCAATTTCGGGCGGATGTTTTGTTGATTCGACTGCGGACAGGCGCGCAAATTAGTGGTTTCTTCAGTGTTGGTGCGGGTGCGGCTCATCTGCGGACAGGTGCGCAAGTTTGTAAAATTTATCAGCCTCCTCTAAATCCGAAAACCAGTGAACCTTCTGTTCACGCTTCCAAATATTGCCCTTGCCCCGAACCAATCCGCCGAACTCTGATACACAGTACATTCTAGCTTTTTTTACATACTTAGGAGGTTTTTTCATGGTTTTGATTCTGTTAATTGTGGAACATTATCACCAGGCGCAAGTAGATTCTCTTTCTCAAAATTTTCATTATCCCAACACGGACATCTGTCGTTTAGCTTAATAATTCTACCACACTTTTTACACCTCCTCTTGCCCTTACTTTGCAGGTTATCATTCTCATGTTTCAGATAAGTCTCCTGTTTCAACAATCCACGAATAAAAGCCTTATTTATGAACTCACCCTTCACACTCAAAAATTTAACACTACCATCTTCCAAGACACTTCTAACCTTCTGCGCCTCATCCTCATTGAGAACCAGCTTCATTGTATCTGTTACGAGTATGTACATGATTTTTATGGTTAAGATATATGGGCAACACTGGATTTTGTTGTCTGATTCGACGAGGCCGATTTCAACTCTCCGTAAAGGTACTTTAAGGAATTACAATTTTTAACTTTAAAATCATCACTAAGGATAAACTCAAGCCGGCGTTTGAACTCTTCTTTTCCGACCTTCTGGTAAAGATTGACTAAATGCTTGCCATACCATCGCTGCATTTTCTGACTCTCTTTAAAATCATCTCTACCAGTTGTCCCCTTAAGAGCTTCTAACATTTTATCAATTTCCGTATTACGTTTTCCAGCTTTAGCTGAATCACCGTTAGGTGATTGAGAAGGAGGAGGAGAGGGAGGAGGAGGAGGAGTTATATCTCGGGGGGTATCTATAGGGTATGTATAGGGTATCTTCTTTTGGCTGAAGTAAGCCAAAATCTCGGAAGGTAGCTTATTTTTCTCATTTTCGATACCTTTCAATAATTGTGGTGACGGTTTGTGCATATGCTTTACCATATTGATAAGGTATATATACCCTATATGATACCTAACCTTTTCTGCCTTCTCTAAAATCGCTAAAATCTCTTCTATTCTCTTTTTTTTGATTCCGGTTTCAAACTCCATTGTCCGTAAGCTGATCTCATACATACCACAAATCGAAGTTCTTGTATTGGTCCGAAGATATATAAATAACAACTTAGCATCAGGCTCCAATTCCTGAATAAATGGGTCACCCCAGAATGATGTTTGGATGTATCCTACCTTCATTCGTAATATTTATTAAAGATATAATCTCTAAATGCTGTCCACCTATCAAAATCTTTTGCTTCTTTCTCTAAGTCTTCAATACACATGCCATCATTTATCCATTTCCATATCATTCTTGGGTTACAGTAATTTATCCTGTAACTTAACGAGTTGATAAATTGATGGACTCTTTTGACATTTTCAGCTTCTTCTGGGTTTTCTTCTTTGAGTTTCAGGTTTTTTAATATCCCACACATGTATTTGAACTTGTTATCCGAATCAACATGAGTAGAATCCCATGCAATCTTAATCGCCTCTAGAATCATGCTATCACTATATTTTTGCTTAAGCTTTGACAAGTTGCTTAAGCCTATTTGAGTGAGAGAGTTTTCATCACCAGAGCATGTTTCCCACCAGTCTTCAAATATTTTTAGCTCATAATTTTCAACCTCTTCTTTTTCCTTTATAAAGTCATAGTAAGCAGCAAGTTGTGCTTTTTTTTCTTTTAAAACTTTCTCCTGAGCTTTAAAAGATGTATTCTTAAGCTTTTTTATATCTACGCTTGTTGCCGACTTACCTCGATTACAATCAAAGCAAGAAGTTATAAGATTCAACTCTTCATCGCCACCGCCATCTTTCCTAGAGATAATATGGTCAACCTCCAAAATGACTTCTGGAACCTTCTTACCACAATATTGACAAGTAAAATTATCTCTCTCGAAAATTTTGAATCTTAACTTCTTAGTAATGGTCATAGCCTTGCGGTTAAATATTACTTAAAGAGCCACCCGAAGCGATAAAAACCGCAAAGCATTTGTGCCCCGGATGGCTTTCCAAATAATATTTTGTTGTGTCATAGCTTTGCGATTTATTTCTACGCAACCTATACTAGCACGTCTAAATCCAAACGTCAACCAGTTTATTTTTTCTGATCCTGAAAAATCAACTAAGAAAAAGCACCCGAAGGTGCTAATTCCTGAAAGGTCTCCTTAAGCACCTACGCTGTTCGGATTCCTTTTCGTCTTGTAACACTTATATTATACCTTCTTACTCAGAAATGTCAAATAAATGGTTTAGGCGGCGGCGGTACTACTTCTTCAGTGTTGGATTCCTTCTCCGGCAATCCGAATTTATGCCAGGCGTGTGTAGTCGTATAATAACCATACAACTCACCATCTATTACACAGTACACAATACCGTTGTCTACTTGGAATTTCTGGATTTCCATAGTTCTGGTAGGTTACGAATTAAATCAGGTACATCATCAATTAAAAAAACTCGTGCAATTTTCAAAACATCACATCGCACGAAACATTCATCCTCGTTTATGTATTTTATTTTTATACGCACATTGCTATTTTACCAAAAAAACTATATAATGTCCATGCTCGTGCATTTTTGTTCCCTTGAGTCAAGGTCTCGAGGTTTTTTTCACGGGTAGGGGTTTAAATCCCTGAAAGGAGGAGCTGGTTATGACTCCTCCTTTTTTATTTTAAACCTGAAAAAAAGTCTTGACTTTATATAAAGCCTCCTGTATTATGTAGACAGTCCACTAAAAAAATAATTATGAAAACTTGGCATAAATTAGGACGCTGTGGCGAATGCAAGAAACGCACTATGGTTAGTGTCACACAAGCACGGGACGTAATACACGAATCCAGCGCATTAAAAGGCGAAGCCATAGACGCACTCAGCAACGATTTACAGCTCTCTTATAGAGAAATGTACGGTGACACTTGGGTATGTTTAACCTGTGGAAACGTCGAACATCTTAACGATTTATAAAATGACTTACACAAATGATCTCAAAGAACAGCACCTCGATCAACTCTTTGACTGGGTACTGGACAAAAAATACAATGAAGCAATGGATTGGTGTGCTGAATATCCACTTCATGCGGATGATGATTGCGAAAGGATTGTTGAAATCTACATCGAAGATAATGAAGATAAACTCTGGGAGGAATATTTTTCAATTTTTGGACGATAATAAAAAGATATGAATAAAAAAAGCTTATCAAAACTAGGAGATAAAAATCCAGCATGGAAGGGGGAAAACGTTGGGTACACTCAACTACACAAATGGATACGAGCACACAAAAAGAAGAGTAAACTTTGTGAGATGTGCAAGGAGAAACCGCCATTTGATATCGCGAATATTAGCGGTGAATACAAAAGAGATATAGATGATTTTAGGTGGCTATGCAGGAGGTGCCATCAGTTGTCGGATGGCAGGCTTGATGCTTTCGCTAAAATGGCAAGACTAAAAGACAAAAAGGGCGACAACCACCCACGAGCGAAACTGAACACATGGCAAGTAAAAAGGATGAGGTTAATTGCAGAAATCAGCCCTAGCTTATCTCGTAAGTATATCGCCAAAATATTTAACATTAGTCACTCACATACAGTACGGATCATCAATCGTAAGGTATGGACACATATTTAATTTTTTAACCATAGCACAATGAAACGTAAAATTGAATTTAGAATTTGGGACAAGGAAAATAAGAAAATGCTACACTATGCTAGTGATATAGTGCCGTGCATGACGCTTAATGGAGTATTGCAAGGAGAAAATCACAGCAACGTCAGCTATAAATACATCCTTATGCAGTTTACTGGCTTGTATGATAAAGAAGGAGTTGAGATTTATGAGGGGGATATTGTGAAATGGAATCATAATTGCGACCCAAGCGACAACGGCATTGGTGAGGTTGTTTTTGTAGGTGCATTGTTTAGGATAAGGCAGAGTTACCCCTTAGAATGTTTTTGTGAAACATGGTCAAATGATCTACGAAATGGCGCAAGCCTTGAAGTCATCGGCAACATATACGAAAATCTAAATTTACTAACCCCAAACAAAAATGACTAAAAAGAAGATTAAAAAAATTACATGGTCATCT
>CAZUSV010000221.1:0-8474 GCA_964622645.1 uncultured Anaerolineales bacterium
CAGGACGGCCGACATCGGGAGAATCTCCCGGCCGCGCTTGGCGGTGAAGCGAATCTCCATATCCCCCTATTTTCGGGCCTCTTGCCTGAAAGTTGACATTGTCAAGCTACTCAGACAGACTGGAAAATTCCTGAAAAAGGGTAAATCCATTCCACGGCTAAGCAGTTACGAATTCGATTATATTCTCACAACTTCCCAAAAGCAAGCAGCAGTCATCAAGTGAGGACAAAAGTCAGTTCATGATCACTATGGTATCATTTTTAGGTCTATGCACACTCCTTTGCAGCCTTCTGACCTTGGCCTGATCCTGTCGTATAAATGTCAGTGTGAATGCTCGCATTGTCTGTACAATTGCGGACCTATCTGGCAAGAGTGGATGTCGCCCGAAGAAATCCGGGCAGCATTGGGGGCCACCATCTATTGGGAGCAGCCTTATCAGGTACATATCACTGGAGGGGAGCCATTTTTGAAATTTTCCTTACTCCTGCATGCTGCAGAAGTGGCTGCCGATCTAAATATTCCAGTATATGCTGAGACGAATGGGGGCTGGTGTGTGAAAGAGGATCTGGTCGAGCAGCGCCTGACTGCCCTGAGAGAGGCTGGGATGAGCGCACTCCTGATCAGTTGCTCCCCTTTTCATGCTGAAACAATTCCCCCAGCACGCACCATTATGGCTATACGCAAATCCTTAGAGATCTTTGGGCCGCAGCGCACCATTGTGTATATGTCAGGCTGGCTGGAACAGATCCAGGCATTTGGGGTAGACAATCCTACCCCTCTTGAAGCTTATATCCAGATTTATGGGCAGGAAGAGGCTGGGCGGATGCTATGGCAGGGGTACAGTTTGATCTCTGGGGGCAGGGCTGGCTATCGTCTAGGTCATCTCACCCCCAAACGGAGTCCGCAGACCTTTCGGGGCCAGAACTGTCTTCGGGAGTTGCTCTATGCCCAACATTCGCACTTCGACCTCTATGGGAATTTCATTCCTGCCTTTTGCGGCGGTCTAAAGGTAGGAGATTGGCACCATCTTCCCCACTTGATGGCAGATTACCGGGAGGCAAATTACCCAATCCTAATCGAGACACTGATTGAGTCCGGGCCCTTCGGCCTATACGAAATAGCCCTGGAGGCTTATGATTATCGCCCTTTGGAAGATGGGTATACAGGTAAGTGCCATCTTTGCGTGGATGTGCGCCGCCAGTTGGTCGAGACCGGCGATTTCCCAGAGCTAAATCCTGAGCAGTTCTACAACAATTTCTAAATTTCACTCTGAGGCGCAAATACAGTCGTATTATGTAAAATCGGCATGCAATGACGACTTTTGCACTTTTACAAATTATTCTGACAATCGCAATACTCCTTCCCGGCGACTGGAAGTCGCAGCGACACTTGCAAAGTCGCCCTACGGCGACTAGATTTCAAACTGCGCAGGTAGGTACCGCAACTGTTGCTGCGATTTTTCCGAAGGCACGCACACCAAAGGTGGGCCTGCGGCCAGCGAATCGCTGGGTCATTGTCACAGCAATTTGTTAATCTTCAAAAGTTGCTGCTACGAACCCTTGAGAAATAAGGAGTTTTCATGCAAGTTCGCCAAATTGATCTCAATAATCGTCACGATGTGCGCAGGTTCATTCGTTTCCCGGCCAAGCTCTATCGAGGTCATCCCCATTGGGTCCCAACCATGGAGGGGGAGATGAGAGCTGCTCTCGACGCCGAGGCGCACCCCTTCTATCAACATTCCCAGGCGGCATTTTTCATCGCCGAAAGTGATAATGAGATTCTGGGGCGCGTTGCTATCTTGGACAATAAACGCTACCGTCAAGCTCCTGGAAAAAGCGCATCCGGGCTTTTCTATTATTTCGAAGTTGTCGAAGATTTGAATGTTGCCGAGGCGCTTTTCAGTGCGGGATTCCAATGGGCGA
Source organism: uncultured Anaerolineales bacterium (assembly GCA_964622645.1). Classification (GTDB taxonomy): domain Bacteria; phylum Chloroflexota; class Anaerolineae; order Anaerolineales; family UBA11858; genus NIOZ-UU35. The sequence goes on from CAZUSV010000221.1 coordinate 1,923, forward strand.
GAGAACAGGGCATAACCACACTAACCGGCCCAAAAGGGCTTGCCCAGGGCGACAGCATCGGCATGCTGGTGCAGGGGTTTGATTTCATGCCAGCCATGGGGATCGCCTACAACATGGAATACTACCCGGAATTCCTCGATAGGTTAGGCTTCGAGAAGGAGAGCGACTTACTCTCTGGGTATCTGATTGCGGACGACTATGAATTACCTGACCGCGTTCATCAGCTCGCCGAAAAGATCAAAAAACGACGCGGTTTCCATGTCAAACAGTTCTCCACGAAGAAAGAACTCCATCAATGGATACCAGATGTGCGCACGGTCTACAACCAGGCCTTTGCCACGGTACCTGAGTTTGTGCCCATCACCGAAGATGAGGTTTGGTTAATCGCCGAGAAAATCCTTTCGATAGCCAATCCGCGACTGCTGAAGCTGGTCTTCAAAGGGGATGACCTGGTGGGTTTCCTCTTCGCTTATCCTAATATCTGCAGAGGGTTGCAAAAAGCAAAAGGCCGCATCTGGCCGCTGGGCTGGCTGCATTTGATGCTGGAATTCAAACACACCAAAGCAGTGGATATCAATGGCATTGGTCTTTTGCCGGAACATCAGGGGCTGGGAGCAACGGCCATCCTCTACACTGAACTAGAAAAGACTGTGCGCGATTTTGGCTTCGAATATGCCGATCTAGTTCAGATCAACGAAACCAACATGAAGAGTTTTGGTGAAGCCAGCAACCTGGGCGCAAACTGGCATAAACGACACAGAGTCTATAAGATCAGTTTTTAGTAGTTGGCTGAATTGCTTGACAATGTCAAAATCTAGATAAGAAGACCGAAAATAGGGGTTTACGGGGTGCTCCGCACCTCCGTAAACCCCTATTTTCGGAAGTACTCGCGAAATTGAGGTGAAAACTATGCTAGCTGTTGGCGATAGCGCTTCACGGACGAAGACATTCAGCGATGATGATGTGCGTACATTCGCTGAGATTTCAGGAGATAATAACCCTATCCACTTGGATGATGAATATGCAGCAGGAACCCAGTTCGGTCAGCGGCTGGTACACGGCATTCTGACCTCTGGGATGATCTCAGCAGTACTAGGCACTCAACTCCCAGGTCCAGGCAGTGTCTATATTCAGCAGACGATCAAATTCCGCGCCCCTGTGTTCATTGGAGATACGATCACGGCTACAGTAACCGCAAAAAAGATACGCCAGGATAAGCCCATTGCCACATTCGAGACAGTCTGCAAGAAAGCCGACGGCACAGTGGTTATCGATGGCCAGGCGGTGCTCCTGCTCCCTTGAGGGTTTCTATTGGCCGTTGGGCTGCCAATTTCGCAAGAATATTTCGACAATTTGGGGGTCGAAATGACTGCCTGATTGCTCTTTGATATATTCGGCGACCTTTTCATCCTCCCAGGCACCTCGATAGGGACGTTCAGAACGCAGCGCATCCCAAACATCCACAACGGCGAAGATACGCGCTGACAGTGGAATCTGGTGCTCCCGTAAACCGCGCGGATACCCGCTTCCATCCCACTTCTCATGATGGCAATAGGGGATATCCAAAGATGGGATCAAATAATCAATTTGGGAGAGCATCTCGAATGCATATATGGGATGAAGACGCATGATTTCCCATTCATCATCGCTGAGTGGTCCTTCCTTGAGCAGAATCCTATCGGGCACACCCATTTTGCCTATATCGTGCAATAACACACCACGCCGCACATGCACCAACTCTTCATCCTTAATCCCTAATTGACGCGCAAGTCGAATGGTCATATCTGTGACACGGCGAGAATGTCCTTCTGTCTCTTGGTCACGCAACTCCAGGGCATGAGCCCAACCTTCGAGCGTGCGGTCATAAGCCAAGGAAATATTGAGGTTGGCAAGTTGCAAATCCTGATAAAGTCTGGCGTTATTGATCGCAATGGCTACCTGTCCGGCCAGCGTTTCCAGGAAATCAATCCACTCACGGTCGGGTATCAACCGCTTGCGATGGAAAATCTCCAGTATGCCCACAATCTTTCCCTTGGCACTTAATGGAACGCCAAAATAGCTCACAAACCCCTCTCTCAGCAAGGCCTTCTTACGAGGAAAGTCACTCGAGTTCTCAGCAATGGATGGGATCGAAACCAACTTTCGTTCTCGTGCTGCTTGACCAGCAAAACCCTGGTCAATACGAACCTGAGAATGGGTGATGGTAGTACCTTTGAAACCTGATCCGGCACTATATTCTAAAGATAATGTGTGCGGGTTATACAGAAGCACATCCGTAGCATCAACTTTCAACTGCCCAATAACTTGATCGATCAAAACACGTAAGGTGAAATTCAAATCCAAACTTGCAGATATAGCCTGATCGATTTCTCGTAATCCCGACAGCCGTAGCAAACTTAATTGCGTCTTTTCATATAACGTCGCCCGGCGAATGGCGTTGGCAGCAATATGGGCAATCGAAGTCAGCAAATCGATTTCTTCATCACGAAACGAACGACCTTTTGGCAATCCAACATTGATCACACCAACCAGATCATCGGTTGCCAAAAGCGGTAAGGTGAGATTGGTAGCGACATTCTCGAAAAACTTGGCTTCCTCAGGATGGATTTGTGCTATCGGATCATTGAGCAAATCCTGAGTCAAATACATTTCTCTCGTCAGGGCTACATGACCAGTTACGCCCTCCCCGAGGCGATGCCTAAGCCCCACCAGGTCTGGCCGGGGGGGATTCCACTCTTTAGCCACAAGATCCCCAGAGACTGAGTCTTCCAAATGAATCGCCCCAAATTCTGCCCGTGTTACTTGAGAGGCCTGCTCGAGCAAGATCGGCAACATCTCATCCACTGTTGCTGCCTCACGCAAAGCAGCGCTGATCAGGCTTATCGCTTCCAATTCATCAAGTCGCCGTTGAGCCTGATCATATAATTTAGCATTATCTAACACATTGGCAGCCAAGGAAGCCATCAACTCGAGATTGAATTGGTCTTCGGTTGAATAGTCATTTACCTGATAACTTTGTGCGGAGAGCACACCCAGAATTTTGTCCTTGACACGGATAGGCACTGCCAAAACCGAACGCACATGTGCTGCGCTTCCAAAGCGATTGATTTCGAAATCAAACTCATGAACTTCCAAATCCGGGATCAAAATGGATCGATCGTTCTCAATCAAATAGCCACTCAAACCTGAATTATGAGGGACCCGCACCACTGGAGAGCGCTCATCGCCATCATATGCATATACCAACTCGATTTCATTAAGATCCTCATCCAGCAGCGCAATCGCAAATGCATCTGTAGGCATCATGCTGCGTGTCGCTGTATGCAGAGCCTGGTATGCACTAACTAGATCCTGGCTAGCAGCAACAACTTTTTGACTGACATTTTGAAGCGCTGCCCAGCGATGAGCATCCTCGACCGCTGATTGGTAGAGGTCTACATTTTCTAATATTGCTGCTGCATGAGCACCTAACATTTCCAGCATATACAGATCATCATCAGAATATGCATTGGGCACACTGCTCTGCGCAGATAGCATTCCTAGTGTGCGATCCGAAACATTGAGCGGAATTGCAATCAAAGATTGAATGTATTCTGAATCACCAATTTTCTGAACATCAAACTCTCCTCGGTATGTGTCGATATTCTCTATATAGATCGAGGCACCATTGTCGATTACATATCCACTAAGGCCCGTATGTGCGGGGATGAAAGTTTCTGGAATGCGTTTTCCTTTCTCGAACGCATAAGCCAGTCGGATATCCGCATCGCCATTTTGTGCCAGTGAAATAATAAAGGCATCTGCACGCATTATGCGCTCAACAGCATCATGGATCGATTCATAGATTGCGATTGGATCATGACGTGCCTGAATCATCTCCTGGCTGGCAGCATAGAGCGCCATCTTGCGGTCTGATGAATCTATGGCATCTTGATATAGATTGGCGTTATTGATTGCAATGGCTACCTGATCAGAAAATGCTAACAAGCGTTCTCCAAGATCTCCGGAGTAGAATCCAGTCTGGCTATGGTTCAAATTGATCACGCCAATGACTCTGCCCTCTAAGCGGATAGGGGCACCTAAATAAGAATGGATCCACTCTTCCCCTGGCGTGTATACCCAGGTATCGCTTTCTCTGGTGTTCGGGATATAGATGACTTGCTGGGCTTTGACGAGATGATCGATAATAGGGTAATCTGTTAGTGGAAAAGATGTGGTTTCTACCAAATCTCGCAGGCCACGATCGTCGAATCCACGATGGCGCATGACTTTCGCAAAACCGCCTCTGATCTCCATAATATTCGCAGTTTCATAAGGAACGACAAGTTGCACTGCATCCATGATCTGGTCAAATATCTCCTCGAGAACAAGAGTGCTGTTTATCGCAGTCATGCATGTTCGCAAAGCTATATTGAATTGGCGCTGTTCCCACTCAGCGACATCATTTCGTATGCGCTCGATTGCAGTAGATAGCTGACTTGCCACTGTGGTCATCAGACGTAGATCATCTTCCGAAAAGAAGTCCAATTGATCGCTTTCTGAATTGATGACACCAACAACCCTGCCAGCAATTTTGAGCGGCACAGCTAACTCACTTCTGGTTTCTTCAACTGCACAAAAGTAATCTGGCTCTTTTTCAGTATCTGGAATTAACTTGGCTACTCCACTGGCACACACGACACCAACAATGCTTCCAGGACCAGTAAGAAAGCGCAGTTCTCTGGCATGGTCGGGTACGCCGCGGTAAGAAGGATGAGGGTAAATTTCTTTGGTGCTTTCATCGATCAATAAGACCCCAAAATTGTGTGGAAAGAGTACCTCTCCAATGATTTGCGTAATACGATCGATCAATTCATCTTCGTGAGTAGCGTCAATGCCTGCTTTGGCTACCTGATTAAGCACACTTAGTTCATTCAACTGCCGCTTGAGTCGATCTTCAGCCTGCACCCGCCTGGTGATATCCATCACGCTAACTAATACATTGTCCAGTCTTTCACGCTCAGGGGGTATCGCCATGGTCAGTAAAATATCTTTCTTCTCGCCTTGCAAAGTGCGATTGACTGTCTCTCCCCCAAAGAATGTTTTTCCTTCAGCAATGGCGAGAAGTTCTTCCTTGAGGATTTCTCCTGTATCGTCAAGGGAGATCTTGTCGAGTGAGCCCAATAACTCTTCCTTACTGCTTGCCTGGTACATCTCGACAGTCGTTTCATTGATATCTAAAATCTTGATTTTTTGTGCCGCTTGCACCAGGAACTCTGGATGCTCATTCAAATACGCTCTCAAATCGTCAACCCCCTGTTCCAGCAATGCATCCATCTCAGCGATAACCTCAGTGAAATCTTCTTCCCATAAGGAGACCGCTGAATTTTCAAAGATCTGACGATATCTTGCCTCGTTTTCGCGCAGTGCCTCTTCAGCCAGTACGCTTTCGGTAATATCTTCTTGCATCAAGACGATTTCGAGGATTGACCCGCTTTGGTCCTTGACAGGGTAAATGGTGCCCTTTATCCAGCGTTTGGATGCGTTCCCATGCGAGTTGGCATCCGGTACTTCGTATAAGACTGGTGGCATCTCCACATATTCGCCTGCAAACCCCCTTTCAATATAAGGCAGCAAACCCATCTCAATGAGCTGCTGGTCTTCGAAGATGTTGTAGGATTGGTATAAATCCTCCAGCATATTCGCTTGTAAATTCCAAAGCTTTACCGCAGCCCGATTGCCATAGATTGGATAGCCATCCGGGTGATACATTATTATACTGACGGGCGATTGTTCAATGAGAGAGCGGAAATGAGCCTCACTCTCTCTCAATTCGGAATATAGACGGGCGTTATCCATAGCGGCGGCAACATGTCCTGCAAACGCACGGACAGAGGCAATCCCATCTTCAGTCAATTCTTCGCCAACGATGTTGATCGCCCCAATAATTTGTCCCTGACTCATCAGAGGTGCATAGATGCCTGGATAGTCACCAAATGCCTTCGATATCCGCCCTGCTATCGGTCTGGCAAGCTCTGGTAGCATTTGCTCTATAACAATACTAGCATCAGGAACAAAAACCACCTCGGCGTTCTCGACCACCTCTCGGTAAACATCCACATTGGCAACGTCAAATGAAAATCCTTTTGCTGTGATCCCAAGCGCTTTTTCGAATCTCTTAAGGATTTTTTGAAATCGCCCCTCTGCCGCGGATAAAACTTGCATTCGTTCTTTGGAATCATCCAGGAGAAGAATCCCGCCGCGTAATCCCAATAAATCAATCTGCTGATGGAAAACTCTCTCGATTGTTTCTTCAGAGTATACAGCCCGTTGAAGATTAGCAGCTGCTTCACTAAGGGCTTGGGCTAAATTCAATTCAGACTTGATGGAATCGGACTGTTTTTCCTTTCGTACCATATGCTATCCTCAAGGCTTTGCTATACTTGGTGAGAATTTTGGGATGTAGCCCAATAATCCACCCAGGGTTATTTACAGGAGTTACGCAGTTGCCCCCCTAGCCCCCCCGCCTGTGGCGTTGGGGGGAATCTTTAGAAAACTCCCCCCAGAATTGGG
>CAZUSV010000222.1:0-8443 GCA_964622645.1 uncultured Anaerolineales bacterium
TAAATAGCATACTCTATGACCTCTTCGTTAATCATTATATTTGCCACAATTCTCTATGCCGCCGTCCACTCCCTCACAGCAAGCTTAGGAGCAAAATCCCGCGCCCGCCAATTATTCGGCCCCTTGGCTGAACGTTGGTATCGCCTGGTATATAACCTTTTCGCCGGAATCTCCTTCCTCCCTATCCTATGGTTGATGGCAGTTTTACCGGACCAGAAACTTTACACAATCCCCTTCCCATGGGTGATTATCTCTACTCTAGGTCAGCTTGCTGGCGTAGTAATCATCGTGCTGGGTATCTGGCAAGCCGATGCCTGGTCTTTCATCGGAATCCGGCAAGCTCTAACTCCACCTTCTCAAGCTGAAAAACCTGTCCTGACCATAGACGGCCTATACCGCTGGATGCGGCATCCGCTTTACACCGGGGGATTGCTGCTCATCTGGCCGACACCGGTGATGACCGTCAACAGCCTGACTTTGATCATCATTCTTTCACTCTATCTGGTCGTCGGCGCAACATTCGAAGAACGCAGACTGGTGGCTGAGTTTGGTGAGGCATATGTGGAGTATCAGAAAAGAGTTCCGATGTTACTGCCGCGATTGATCAGGCCAAAACAAAGTCGATGAGAAAATATAGGGGTTACGCAGTTGCCCCCCTAACCCCCCAACCTTGGGGGGAATCCATGCTAATCGCCCCCCAGACTTGTCCTGAGTTTATCGAAGGGATTGGGGGATTGGGGTATTGGATTGCTTTATTCGGGAAATTATTCCCGTCTGCAAAACTCCTTAGGAGTCATTTGTAAATAAATTCCATCAAGAAGCTTAACTTCTCTGAGAAGTTTAGTACATTGTAAAGAAAATTATTTGATATTTTTGCTGTGACCGGTCTCCCGACCGAGTCACCCCGGCACGGTCTGGAGACCGGCCTAAGCTGCAAAAAAAAACTAACGGTTACTTAGTTTACGCTGTATTTAGCTTCTTGATGGAATTTATTTGTGGACGCTTACATTCATAAATTCTCAGCGCACTCCGCGTCTCCGCGGTGAAATCTATTCCAAATCCACCTCTTCTGGCACAAAAATCTCCTCGATCGACAATTCAAATAAACGCCCTATTTTGAAGGCCAGGGGCAAGCTGGGGTCGTATTTGCCGTTCTCGATGGCGTTGATCGTCTGGCGGGAGACATTCAGCCGCTCTGCTAATTCAGCCTGCGACCACTCTCGCTCAGCGCGCAGGACGCGCAGCTTATTCTTCACCGATATCTCCAATTGCCCCAGAATTTCCCGATTACGAGCAACACACACATAATTGTTAGGACATTGATGCTGCTCAGTTGGGGGCCACCTACAAGATTCAACAGTCCCAAACTAAGCAGCAAAAGCAATGTCAGGATAAAGCTGAAAGTTGCGCTCTCCAGCAAAATACGGCGCTCCATTTCATCGAGCTTGGAACTCATCTGCACGACCCCCAGAGCAATCCAAATGCCAGGAACTATTGGAAGCAGCGCAACCACATAACGCCAGGGGGAACTTTCATTCTGCGGTGCCCAGCTCACAGCCAAGAACAACAAGCCAATGTACAAAACCAGTGGAACCAAAAGTGGCCGGATGAGTTTTACCCGTTTTTTGATTCGCTTTCTATCGATCATTTTTGACTCCTTTGCCGAGAGATGAAGATAAGAAATGCCAAAATTTCAGATTTAATGATCTTCGCAACTCCTTGAAATGTAAAACTTCCTTGACATAATGATAATAAAGCACCCTTTACATTTTGTCAAGGTTGCTTTACATATTTATTGGAATCTTCTTATATCTCTTCCTGATGTTATTGATGAAAAGTTCTATATTGCCATTTGTCATTCAGAGTAAATCTACAGCGCATTGGGCGCTGCTCAAACTGAATGAAACTCTCATCGATGTCATCGCTCTGCTCGCCTGCCCAAAGGGCCGCACGGCGTGGCGTTGCGAACGGAGTTTACGGAGTGAAGCAATCTCCTACATCACCCTGCCTAGAGGGCCATCTTTGATTTGCAGGTACCTGGCCGTGGGAGACTGCCACGTCGCGAAAAGCGCTCCTCGCAGTGACACCGAGTTAAGTTTCTAGTAGCGGCATCACACACATACACTCGAATTCTCAATCTCAAAGCGAGGAATCCCTGCTAAGTCCCATACCAGGGATTCCTCGATGCTACGACACCCGGAATTTGGTAACGCTTGTATATGACACACCTCGGAATGACAGCTCGATTATTTGGAAGGTGTCTATGACAAATCTCTGCGATCTGCCCGAAGGGCCACAAGGTGTGCGCTCTCTGCGGTTATTTCTTTATAGCAACACCCGAGGGGAGGCTTACTGCAACTGGAAACATAAAATAACAACAAACAACTATGATACAATATACTTGCAATTTTATCATTGAATCTGAACCACCAAACTATTTGACTACCTGACTATCTGACTCCAAATCCATGCCCCTGCTCTGGCTTTCCACCGCCTTTATCTTGGGTATCCTCCTCGCCGCCAACCTCACCCTGCCAACCACAACCTGGCTGATCCTGGCTGGGGCGTCCATCTCAATTGCGTTGGCACGTTTCACGTTTAAACGTTTCAACGTTCAACTTGCAAACGTAAAACGCTTCACGCTCCCCACCTCCCTCACTCTCCCACTCCCCCTCCCCATCCTAACCCTCGCCCTGACCCTCGGCGCAGCCCGCTATCAAGCCTCCATCCCCGATATCAATGATCCCAACTTCATTGCCCACTACAATGACACGGGTCAAACCATGGTCGTCACCGGAGTGGTGGTCGACTTTCCAGATGAACGCGACACCTACACCAATTTGCGCATCGATACTGAACGACTGCATCCCGCCGAGGCTGTCCTCGGAACCCCCGTTCATGGCCTGATGCTTGCTCGAGTAACATCCCAAAAAGAATTCCACTACGGTGACAAACTCGTGCTGCGAGGTCAATTGTTGACCCCGCCTGAACATGAAGCCTTCTCTTATCGTGAGTATTTATCCCAGAAGGGTATCTACAGTTATATGTCGCGCAATCGCGTTGGAGTGCTCGAAACAGGCCTGGGCAATCCAATTATGCGGGGCATCTTCGCTCTCAAAGCGCGCGCCCTGGAAACCGTCTACCAACTGTGGCCTGATCCTGAAGCCTCCCTCTTTGCTGGTATCTTGCTGGGCATCGAGACTGGCATCCCAAAACCTGTTCAAGAAGCTTTCAAAGAGACAGGCACAAGTCATGTAATCGCAATATCTGGTTTCAATATCACCATCATCGCGGGACTATTTGCCACTTTCTTCGGTCGATTGCTCAACCCCCGCAAGGGTGCAGTGGCTGCGGTTCTGGGCATCACCATCTATACCGTTCTGGTCGGCGCTGATGCCGCCGTAGTGCGTTCTGCCATTATGGGTGGTCTCTCCCTTTTCGCTCGTCAGGTGGGGCGCCGCCAGCATGGCATCAACACCCTGGCCTTCACCGCTGCCTTGATGTCCCTGCAGGATGCCCACGTGCCCTGGGATGTTGGCTTTCAGCTCTCTTTCGCAGCTACCCTGGGCCTGGTGCTCTACGCCGATCCTTTTCAGCAGGCTTTCATCAATTCCCTTACGAAATACGCAACACGCAATACGGCTCAACGCATCGCAGGTCCCGTCGGCGAGTACATCCTCTTCACCCTGGCTGCCCAGCTCACCACCCTACCGGTGATGGCCTACCACTTCGGGCGTATATCCCTGAGCGCCTTCATCACCAACCCCGTTATCCTGCCCGTGCAAGCCCCCATCATGACCGTCGGCGGGCTGGCCCTGATCCTGGGGATGATCTGGCTGCCTTTGGGGAAGATCACCGCACCCCTAGCCTGGCCTTTCGTGCTCTTCACCATTCGGGCGGTGGAACTTTTTGGAAAATTGCGCGGCGGGGTGCTGATCCTGGGGGATATCGGCATCCTGTGGGTGATCCTGTTCTATGCACTACTCTTGGGACTCACGTTTGGCTGGTCCCGAGCCCGAGGTCTGATCTCTGCCCTCAAACCGATTCCTGTGATCGCCGTCCTGGGGATCCTGACGATCGTGACCTGGCGCGCCGCCCTCAGCGCACCCGATGGTCGTCTTCACCTAACTCTGCTAAACGTGGGCACCGGTGACGCATTGCTGCTCCAATCCCCTGGCGGGCGTTATCTATTGATCGATGGCGGCCCCTCAGCCAGCCTTCTTTCCAACAGTTTAGGCCGAAGGTTACCTCCATTCAACCGTCAACTCGACTGGCTGGTCGTGGCCTCCCCTGCCAGAGAACAGATCGATGCCCTGCCCCATGTTCTTGAACGTTTTCCACCCAAGGGAGTTATCTGGGCCGGACCCCTCAGTCCCAGCCGTTCCGCCGACTACCTGCGTGAAACCCTCACCCAATATCAAATACCCAATATCCACGCCCAAACAGGCTATATCGTCGATTTGGGCGATGGGGCAGCCCTGCGCGTCCTCGCCGCCGGGAAACGCGGTGCCGTTTTGCTCATCCAATGGGATCGATTTCGCGCCCTGCTCCCTTTAGGCGTCCACGTAGACGATTATGAAAGCCTGCGTATGGGCCAGGACATTGGGCTTGTGACAGTACTGTTGTTAGCCGACAACGGCTACGCGCCCCTCAACCCCCCAGAATGGATCACTAACCTCAACCCCCAACTGGTCTTGCTCTCCGTCGCCGCCGATGACTCCTCTGGACGTCCCGACGTCGAGACCCTCGACGCCCTCGGCGGTTACTCCCTGCTGCGCACCGATCAGCATGGTTGGATTCGCATCTCAACGGATGGGGAACAGATATGGGTCGAAATCGAGGGGAAATGAAGATGGTGTTATTATAGCTCTCAAGGGATTGCCAAACCTGTTGTGAGCCTGGTCGAACCATCCCCTTCACCGGTGTAAAAGGCCGGGATATGGCAATCCCTGGGGAAAGAATTTTTAGGCGCTTCCCAAGTCGAAGGTGGAATTGATGTAATAATTGTGAACGAAACGCAGCCAGGAGATCTCAGAAAATGTTGGTTTACAGAAAATGGTAAAATTGAAGATATTTAGATGAAGGCGTACAAGTATTCGGAGACCAGAAGATGCAGTTTGTAGAAGAGATCCATAAAAATGTACAAAAATTACCGGTGATATTTCAAGCCGAGGTATTGGATTTTGTCGAGTATCTTTTGACAAAGGTAGAGCGCGAATCAGTTGCGCGCCAAGACGAACTTGACTGGTCAAATTTTTCCCTGGCTTCTGCAATGAGTGGCATGGATGATGAAGATGTGCCATCTTACACAGTTGATGATCTTAAGGTTGTGTTCTCGTGAAATATTCGGGTCAAATAGTTCTGTTCAGATTCCCTCAAACGGATATGACGCGGGGAAAGTCGCGTCCCGCGTTACTGATCGGGAAACTACCGGGTCAGTATGATGATTGGCTCATCTGTATGATTTCAACTCAACTTCGGCATTACATTGATGGGTTTGACGAGATACTTCAACCACAAGATGCTGATTTTTCGAATTCTGGGCTGAAGGAACCAAGCGTTATTCGATGTGGGCGACTAGCAGTAGTTGACGGGAGTATATTACTTGGAGCAATTGGCGAAATTGATGCTGATAGGCTCAAGCGCGTGAAGCACCACCTTGCAGAGTGGATAACAGAATCAAAGAATTATCAACTAGCCACCTGACATTTTTGCCACAGAAGCTGGAGTGAGCATCCTGAGCGATAGCCCGATGCTTTAGTTCGAAGATGACAACAGGCTACCAACGTTAGGTTGGCTGCCTGTTGTTGTTTACATGAGACCCGCAGAATGGATCAACAACCTCAACCCCCAACTCGTTGTGCTCTCTGTCGCCGCCGACGACTCCTCTGGACGTCCCGACGTCGAGACCCTCGACGCCCTCGGCGGTTACTCCCTGCTGCGCACCGACCAGCATGGTTGGATTCGCATCTCAACGGATGGGGAACAGATGTGGGTGCAGGTTGAGAGGAAATGAAAACAGGCCGGTTTACTTTCACCAGCCTGTTACCTAGAATTGAAATTCTTACAATCCGTCGCAGACTGTTATTTCTTTACTACAACTCCCCGATAGAACTGTATTAGCGCCACCAAGATTAGAAAGGCTACCGGGAAAACGCTTACTTGCATTGAATTCCAAACAAAGCTGAATCTGTTCCAATCAAGCAGACTGAAAATCAACGCCAATATCAGAGAAATGGAAATGTAGGTTGTGTGTGTTTTATTCACTTTTTGTTCCTCTGCTATTTTACAAATGGGATGCTTAGGTGATATTGATACGGCTTATCCGAAAGCACTCGCACAGTGTTTACAACGCCCTGGTAGGTAGTGAATATGCCAATCAGGATAAGAGGCACAATGCTCAACAGCGCTACAATACTCAAGGCTTCCACATTTCCGCCGGTTGTGCTTGCGATCACCAGCATCGCCGGCAAAACGACAATCAAAAAGAAGGCCGCCGCAAAGAGCATCAATGTGACCGTGATCTGGAAGTTGAGCACATCGCGACCATGTTTGTCGATCTTGTAGCTACTCTTCTTCTTCCACGACCAGATCACCAACGGAATGATCACATTGCTGATCACACAACTGAGGTGCAGCATCGCCAGCCAGAAAGTTTCGTTCTGGGTGTTGTCTTCCCCAAAGTCAAACTCCAGGACGTTGCTCAGGTTGTTGCGGGTGAAAGCGCGTGGCTCCACCTCTCCGCTCTCGATGCGCTGGATCGTGCGGGTGCTGACCTCACAATATTCAGCCAGTTGCTCCTGGGTGATCCCTTTGCTCTGCCGTAGTTCGGCAACTTTGAGTCCAATATCAGGTTGTTTCATGACTTACTTCTCCTTTGATTGATTTAGCCGTCATTATAGGGAGCACAGCCAGAATCACAATGTCGTAAGGACGACTCTTTAACGACATTCACAAAAATCCTCACCTAACCCTCATATTACAGGGCAAGGTTGACTCTTTCTATCACTCTTCAAGCTGGCTTAGGCCGTTCTCCTGACCGTGGCGGCTCGGTCACGCCAACGGCGGGCCTTCGGCCGACCGACCTAAGCATATTATTCAATGACTTTGCGTTGTAAAACCAATTATACAGGTCATTCCGAACCCCCCACCCACCAGAGATGTGCTAAGCAAGGCTAGCTGACTACAGGCTCGCATTTGGCAATGCAAAATGGTGAGGAATCCCTAGTAGTCAACTTGATTTATTACCTTCAATGGCACTTAAGTAAAACATACGGGATTCCTCACTCCGCCTAGCTCCGTTCGGAATGACATTGATGGGGTAAAGAATAATAGCAGACCACCAAAGCTACAGTGATCTGCTATTCTACGTCGCAAAAATGACTCAATCTGCGGGGGAAAGCACGGGCTCAGTGAGTTCGAGATCTCCAGGCGCATCTCCGGGAGAGTCTGGGATGGCATCGGGGAGTTCGTCTTCGACCAGGCGAATGCGCGGGTTAGCGTAGGCCACCAAAGTGGCTGCCCACCCAAAAAGAGTCGAAAGCACAAACATCAAGCCGATACCCCTGGCTGGGCCAACTCCCAGGATATCCCCAACCAAGGTATTGCTCAGGCCACCACCCTCCACCAACAAGGGATTGAAAACTCCATCCGCCAGTGGCCCAGAGATCAAGAAGGCGATTGGCATAATCGACTGGGAGATCATCCGGCGAATGGCGAAAACTCTGCCCTGCACATCAGGTGCGACCTTGGTTTGGAATATCGCCTGGCTGAGACTGGATGCAATCGGTACAAAGAACATCAAGATGAAGGCCCCGGAGGCGATGAACCACAAATTGGGTCGCAAGCCAGTGACTAACATGCCAGTGATAGCCAGTGCAATTGTGCCAAACAACCAGCGCACCCTCCGCTGCGGACCACCCCAGGCGCTCATGATCAGGCTGCCTATCAGCATAGAGACCCCAAATACGGTCTGCACAATACCCAATTCTGTGGGTGTGCCAAACGATAAGATTAATGGCCCCATCATCACACCAGAGACATTCAAGAAGAAATTGACCATGGCAAAATACCACAACAGGCCAAACAACCCCGGGCGTAGGCGCAGGTAATTCCAGCCAAATAGGGCATCTGACCAAATGGATTTCTTCTCGTCTTTGACTTCATCGGTGGTGATTTTCGGTTGGGGGATCTGCACGATCAACAGCGCGCCGATGGCGAAAAGATAAGTGACGGTGTCGATCAGGACGATGCCCTTCAAGCCGATGAAACCATACAGCGCACCAGCCATCACCGGCGTGAGGATCGACGAGATAGCCTGGCCCATCTGCATCATGCCACTGGAGCGAGCAAGATCTTTCTTAGGCACCAACATGGTGGTCGAGGCCATATAGGCCGGCTGCTGAAAGGCAGAGAATATCGCCCCAAACAAGGCCAGCAAATA
>CAZUSV010000223.1:0-8382 GCA_964622645.1 uncultured Anaerolineales bacterium
ATCAGCCACGATCCTTTGGCTACCGCTGCTGTCCCGCCTTAAGTGGATAGCCCAACCGGGGATATCATTGGTATCGGCCTAACTATTGCCTTGCTGGTTATCTTTGGGGTGCTGTCTTTCGTGAATCTGTCTTATCGGGTTCGGGCTTATGGTGTGCTCTTGATGCCCTCGGTGGTCTATATTTTTGCCTTATTCTATGGAGGTGCCGATGGGGAAACGCTGATCATGATGATGGCTTGCGTGGTGTTAGCGTACATGCTATTTGGCAAAAGAGGAGGCACCATTGTCTGGGTTGTCAGCATACTTGTGTTCGTGGGGGTTGGCTGGGGGATGGTCACTCACAATCTGACAAAATTGAATTCCGTCGACTACAGCTATCACCCTGCCACATGGATATTTATAGGTCTGGAGACTCTGTTCTTAATCGGTATGCTAACGATGGGTGTGTCAACGCAGCAAGATGCGTTTTCGAGCGCTTATCGGCGCGAGCAGCAAGCTATTGAAAAGGTTAATTACGAACGGGCCTTGCTCGAAGTGCGTGTTGCTGAACGGACACACGAGTTGCGCAACAGCAATCAACAATTGGAGGGCGCCTACCAACAGTTGCAGACCAACAGGGAGGCCCTGCTGGTGTCGGAGAAGATGGCTTCCCTGGGGAGGTTGACGGCTGGGATTGCTCACGAAATGAATACACCTCTAGCAGCAGTACAGGCATCGCTTTTCGAAATGAATAAACTGGTAAATGAATATCGAGAATTGATCAGCACAGGTGATTTCCGTGAGCAGACTCATCGTGAAATTGCTAAAGATATGGGACAAACTGTGGACATTTCAGAGCGCAGCATCTCTCGAGCGCTAAGTTTCATCCGCAGTGTCAAATCACAGACCCGGGAAATCGATGATGAGCAGCAACGCTTTGATGTCGTGCAAGTTATCGAAGACACCTTGATGTTGTTGGAGCACAATCTGATCCGCAATAATTGCCAATTGAAATTTGAACCTCAAGAGAAAAACATGGAATTGCAAGGTTCCACAGCAAGCTTTGCGCAGGTTGTGACCAACTTGATTACCAACGCCATCGATGCCAGCATCCCAAAGGGAGGTGGGGTTATCGAAGTTGAGTTGACCACTGATGGTGGGAGTTTAAAACTTGAAGTCAGAGACCATGGCGTGGGGATTCCAACGGAGATTCGCCCGAAGATCTTCGACCCGATGTTTACGACCAAATCATTTGGAGAGGGAACCGGGCTGGGTTTGAGCATTGTCCATGATATTATTACGAAGGGCTTTCGCGGAAATATAGATTTCACCAGTCAGGTAGGAGAAGGAACGACCTTCTCGCTGCGTATCCCAAATAGCACCTGATAATTTTTTCAGAAGTTTGGGCGATAGGTGGTCCCCCTGTAGGATGTTGCTGACAAAATTAACCGCGGAGAGCGCACACCTTGTAGCCCTACGGGCAGATCGCAGAGTTTTGTCATATAAAGTGGTTTTTCTCAGCGTTCTCGGCGAACTCTGCGGTAAATTTGGGAGACAATTTTCCATAACAACGCTTAAGAGGGAGACCATCGGGCGATAGTTCAGGCGAATAGGCGATCTAAAATCCCCGATAACTCAACAGCAGCATAGACTAGCAGCATAGAAAGGGCGAAGTTTAGGCCGATAATTATCAGTGGATGATTCAAATATGCACAGATGCCAGCCCCAAACAGCGTCCAGGTAGATATTGCGCAAAATGCGACTCCCGCAAAGGCAAACGCTGAAAAAATAGAAACAATGGGGAGGTAATTGTGTTCCCCAGAAATGCGGAGAATTCCTTTTCTCAGCTTTCAAGCAGATTGTGCGCACCGATATCAGAACCCAGATGAAGAAATGGTTGCCGCAATTATGCTTATCTCCTAAATGTAGTCTGTTTGTCAAGAGGATAAATGCGATGACTGAAGTGGGTAAGAATCCTGAGTGTTACCTTATCTGAGAGTGGATAATAAGGATTAGGAATTTGAGAGGATTTGAATGGCCGAACTGAAAACCAAACTCAATGATGCAAGCGTCCTGGATTTCTTGAACGGTGTGGAAGACGAGCAGAAACGCCAGGACAGCTTCAAGATCTTAGAAATTATGCAGGAAGTCACGGGCGAAGAGCCAAAGATGTGGGGAAGCAGTATCATTGGGTTCGGAAGTTATCATTATAAATATGCCAGCGGGCGGGAGGGCGATTGGTTCCAGACAGGTTTCTCGCCCCGAAAACAAAGCCTGACCTTGTATATTATGTCGGGCTTTGAACAGTATGAGGAGTTACTCGGCAAACTGGGTAAACATTCCACTGGCAAATCTTGCCTGTACGTCAAGAAGAATGCCGATGTCGATCTGGATGTGCTAAGAGAATTGATCAAGCTGTCCGTGGAGCATGTCGCCGCGACCAATCCTTAGTAAGCGTCTAAAATAACTTCCCGATTTAGAAGCTAAACTTCTCTGAGAAGTTTAGTACAGTGTAAAGAAAATTATTTGACATTTTTGCTGTGACCGGTCTCCTGACCGAGTCACTCCGGCACGGTCAGGAGACCGGCCTAAGCTACAAAAGAAAACATAAAATTTCTTATTTTACGGAGTATTTAGCTTCTTGTTAGAATTTATTTACAAATGACTCCTTTTTAGGAAAGCCTTGGTCAAGCTGAAGAGCCCACTCAAATGTTGTAGAAATCGGCAGATGAATCTGCAGCAACATTTGTGCACCTAAGCTGAAGGTCACCTTGTCATCGGGAATCAAGCGCGCTATAATCCTCGTGCTAGGACAAGAGTTCTGCGAGGTTGTTTTGCAATGCCAATATATACTTATCGATGTGAAAATTGTGGTGTCCAGTTCGAACGCCGCCAGAGATTTTCCGATGACCCTCTGACCATTTGCCCAGAGTGTGAAAAGGAAGCCTTGCGCAAGGTATATTTGCCTGTCGGGATTGTGTTCAAGGGTTCTGGTTTCTATTCTACAGATAATCGCTCTTCTTCGAAGGTTTTGCCGCCTAAATCTGAGGATGGTGAAAAACCTGCCAAGAAAGAGACCAAGGAAGATGGCAAAAAAGAAAAGAGTAAATCGGACGAGTAGTGAACATCCTTCTCTACATAAATATTAACGCTCCCAAAACGGGAGCGTTTTTTATATTTTGTAATAGTCAAGAGTAGTTCAAACACATCTTTGATCACGAATACCTGCGAATGATACCAATGACACGAATGTTTTTTGAAAATCACCCTCCATATTCGTGTAATTCGAGCCATTCGTTCATATTCGCGATTTTTGTACGTTCACAAAAAAGGTGTGCGCAGAAGGGTATAGCTACTCTGCGCACACCTTTGAGCGGGTTTATCTATTCTCTCACTGCTCTTTATCTTCTGAAGTCGCTTTGATAGCGTCTAAAAGGGCCTCGAATTCTTCCTGACAATTGGCACAGCGATTGAGGTGAGCCTCAACAAGCGGCATCGCCTCAGCCGGATCTTTGCCTTGTAATTGCGATTCGACGAAGATATCCACAAATTCAAAACAATCCTCGCAGCCGATCTCTTCGTCGCGCGTATTGGCGATTGACCGGGTCATTTTTTTCAGGATGTCAATATTCAATTCCATTTGCATACTCCAAATACACTGATGCTTTAACGGCTGTCAATCTTACGCCCCATCGAATGCAGCCAGGATCTCTTCGATGGAAAGGCCCTCGGCTAATAGTTCGCGTTTGAGGCGCTTGCGGGCATCATGGATCATCTTGTACAAAGCATTGCGATTGGTGCCCATTTTTTCTGCGACCACTTCCAAAGGCATGCCACCGCCCATCACGGCCTGGAGCGCATTCCTCTGTCGCTCAGTGAGCCCCTCGTCGATCACACGCATGACGGTCTCGACGATCATCTGCTGGGTGGTCTGTTGCTCTGGGTTGGCTTCGGGGTCAGTCAAAATTGCAGGGGTGAAATCGGCCCCGCTGTCCTCAGGGAGCATATCTTCCAGGGCGACGTCTTGCCAACGCTTGCGGCGCAATTCCGTATATGCAACTCGAATGGCGATCTTCTGCGCCCAGGTGGTCAACTTGCTTTCGCCTCGGAAAGTATCCAAATTGTCAAGGATTTTTATCAAGGCTTCCTGAACAAAATCTTCGACCAGCACGTCGATATCGCCACGCGATCGCGTAGAAAGCGAGTAACTCAGACCGCGTATCAGGATGTCTCGCAATTCTTCGATCGCTTGAGCTTGGTTTGGCCCGTGCAGATCTGCGAGCCATTCTTCGTTTGTGCGTTCACTCATGGGGATGTCAATTCCTCCAGACTGTCCTCATTATTGGACGGGGACATTATAGCATGAGCCAGGTCCGGGGGATTATTTGATCTTCAACGCGGCACCCACCCCAGCAGGAGTCTCAGACTCCTGCTGGGGTGGGTGTTTAACTTGACAATTTCACATTACAGACGAGAAGCCCGGAAATTGGGGGTGGCAGGGGTGCGTAGCCCCCCGGCCCCCCCCAATTTCCGGAAGTTGTCGCGCATGTGGCATTGTCGAATTAATCATAATCTCGTATGGATTACCCTTCTTGCAGCGTATCTCCAGGGACAAAGGCTGCCCAGGCGAACCAGAAGGTGTCATGGTGGTTGAGCGCCTTGAGCGCTGTGCCAGCCAGTGGGCCGTTGATGGCCTGACCGAAGATATCCCAGGTGCTGCTGGTGTTTTCGTCGCTAAAGGTGCCATCTCCATTGTCAGCGAAGGTTAGAACTTCACCATCGACGGCGGCTTCGAAGACTCCTGTCGCGCCGATGTCGTTTCCTTCGGCGATCACAGAAGAATCCAAAGCCGAAGCTGTGCCAGCTTTCCAGAACAAGACCACAGGGGTATCGCCAATCGTATCGTTGATGACGTGCTCTTCGCTCAACCTTGTGAAGGTGTATGCGCTAGACTCACCGCTTTCCAGAACGACGCCGACAACGCGGTCCATGGGGCGCAGTTGGTCATTGATTTCACCCGTGAACAGGAATGGGAATGAGTCGATATTGTCGTAGCCGACGTAAGGGTTCTGTCCGTAAGGACGGCTGATGCCCGTATCGATGGAAAGAACTTGCCCTTCGGGGTGTTTGGCTTTGAAATCTCCCCAAGAGATGATCGCTGCCGGGACGGGGGTCAGCTTGGTGCCCGTATAGAAGCCGACGATGCCCTCACCGCTGAACTGCTGCCACCAGGATTGGGTCTGGCGGTCGTACATAACCAGATCGCTGTTCCGCAGATTGCCAGATGTGCCAAATGTGACCAATTCGTCTTCGTGCTCGAAGCGTTCGAATACCAGGGCTGTATTGCACAATGGGCAGAAGGTGACCACAACGGGGACCTCATTGACCGTGTCGTTGACGATCTCATGCCAGGTCATGATCTGCAGCGGGTAGGCACGTACATCGTCCTCGATTGCCAGTAAGACAACCGGTTCGATATCTCTGAGCCAGTTATCGGCGGAGTCGATGGTTTCGAAAGTGGGGCTATCGATAGGTGGGATTCCATCGGGAGGGGGGCCGCCAGAGAAGATTTCACTATACTCCACGCTGTGCTTGCAGAAGTCGGTCAGCTCCCAATAACTTACACTGAAGCTGGGGCTTTCACCGTTGAAGGGATCATCGCATTCGTGTTCGCTTTGTGGGGCCGATACGGCCTGAGGTGCGTCAGGAGGAATAGGGGCAGGGTCGGCTTGCGCATCCACAATATTTTCATCCTCCGCTGCCTCGGCCGCTTTGGCGGATTGGACTTCGGTCTGAGGCGCAGAACAGGCTGCAACCAGTAGGGCAATAGAGAGCAGTCCGATAATCCATCGTGATTTAGTCATAACAGTCTCCTTGGGTAGGGTTTGATTATGCTAAACTGGATGGGATTATGGGAAGCGCTCTTACTTGTTGCAGTGTTTTCTCATCTTTTACAAATCTACTTCGAAAATGTCACCTTTCTTTAATGGGCGATAACATCTTGAACACTTGTGTCATTCTGAGCGGAGCGAAGAATCCCTGATGCGTTCCATATGCGCAAGCCTGTAAAGGTATAAATTAGCCCAACTTTTCAGGGATTCCCTTCGACTTGCTCAGGGCAAGCTTCGTCGCTTCGCTCCTCAGAATGACAAGACAATGTGTTCAACATCATTCTACCCATTACAAAAATGTCAAGTTACTTACATCCAACTGCCGGAGACTTCTTGCCTGATCTGCACGACTTCTTTCCCCTCTTCAATAGAAAAATACATACGGATAGGTCGAATTTTTATTCTATATTGATTCTCTTCTGCCCATTTGGCTAATAACTGGAGTTCCCCTAAACTTCTCTGCATAGCTGCGCTTTCCTTGGGACCAAAGCGGTAGGTCAGCAAATAGGTGTACTTGGCATTGATCAGGTTGAGTATCTGCTCAATGGCGGTTTTGATCTCGGAGGGATCAGGCGCTTCATGCAAACGCTCTATGGCGCCAATCGATAGTTGCAGATTGACGCGGAAGATCTTCAAGATCATCGGACGGTGCAGGAATTTAGCCAGGGCCTTGGGGTGAGAGATTTCTAAATCTGGGGGAATGGCTACTTCTTGCCCTGCGGAATTGTGTGCACCGATCTGCAATTCGAAGCGCTCGTCTTTGATCTTGACATCCAGGGCAGGATCATCCTTAGGTAACAGAGTCCTCACCTGGGCCATGACATAATTGGCATATTCTTCGAAGTAGGTTTTTCGCCTCTGTCCCGGGGATAGTTTCGCTGGGGGGATCAACTCTCCTATGTGGATGGTCAGTTTGGGGCGTTTGAATTTCATTGCCGCATCCAAAGCCCCGATGGTGCCGCCAAAACCAATCGGCAAAACCGGGGCCTTGGCGCGATAGCTCAACCAGGATACTCCCGTTTGGGCCTGCATTTGCCCAGGGTTCCAGATGCCCCCTTCTGGAAAGATCCCCAGGAAACCGCCGGCATCCAGAACGTCCAGGGCTTTTTGCAATGCCTGGCGGTCGATATGGCCGCGCCGGATGGGGATGTACTTATAGATAGCCTCGAAGAATTCGGTGATTTTCTCCTGGGGTATATCTCCTGCACCGAGAAATTCGACCTGCCAGGGTGCATAGGCCGACATCAACACAGCCTCCATGGCGGCATTATGGTTGCCGACCAGGATGAGGGATCCCTTCTTAGGTAAGTTTTCGCCACCTTTCTTTTCGATGCGGAAAAATACTGGCAGAATGAGACGCGCAATTAGCCGCAGGATGCCACGTACAAAGCGATGGCGTGGGTAGCTTATGGATGGTTGAAATTCTGTTGGCATGTCAGCATCTCGAAATATCGATAATGGTGTAGAATAAAGCCCAGTTTTGGTGGTCTCCTGATTATATCTTAGGTTGGATATCGAACTCTTCGCTGGGAGGGCATTCGGTGATTGTGTTGAGGTGAGCTTTGCCTAAGCAAGCAGATAAGTTGGATGCAGGTGATCTCTATAAGGGCTTCAATCTTTTGGCGCGCGTGGTCATCCAACGCTGGAGAGATTTTGTGGTTGATTATGGGGATATCGCTGAAATCAAATCAAAGTTCAAGAAGATTAAAGATCATTTGGCCTCGAGTAATTTGATCATGCTCTTCGATCATCATTATGCCTTCGATGCGCTCCCTTTAGGTCTGGGATTAGCGCGCTATGCTGAAAATGTCTCCGGCGTACTCATCCCCTATGCTGTCCATCTAGATATGGGGGTTGGCAGGCAGGGAGAACCCTCTTTGCGATATTACCTCCGCACTAAGCTCTTCAAATGGTTTATCGGTAATATCCGCAAACCAAATCCTGGCATCCAATTCTTCCCCGTTGTGCGCGAATTTGAGAGAGACTCACCGCGTCTCAATAAAATTGTTGAGCAAAAATTTTCTGGGATAAACGCTGTTTACTTGAAATCGCTCGTGCGCAAGTTCAGGGAAACACCCTCGGGGCAGGTGTGTTTTCTGACGCCTTTTTCGGGGATCGGCTTTCCTGAGAAACCTCTCATGCACCCGCAGTTATACCGGTCGTTAGATCTACTTCAAGGGAAGTGCGAGCGCGAATTCCCTGCATTCATCGCGGGCGCATATCCTAGTTGGAAAGCCTACTCAAATTATTTTGCACCCCTGCTCACTGTGCATCGAATTATTTTGCGAGGGCCATTCTACTTACCACGACAGGATTATGAGAAAGCTTATCAGGTAATCGAATCTGAGATATCAGCAGTCCGCAGAGCCGCTGACTTCGCCCCCCCAGATTATGATCGCATATTGAATAAATAAGTCCTTCGACAATGGCTCATTTACGAGAAACCCCGAAGAAATTGGGGGGGGGGGGGGGGGGGGGGGGGGGGGGGGGGGGGGCGGGCGGGGCGGGGGGG
>CAZUSV010000224.1:0-8339 GCA_964622645.1 uncultured Anaerolineales bacterium
TAGCTCTAGTTATTCCATAGATGAAGTTTTGAGATTTACAAGTTTGGGGTGTGATTTCTGGCTCTGAGGCAGTAACCGATATACCTGGATGGGTTCAGATTTTCCCTTTAAAACATGACTGCCCATGGGAACAAATTGGAATCGATCCCTCAGGTAATCAAGTGCCTCATAAGTATCCTGGCTGATAATGGCGCTGGTTTCTCCGATATCTTTTGTCAGGCTTTCTAATCTTTGAGTGACGTTGACTGCATCCCCTATGATCGAATAATGCAGCCTATCTGCGGTCCCCATGCCACCCGCAGCCACTTCTCCTGTATTGATCCCTATCCCAGTGACAAACGGCGGCGCATCGCGTTCCAGACGATCTGCATTCATTTTTTTTACAGTTTCCAGGATATCAATGGCAGCCAGACAAGCCTGATAGGCACTTTCCGATGGTTCTAATGAGATTGGTAAAACACCAAAAAATGCCATCACCGAATCTCCGGCAAATTCATTCATGACACCATTGTACTCGCCAACAATTGGGACGATTTCGCCATAATATTGGTTGAGCCAATTCAGCACTTTGGTTGGGGGTTGACTCTCGGCAATCGCTGTAAATTGGCGAATATCGGTGATCATAATTGTGGCTATGGTGTTTTGCCCTTCCAGTTTTAAGGTGCCCGTTGTTAATCCACTGCGCAACTGATCTCGCACTTGGGGCGTGATTGTGCGGCCCAGGAGATCTCTGTAGATTTCGCCCTCTCGAAGATGAGAGACCATGTAATTGAATGCATGAGCAAGGTATGCTAACTCATCCGATCCCTGGGGTTCAACATTGACATTCCACTTGCCCTCGCTAACTTGTGAGGCAGCTGTAACGACGCTTTTCAATGGGTTGGTGATTCTGCGCGCCAATGCCATTCCAGTTGTAATGATCAGTAGAAATCCAAATGAAGCGATCAGGAATATTTGAATTTGTGTTATCTCACTAGGACGTACCAGGAAAGTTTCTGCCATCGAGACGCCAATCAGGCCTAAATCCTGCCCACCACGAACTTCCCAGGGCGCAATGATTTCCCGATAATCGATCTCGGAAACATGTAGCTGCCGAATATGGCTTTCTTGGTCTTGTCGGCTCAATAACTCAGTTGCAGTATCCGCAGACAGATCAATATCGACTGGTTCTAATAAGGTTGAGCTCAGTAGCTTTCCATCCAGATTGAAGAAGGATATGTGCGCGAACACATTCTCCCTACCCAGTATGTTTTCCCTTGTTTCCATCACAAGATTCGGGATGTATCGCCCCACCAAGACTGCGCCGACGAATTGGTTTTGACCATTTATTATCGGCCCAATAATATAAAAATAATCACCATAGGGAGCTTGAATCAGCCCGCTAAATTTATCCCCGCGATCATCTTCTCTTTGTTCTAGTACTTGATTGACGAATTCATATTTCGTAAAAATAGTATCATCTTTGGAATATTCATAATCTTCACGTCCTCCGCCTGGTTGATGGCGTACAGAGATGATTGAGGTGCCTATTGGGTTGATTATTTCAATGGCATCTTCTTGGTTATTAATTGCAATTCCAAGCAGTATTTCGCGTAAGGTTTCAGCATCTTCGTTCTCCACAGCTTCAGCAAGTCCATCAGTGTGGGATACTAATCGCAGTGTTTGTAATCGATTTGTTTCCTCTTCCACCATCCAGCCAGAAGCCAATTGGCCAACCTCGACCAAACTGTTTATAAACCGTTCTTCAATCGAATCGAGAGCTACTCTGCCCACCACGTACCCCGCACCCATCGCAAGAAGTAATGCCAATATCAAGTAGGGCAGAATGATTTTTAATCGAACTGGAAAACGTACTCTGGGAAGGACAGTTTGTATACTCCTGTCTGCCTGATCAGCACTATCTTCGCTATGCATTAGATTGTCTACTGCTTGCTTTACCCGCGATTTGTTGAATGGTGCTCTCAGGAAAACATTTACACCATACTCTTTTATTTCAATCTCTCTGGACAAATCAGGGTATTGATTAGAAATGATAATCTTAACCTGGGGGTATTTCTCTCTAAGACCCCTCAATAACTCGAAATGAGCATCTTTAGGCAGGTGAAGATCCAGGACCATCAGATCGAGTTCTTCTTGTTGGAGAATAGGGATTGCCTCTTCAATTTCTAAGGAAGTGTAGACCTGGTCTCCGCGTTGGATGAAAATCTCAGTGAGAGTTTGTGCTGTTTCGATCTCGGATTGAACGATGAGAACCTTCATAGTTGCCCGTTTTATTCCCTTATTAGTACGATCATTATAAAAATGTTAAAGTGAAAGCAAGCCAATTCAACGCTATTTTACGGATGAATTACCAACCTATCATACCAAATAGGCCAGATTGAGTAAATCAAACCTCCGTACTGGTCAACCTATCAAATTGGTGAGGAGTCTTGGAGATTAATATTGGTCAGCAGTAACTTGAAAAAATGGGCAAACGGACAAAAATTGTACTGGCTAGAAACATCGTAAATAGTATCCCTTGAAACTATTTTCATGAGGAAACCAGGAATTCAGGAATAAAAAGAAAAAATTCATGGCTTCCTAATCGAAATACAGTGTTCAAGATGCTGTTACCCAAGACACAAACGGATAAAAAATACGAAAATTAATATTACAGCGCAAGGTTGATGTTTTCTATAACTTGTCAAGCTTGCTTAGGCCGGTCTCCACCGAGCCGGCTCGGTCAGGAGACCGGCCTAAGCGTATCATTCTATGACTTTGCGCTGTAATATTAACGAATGGCTCGAATTGCACGAATATTCAGGGGGGTTCAGAAAACATTCGTGTCATTGGTGTCATTGGCAGAAATTCGTGATCAAAGATTTGTTTGAACTACTCCTGACTATTACCGAATCTCTGGCAATTCTCGTGGGAGTGCACAGATTTGAATATCCTCTAATCTGTGAGTTGTCTTAGCGATACCTTGAGCGCCTAGGTGAGAGATCGACTGGGAGTATGGTAAGATAAATCCATTAAGGTTCTTGATTCGGGTTGATGTGTGCAAGCAATAATGTCTGTTGTAAGTGAAGAAGTTTTCCCTCAATATCTCTTAGATGCCTTTCCCGAGGCCATGTTAATTCTGGGTAGTGATGGGCGGATTCAAGGTGTTAATGCGCAGATGGAGACACTATTTGGCTATCAGGCAGGGGAAATGATTGGCCAGGAAGTTGAGCTGCTAGTTCCCGAGGCTTTTCAGGAAGATCATATCGGGTATCGGGATGATTATTTCAATGCTCCAAAAACGCGTCAAATGCGCTCAGGGATGGAGTTTACTTGCCGAAGGAAAAGCGGGGAAGGATTTTTCTCAGATATTTCTCTCAGCCCAGTCGAGATCAAAGGTCAGATTCATATTTTTTGCAGTATCCGAGATATAACCCATAATGTCGACACTAGAGCTGCTTTAGCAGAGAAAGTAAAGCAACTAGAAGTAATCAATGAGATTGGGTTGGCGGTATCCTCGACCCAAGATCTTGATAGTTTGCTGCGCCTGATTGTGGAACAGTCTGCTGAAATCGTTGCTGCCGAGAGTTGTGCGGTCCTGTTGCCAGATCATGCGACAGGCGAATTAGTTTTCAGAGCAGCCATTGATGATGTCGTTGGGTTAAGAGTGCCTGTAGGTGAAGGGATTGTTTCTAGAGTATTGAAATCCGGGAAAGCAGAGATTATCAATGATGTATCGAATGCCCCAGGACATTATCCCAAGATCGGTACAGAAAGAAATATCGCTATAAATTCAATGTTAGTTATTCCATTGATGATCGAGGGAAAATCCATAGGTGCCTTGACTGCAGTGAACAAAATCGATGGCGATTTTAGCGAGGCTGATCGCGAGCTCCTTGTTACTCTTGCAAGCTATGCAGCCACTTCTTTGGAAAATGCTCAACTCTACGATCAAATTCAAAAACATGCCCATGAATTACAAATAGAAGTGGCCAAACGAACAGATGCGCTACGCAATTCTCAAATGTCTTTGAAGCAGCGTAATCTAGAATTAAACCGTTTATATCGGGCGTCTGAAACATTGTTCTTTTCCAGTGCGCCTGTTCTGGAAGAAGTAGCAGAAATCATTGTGAAAACAGTTTTAGCAGAGTTTGGCAAATCCAATTGCAGCTTATTGATTGCCGAACCCGGTGAAAATGAGATTAAGCGCGTTGCCGTACGTGGTCCCTATGCAGATGAGGTTTCCAAGCGAGTGCTAACCCTGGACGGAGCTGGGTTGGTTCCCCGGGTGTTTCATTCCGGAAAAATCATAAATATCTCTGATGTCCGCGAAGAACCTGATTATATTCCTAACTGGAAAGCTGCTCGCTCAGAAATAGCGATCCCCCTCAAGAAGGGCGATGAAGTCATTGGCGTTATCGATGTTCAAAGTACAGATATAAATGCCTTTGACCATGATGACGAGCGCCTGATGGGTATATTTGCTGAGAAAGCAGCTTTGGCAATCGAAAATGTGCGCTTGTTCGAAGCCGAGCGTCGCTTGCGCATTGAAGCTGAGACCTTGCGAGAGGCTAGCGCTGTTGTGGCTGGTTCCCTTCATCAGGATGAGGCTATCAATGAGATCTTGGTACAGTTAGATCGCGTGGTTCCATATGTTAGCGCTTCTGTCCAATTGTTAGAAGATGGCTATCTCGAAATCGTTGGAGGCCACGGCTGGTCTGACCCACACAAAGTACTTGGAACACGTTTTCGTGTTCCAGGAGATAACCCAAATTCCATAGTCATTCAACAACGCAAGGCGCTTATTCTTAATGAGGCAAGTAAGTATCATGCACCTTTTCTGCAAGAACCCCATTCTCATATCCGATCCTGGTTAGGGGTACCCTTGCGGGTGCGAGATAAAGTAATTGGCATGTTGGCGATCGACCACAGCGATCCAAATTACTTCGACTCAGAGCATATCCGTATTGCCACCGCATTTGCTGATCAGGTTGCAATATCCATTGATAATGCCCGCTTATTTGGAAAAACTCAGTCTACATTGACTGAGACTCAGATGCTTTATCATATTGCTCAAGCACTAATTCGTTCAGAGACTCTCCCCGAAGTCCTGCAAAGTTTGGTCGATAACGTCTCTAGATTTCTTCCAGCTCATATGGCTACCCTGAATATTTTGGATTTGAAGAAGTCGGAGATTACCGATATTGCCATCGCGGGAGTCGATATAAACGAAATAGAATTAGCAGATTTCGATGAATTAATGGATGGCTTGACCGGTTGGGCGATCCGGAAATTGGAACCAGTGATTTCGCCTAAAGGTGCTCCAGACCCACGTGAAGGCAAAATTGCGCAAAAACGCAGGTCGGAAGCGGGGTTCGGCTCTGTTGTCATTATGCCACTGATTCACCGAGGCGATGTGCTTGGATCATTGACGGTTGTGAACCGTGGTGATCAGCCTGATTTCACCCAACGTGATATTGGCATCATGGAGACGATTGCTAATCAGGCAGCGATTGCGATTGAAAATGCGCGCTTATTCGAAGAGATCCAATGGCTGGCTACGACGGATGAGCTTACTGGAATCCACAACCGACGTCATCTCTTCGAGCTTGGCCGCAAAGAGATCGAACGAGCACGACGATATATTAACTCCTTGTCAGCAATCATGCTCGATATCGACAATTTCAAGCAAGTCAACGATACCCATGGTCACAGTGTTGGCGATCAAGTCTTGCGGACTTTGGCACAAGAATGTCTGGGCAAAATCCGTGAAATTGATATTCTTGGACGTTATGGTGGTGAGGAGTTCGCTGTTGTTTTGCCTGAAACTGGTCTTTCTGAGGCATGTATCACTGCTGAGCGCTTACGGAAACATATCGAAGATAAGCCCTTTGAGACCACGCACGGAGAACTATCTCTCACAATTAGCCTGGGAGTTGCAGAGATGACTCCCGATACACCTGATCTGGCTTCACTGCTAGACATGGCTGATTCCGCCCTTTATGCTGCCAAACAAGCTGGACGCAATTGCATCAAGTGCCATGAATAGCTAAGGTAGCCAGAACTTGAAGACATTGTCTGTTCGCCCGATACCGATAATGATCATGCCGTTGTTGAGCGTGACCGCTCCCAGGTTCGTATTCAATTGCCCCTCGATGGGCAGGTTCCAGACGACTTCGGCACCCTCAGAAGTCCGCCGAATTGCACCTAGTTCGTCCCGTGCCTGATTGGGCAGCAATAATTCTACTGACCCGTCGCCATCGAAATCCCCGGCTGCCGCCATATCCAGATTGCGTGACCCGATTACGTGCGAAGTGTAACCTGCCACTTGGGCAACTTTTGATAATTTACCCCCCTCAATTTGAAAGAACTCTACTGTGCCACCGATGTGAGGTGTGAGCACATCAACGACCTCGATTTCACCATCTGGCCCAAAGGGGGCCGTAGCGATTTGGTGACGCCAGCGATAGCCCAGCCCTATGGCATCTCCAGTAGCAACTCGCTCTCCGCTTTCTGAATAAACTACAAGTTGCGCGCCATTCAACCCATCACTGATGGTGACGATGACCTCGCGCTCGCCATCGCTGTTTAGGTCGACCCAAATGGGAGCAATCCCTTCGATGACCTGGCCATCGGGACAGTGATCGTAGAAATGACCAGGGGCTCCGGTAAGGTTTCGATTAAAGTGATGCTGGTGGCTTCGATCTGATCTCCCAGTACGCCGTGATCATATTTAGTGGAGGGCCCACTGAGTACCAATACGCGCTCAGAAGCATCACTCAGGATGCGCGCATCTGGCAGGGCGTCGATGGCCAGGGTTGCTGTGATTTGATCGAACTCATCCATCAGGATCAGCGATCCATCAGAATGGATAAAAGCGCGCCATCTTTGAGTTGGCAGGTAGATAGGATGTGTAGAGAGGGATGGATCTGAAAGGGTGATCGTGCCCAATTTGGGGGTTCCGTCTTCAATGAACAGGAGCGGCGGCGACCCTGGGTTGAGTTGGTTAGGCGTGATTTGGGCGTCGCTTACTTCCCCAGGGTTGACCCAAAAGGCCTGCACGCGCCCGTCTTCCAGGACGACTGCCCAAAGGCTGGTATCCTCATAGGGTACAGCGACCACCCACACAGGAGTCCCGTCCAGCCCTACCTCTAGCGAGGTGCCGCGCGGCAAGCTGCCACTTCCCTCTACAAAATGGTTCCCATTCGCCATGTGATGCGTATAGCCAAACACGTTGGGAGCCTCAGATTGGGAGATTCCCGTTGGTGTCTGGGTGGTTTCCTCCACAGCCACATTTGCGGATGTGGGGATAGGAGAGTTTGTTGGTGTAGGTTGCGGAATGTCTAAGGGAGAACAGGCACAGACACCCACAATAAAGAGCACCATGATGATGAACTTATTCATCCTGAATCCTCTGCATATGAGGTGCTGGCCAGCCGGGAGATTTATGAACATGCACCACCTGCCATTGACCATCCAGTTTGACCATCACCCGGCTCTCATTGTGCGAGGCCACTTTCACACCTTCTGGAAGGCTGCTGCTGAGCAGCAGTGTGTAGCTGGCGATGGCTGTATCTCCATATCGTTGGATGTGCAGGTTGGCTAAGTCGAAACGAGTAGGCGGTTTGAGTGTTTTTCCATTCTGTTCTATTTCAGAGCCGAAAACAGCACCGCGCTTCTCGTTCGAACTCATCATAAAGTCATGAAAAGGCAGCCCATCGATGCGATGAGGTGTTACCCACCATTCATACAGGGTGAGGTCGGGGCTGGTAGTTGCATGGTAGGTTTCGAGATCGTTATCCATGATGGATTGAAGATGTCGTTCTAAGAAATTGTAGACATCGGGTTCTTGCTGCATGAGTCCTCCTCTTTAGTAATTGTCCAAAAATAGCTTAGTGGTTAAGGCTCGTAGTGACCACTTCAGTGGTCAGGATGACCGAAGCTGTCCTGATCCCGAAGGGAGTCGAAGGGGTATCACTACAAACTTAATAATGGACGCTTAATTAATTCGACAATGTCAACTTCGCGAGAACTTCCGAAAATTGCGGGTTACGTTCTTCTCGTCTGAAAGTTGAGATTATCAGGTTAGTATCCTTAACGGATCTGTGTTCGAACAGCAGCAATTGAGTGGGCCTATCTCAATTTGATATGCTCGAAAATTATTCACTAAACCAAGCCCACCATGACATCAAATTATGAAAACTATCTGGTGATTTACGCTCAAGTTCTGCTCGGAGTTTCTCCAATGCATTATCCATTGAATATTGCAGACTTTCCTCAAGTTCTTCATCAGGCAATTCAAATGGATCAATCAATCCTTGCTCTCTAGCCCATTTCAAGACGTCTTCCATGCCCCGAGG
>CAZUSV010000225.1:0-8317 GCA_964622645.1 uncultured Anaerolineales bacterium
GTCTTAGGAAGGTGCCTGCCGTAGTGAATAGATGTATGCATGGGCACGCCCTGGCGTGCCTTATTATTATAAGCAAAATCATGCTAAGGCCGGTCGGCCGGAGGCCCGCCTGTGGCGTGACCGGCCGAAAGTGACTCGGTCAGGAGACCGGTCACAGCAAAGTCATTTTAGTGAGTGCAAGGAGATCATCCTTATGGCGCACATTTTCCAGATCAGTATTTCTAATGGAGGTGTACCCAAGCTTCCAGTAAACATGGCCCAGGTCACACTCCTGGGGGTCGAGGGTGATCTTCAGCGAGATACGAAACATCACGGAGGGCCAGAGAGAGCATTATGCCTGTATTCTCTCGACCGCATAATCGAACTCCAATCCGAAGGTCATCCAATTTTCCCTGGGGCTGCGGGCGAAAATATCACCATCCGGGGGCTGGATTGGTCATTGCTCACCCCTGGCGACCAGCTGCGTATGGGAAACGACCTGACCATCGAGATCACCAGCTACACGGTTCCCTGCCATAACCTGGAGCCATTCTTCCAGGAAGGAAAATTCAGCCGGATATCCCAAAAAACACATCCGGGTTGGGCGCGCTTGTATGCACGCGTGCTGCATCCCGGGCAGATCCAGATTGGCGATGAAGTTTCTCTAATCACTGAAGATGAAAGCCATTAATGGTATTTGGACGCGGATTCAATTCTTTTTCTTTGCGTACCCCACAGATATCCGTGAAAATGTGCGTCCGTTAATCTTTTAATGAATATCACAAAAAATGTAATAGGCGATAACATCTTGAACACTATGCCTTGTCATTCTGAGGAGCGAAGCGACGAAGAATCCCTGAAAGGCCAAGCCAATTATTAGCTGCACAGGCTCAAATAGATTGAATATAAAAGGGATTCTTCGCTCCGCTCAGAATGACACAAGTGTTCAGAGTGTTATTGCCCATTACAGAATATCACCAAAATTTGAAGGAGCAGAATATGATGAACTCAGAACGACAACAAAAAATCGCATCATACGGCCAGGCTTATGATCTACTCAAGCAGGCCATGGAACGCTTCCCGAAAGAGTGCTGGCATTACCGCCCAGCGCCAGACCGTTGGACCATCCACGAGATCATCATCCACATCACTGACAGCGAGGCCAACAGCTATGTGCGCTGCCGGCGATTCATCGCCGAACCAGGCCAGGATCTCATGGCCTATGACGAAAACCAGTGGGCCAAAGCGCTCAAGTATGAAGAGCAGGATACTGAAGTATCCCTGGAGCTATTCCGCTGGCTGCGACGCTCTTGCTACGAATTGATCCAGACCCTACCTGAAGAAGTTTGGAGCCACCAAGCTTATCACCCCGAAAACGGTGATATGACCATGGATGATTGGCTGGACACATACGACAGTCATGTGCGCGACCATATTGCCCAAATGGAAGAGGTCTACCAAGACTGGAAGAACGATGCCAACAAATAAGCAATACCAGCGCTACCATATCGACACCGAACCTACCCCGGATTTGGTCCCCTGGCCAAATCGCTTTGATGTCAAAGTAAACCGACTGCAACTTGCCAAGCTGCTGATCTCTGAGATCATCGAATTTCGTGGCGACATGAAAGCGGTCACCAGCCGGCCGTGTGTGTATGGCGTTTTCTCCGGACCCATAGGGGGATTTGCTCCCCGGCCGCAGCACTGCGTAGGCTGTCTGCGCTGCACGACACAGCACCCCGAGGCGGTGACCATCCTGCGCAATCCCGATCGCCAGCGCCTGGGTGACTCCTATTTCACCTCCAACCTGGTCGATGCCGTGGCTTACGAAGCCGAGACAGGCAGCATTCCTGTCAAAGGCGCGGGATACCGCGGTAAGTTTGGCGGAGATGGCTGGGACGGGATGTGGACAGATATGTCCGAGATCGTGCGGCCCACGCGCGATGGTATCCACGGGCGAGAGTTCATCTCCACGGTTGTAGACATCGGCGAGAAACCCAGTTATTTGATTTTCAATGCAGATGGGGAGATCACCAGCGCGCGGCCGCGCATCCTTTCGATCCCGGTGCCGTTAATTTATGACGCGCCACCTCCATCTGCGGCTTCAGCGGCTCTCTATGAGATTTTGGGGCAAGCGGCGAGTGAGACACAGACCTTGGCGGTTATGCCAGTTTCTAGTGGACAGTGGGCAGTGGACAGTGAGAAGTGGGCAGTTGACGGTGGTCAGTTGACAGATGTGAACATCGTTCCACTGATAAAAATTGGAGATGAAAACCTACTCAATAACCTTCCATTCACTCCAAAAATGGTTGAAATCAGGTACAAACACAAGGAAGTGGAAAATCTTCAATCTACAATCGTCAATCTCCAATCCTCAATCATAAATCTCCAATCCCACTTCCCCGACACCATCATCGCCGTGCGCATTGCTTATGGCAATCCTGAAATACTTCTCGATCTCTACGAGAGCGGTGTGCGCGTCTTCCATCTGGTTGCCGATTTCCATGGGCGCGGGGAGGATGGCCGCTTCGTGATGGATTTGATCCGCGAGGCGCATCTGGCCTTTGTGGAGGCGGGCACCCGGGACGAAGTCACACTGATCGGCAGTGGAGGCATAATCGCCGCCGAACATGTACCCAAGGCCATCATCACCGGCCTGGACCTGATCGCAATTGACACCCCCCTTTTAGTGGCCTTACAAACGCAGTTCGTGGGCGACTGCGCTGGCCGCCAAACCAGCCAATTCCAATTGCCGAGCGATATTCCCCCGGATTGGGGTATCCAACGATTGAAGAACCTGACCGCCACCTGGCGCGATCAACTCCTGGAAATCCTGGGCGCCATGGGACTGCGCGAAGTACGGCGTCTGCGCGGCGAGATGGGGCGCGCCATGTTCCAGGTCGATCTCGAACACGAGGCTTTTGCGAAGATCGAGGGATATGGAAGCGAGTGATATGTTGGCAAGTTTGCATGTTTGCATGTTTGCATGTTGGCAGGTTGGCAGGTTTGCTCTCTTGCCCACTTGCAAACTTGCCAACTTGCCCACTTGCCAACGTGCAGACTTGCCCACTTGCCAACTTACTATCGAGGAAATTATATGACTGACGAACCTATCGTCTACTTACCTGCCATAGAGAAACACATCAAACACTTGCATAAGGGTTTCGACTACTGGTCCAACCTGAATAACGGCACCCCACCAGCTTTGGGAGACTACCGCTGGCCGGCTGAATTGATCCTCTCGACCTGGTATCAGGCTGGCACTGGAGAGCCGCCAGAGAACGAATTAGAGTACCGCATAGGGGATTCTGGCGGCGGCTTCGACAAACTCGATTTCAAATTCTTGCCCGAAGAAAGTCAACTGCCGCCAGAAACCGAGATCGAGCTCTCCATTCCTCTCAACCGTCGCGCCTCGGGTGTCGAGCGTGAGATCGATATCTCCGTGCCCTGGTATGGCGGCGGGATGTCCTTCGGGTCGGTCAGCGAGCAGGTTATGCTGGCACGCGCCATAGCTGCCAAGGAGTGGGGCACCTTTACCTCAACAGGTGAAGGCGGCTATCCAGACTCTTTGGTGGCGTATAAGGATTACATCATCACCCAGATCGCAACAGGCATGTTTGGCGTGCGCGAGGAGACCATCCAGCACGCGCCGATTGTGGAGTTCAAATATGCCCAGGGAGCCAAGCCTGGTTTGGGCGGCCACTTGCTGGGAGACAAGACCACGGTCACCGTGGCCAAAATGCGTGAGAGCGTACCCTGGGTGAGCCTGTTCTCGCCCTTCCCCTTCCATTCAGTCTATTCGGTGGAAGATCACCGCAAGCATGTCGATTGGGTCAGAACCATTAACCCGCAGGCGCTGGTTTCGGTGAAAGTATCCACCCCCACGGATGTGGATATGGTCGCTGTGGGCAGCTACTACGCCGGAGCACATATCGTGCACCTGGACGGCTCCTATGGCGGCACTGGCGCAGCTCCTGAGATCGCCAAGAAGAATATCGCCATGCCCATCGAGTTCGCCATCCCCAAGGTGCACAAATACCTACAAGGTGAGAATATCCGCGACGAGATCACGGTGATGGCCTCAGGTGGGGTACGCTCGGCTTACGACATTGCCAAAGCCATCGCCCTGGGCGCTGACGGTGCCGTCTTGGGCACCTCTGAGTTGATCGCCATCGGCTGCACGCGCTGCTCCAACTGCGAGCGCGGGCGCGGCTGCCCCTTCGGCCTGACCACCACCGACCCTGAACTTTCCTTGCTCATCGAACCCGAATGGGGTGCCCAGCGCATCAGCAATTTGAATGCATCCTATGCCAAACAACTCGGCGATATTCTGCGACGCTTAGGCTTGAAGAATATCCGCGACTTGCGCGGCCGAACTGACCTGTTGGTTTACAAAAATTAATAACCACGAAGGACACGAAGGCACACAAATTTATTCTTGGTGATCTTGGTGATCTTGGTGATCTTCGTGGATAAAAGGTTTGATTATGACCAATCAAGACTTGATTAAGAAGATACTAAACTCACGCAAAGGATTGAAGCCTGAGCATGTCATCAACCGTGAGCAGGCTGCTGAGGGCGGCTGCGGGGTGATCGGCATCGCCTGTTCGGAGCAGATCGCCGGGCGACATTTGCTGCAGGCCCTGACCCAGATGCGTAACCGCGGTAATGGCAAGGGGGGTGGGATCGCCGCTGTGGGGCTGGTGGCGGAAGAATTCGGCGTCAGCCAGCAGGTGCTGGAGCAGGATTACCTGTTGGTGGTGGCTTACCTGGACCCCAAGTCCCGAGACGAGGTGGAGGCTTCACACATTCATCCCACTTTCGAGATCGACCACGTCCGAGAGCAGCCCCAGATCGCAGATCATACATCCCTGGAGGGGTTGGACGTGCCCCCTCCGCAGGTGGTTCAGTACTTTGTGAGGGTCAAAGCTGAGGTAGTGGATTCCTTCCGAGAGGAACATGGGCTGGCAGAGGCGCCCCAAAGGGAAGTCGAGGACGAGATCGTCTACCAAAACACCTATCGCTTGAACACCGCCTTCTACGCCTCGACCGGTGAGACGCGCGCTTTTGTGCTCTCGCATGGCAAGAACCTGCTGGTGCTCAAGATGGTCGGCTACGGTGACGATGTGGTGCGCTATTACCAGCTCGAGGATATCCACGCCCACGTATGGATTGGGCACCACCGCTACCCCACCAAGGGACGCGTCTGGCATCCCGGTGGGGCGCATCCTTTCATCGGCATGAACGAGGCCCTGGTGCACAACGGCGACTTCGCCAACTACGCCTCGGTGAGCGAATACCTGGCGCAGCGAGAGATCTACCCGCTTTTCCTGACCGACACCGAAGTCTCCGTGCTGGTCTTCGACTTGCTGCACCGCACCTACGACTACCCGCTGGAGTATGTCATCGAGGCCCTGGCTCCAACCACTGAGCGTGACTATACGCAGCTACCCGAGGACAAGAAACGCATTTACGGAGCCTTACAGGCCACCCATATGCACGGCTCCCCAGATGGACCCTGGTTCTTCTTGATTGCCCAGGCGGCGCCCAGAGGCACCGCCTCAGAGGCTTACCGGCTGATCGGCATCACCGATACTTCGATGCTCAGGCCGCAGGTGTTCGCCCTACAGCAGGCCAGCGAAGATGGTCCCGCCATCGGCTTCGCCGCTTCGGAGAAACAAGGCATCGACGCCGCCCTGGAAAGCCTGGCTGCCGAAGACCAGCGTTTCTGGACGCGCGCCGACAAATACTGGAACGCTCGCGGCGGCAGTCACACAGATGGCGGCGCCTTCCTTTTCAGTGTGGTTCCCAATGGGGATCGAACCAGGATGGTGTGCACGGATAAGTTTGGACGAGAGGTATTCGTGGATTCAACAAAAAAGGAGTATCAACGTTCGAACGTTCAAACGTTTACACGTTCAAACGTTGATCTTCCAGAGAGTGACTTATTTGAATGGTTCACTGATCAAATCAGGCACTGGACGTACGACGATTTGAGATCTCATCTCGACGCTTTGATGGAGGTCGGTACCCAAACGGCTATCGAAACCCTGACGCTGTTGATGGACCGGAGGTATCCGACGGGGAATTTACGGAGGAGCAGTTTGCTGTCGTTGTACGACGAAACCCTCAATAGTGTGTTCGCGTTGATTGCAGAATCACCGGGAGCAGAATATCGCTTCATCGAGGCCTCAGCAGCCCTGCCGGAGTCTGCGGCTCCCGGCCAGACGGTGCTGATCGACGCCAGAGGATATCCTCCTGAAGGGCACAAGTCTGTGGCGCGGGCTATCGTCGATCTCTACCAGCGCGGCTTCCGCAAGTTCATCGTCAAGGATGCCCGCGGTCACCGCTTCATTGGCAATGGTTTCGGTGCGCGGGCGGATGGTGTGCGCATCGATGTGTATGGGTCAGCGGGGGATTACTTAGCCTCGGGATTGGACGGTATCGAAATGTATGTGCACGGCAACGCCCAGGACCAGTTGTGCCAGATCATGAAGTCGGGCAAGCTGGTGGTTTACGGCGATGTGGGGCAAACCTTCGGTTATGCGGCCAAGGGCGGGGATGTGTTTATTTTAGGCAACGCTGCCGGGCGTCCGATGATCAATGCGGTGGGCAAGCCACGCGTGGTGATCAACGGCACCTGCCTGGATTACCTGGCCGAGTCTTTCATGGCTGGCGACCCCCGTAACGGCGGCGGCTTCGTGGTGCTCAACGGTATCCAGCTGACCGATGACGGCAAGCTGGTCGAATTGGATTCCCCTTATCCTGGAGGTAATCTGTTCTCACTGGCCTCAGGTGGGGCCATCTTCGTGCGCGATCCCCAGGGTAAACTGACCGATGACCAGCTCAACGGAGGTGAGTTTGCCCCTTTGGATGACTCAGATTGGGAACTGATGCGACCCTATCTGGAAGAAAACCAGCGCCTGTTTGGAATCTCTGTCGATGAGTTGCTTGGGGGTAGTTCACCCACACACGTATATCGCAAGATCATTCCACAGGCTGTGCGGGCTTTACAGGCAGAGGAGGCCTGGGTGGGAGGGCATTAGGGTCGTTGTCTAGACCTGTAAATTCTCAGCGAGAGCGGAGGAAGCTTGCAGGAGTTTGGTCATCCTGGCAATCGGGTAGTCGGTGACAAGAGAAGATTGGGGGGTACCGATTTTGTCGGGGTCGGACAAATCTGCCAGAAGCTCCAAACCGTGCTGGAATGAATCTGCGGCCTCCTGAGCCGTATTTCGGCGCAGCGCCTGATGCCCAGCTCGGAGCAGATATTCTACAGCTTTGAGGACCAACCCAGCCGCCTCGAAATGTCTGGCGAGTTTAGCAGCCCGTGCATCCAATTCCCTTTTCTCCTTCATCAAGAGGTCTTCCAAGGCTAAACCCACAACGCGATGAATATGCGAGCGTTGCACTGCATCTAGATTGTTGTAGATATAGCGTTGAATTAAGACATGGCGAAAGCGATAATATGACAAGCGTCTGGCACCAGCATAATAGACTCCGTGAGCACGCACCAAGTTCTGTTCACGGCTTAATGGTCCGCTGAGACAATCCAATACCTCTGCCTGATCCAAATCCCCCGCCCGCGCCAAGACCTCGAGTGTGAAGACTTCCCCCTCGACGCTGGCGATTTCCAGAATTCTCCTCCAGGCTGATGGCATGCACTCGAGCTGGGTCAAAATGACGGCCTCCAGACGTTCGGGAAGGCGATTCCAATCCA
Organism: uncultured Anaerolineales bacterium; assembly: GCA_964622645.1. Taxonomy (GTDB): domain Bacteria; phylum Chloroflexota; class Anaerolineae; order Anaerolineales; family UBA11858; genus NIOZ-UU35. The sequence goes on from CAZUSV010000225.1 coordinate 7,697, forward strand.
ATGCATCCGTCTCAATCCAGCGACCAGCCTGATCTTGAATCAGGCCGCCATTGGCCAGCATTTCGCGCCAGAACTCAACCGTGAAAAGAGCCCTGCCACCGGTATATTGGTAAAACTTCTCGATAAATTCAGCTGGCAAGCGATGGGGAAAGCGATCCAAATAGGCGCCGACAAAATGTTGGCCTTGGGTGCGGTCCAAGCTCAGGATGATATCCCCGAAATCTCGCTGGAACTCATGGGCCATGATCTCCAAGGCATGATCGTCTGCACAACCTTCTGAGCCGACATTGGCGGGGCGGTAGGCACAAATCACCATCATGCGCAGTCCTTGCAAGCGCCGTCCCAGGTGAAAGAGCAAACTCAACGTGCTATCATCTACCCATTGCAGGTCATCCAGCAACAAGATCAATGGAGACAAGCGCGCCAGGGAGCTCAGCACACGGATAATTTGCTCGAAGTAGCGACCTGGTTGATCGGATTCCTGCATTGCGCTGGTAGGGTCTCTTCGAGCAAGGGATTTCAGATCTTTGACCCAAGGGGCCTCGAGCGCGAAGGCTTCGGCACACACTAGTAACCTTTGGTGCTAGTTTGACAAACGCATGAAGTTCTCGTAAGCTGGTT
>CAZUSV010000226.1:0-8296 GCA_964622645.1 uncultured Anaerolineales bacterium
TTGGGGGTATGCGGGGTGCTCCGCACCCCGCATACCCCCAAATCTGGGAGCTACCCCGGCGATTCCTGAAGAGTCGTTGAGTTACGATCTAATATATTACTTGACGGGATTGTGATAGGTTCAGAGGACAATTATATACGTACTGCTTTACCAGCCATAGGGTTTGCGATATGATCGTAGGACAGGTTGGCAACCTGTCCTACACAACCAGGAGAGACCATTGAAATCACATCCCGCTCCAAACGTCATTCTGTTAGGCGCCCTATTCGGCACAACCCTGGTAGCCTCACGCTTCAGTGTGGGGCAAATGTCATCGCTGACCTATGTTGGGTTACGGCTGAGTTTAGCCACGCTGGGTTTCCTGATCATCTATCTGCTCCCTAACAGCAAACGAAAATGGCCACGCGATAGAACACTCTGGCAAAGAGGAATTATCCTGGGGATTTTTGGGACTGCGCTGCCCATGTTGTCTTTTGTCAGTTCGCTTCAATACATCTCTAGTGGCGTAACCTCGGTGTTGATGACCACATCACCGGCGATTACTGCCATCATGGCCAACTTTTTGCTCCCTGATGAAAAACTGACGCTCAAACGTGGGGTGGGGGTGGTCCTGGCATTTATCGGTGCTCTGCTCTTGACGTTGCGCGGAGAAAGCGGCATTGCGGGGTTGGCACGAGCAAACCCGCTGGGGTATGCCTTTGTATTTGCGGGCATCATGAGCGCCAACATTATGAGCATCTATATCCGCAAGAAAATGCGCGGCTACAGCACCTTCGATGTCGGTATCATCAGAATGATGGCTTCAACTATCGTGGTAATCCCGCTTGCCTGGTGGATATCTGGCCTTGATATTTCGCGTGTAGACAGCACCGGTTGGGGGGTATTGGTATATGCGGCGGTCATGGGGACTTTCTTTGCGATGATGCTCGATTTCGCGAACATAAAACGCTTCGGGGCAACCCTCTCGGCGATGGTCACCTTCGTGATTCCTGTGGTCGCAGTGATCAGTGGCGCGCTGTTACTTGGCGAGCAAACTACCTCGAGTATGCTGGCAGGCATGCTCTTGATCATCGCAGGAATCTGGCTAATTATCCATGACTGACGTTATAATAATACTCACGACCAAACCAAACAGGTAAGTTCTCGAAAAAGAGTGTGCGACGGGGGCGCACACCATTATTCGAGCAAATCTGTTCCGTGACTTTGCCATTTTTACTAACTCCAATTTTCAGATGCGCAACCAAATCTGGCAAAGAACTTCGAGATATTTCTTACGTCCCGCTGAATTTATCAAAGAATATCAGCGTAGCGATCTACGGCCCGACCTGGTTGCAGGCTTGACAGTCGCCATCGTGCTCCTGCCCCAGGCCATTGCCTACGCCATGATCGCCGAACTGCCCCCTAAGGTTGGCCTCTATTCTGCAATCGTGGCTGCCATCGTCGGGGCATTATGGGGGTCATCGAACCATCTTCACACTGGACCAACCAACGCGCTCTCGCTATTGGCGCTCACAATCCTATTGCCTATTGCTGAACCCGGCACACCAGAATATTTGACCGCAGCTGGGATCATGGCGGTGATGGTGGGCATCTTCCAATTAGGTCTAGGATTGGCGCGGCTGGGCGTATTGGTAAATTTCGTATCTGATTCTGTTGTCATCGGCTTTACAGCTGGGGCTGGGGTGCTGATCGCCGCCAATCAGTTCCGCCACATCTTGCGGCTGGAATTCCCTAGTCACCATTCACTGATAGCCACCATAAGTGAGATCAGCGCCCATATCCAAGAAACATATTGGGTGAGCCTCTTCCTTGGGCTGGGCACCCTGATTCTGATCCTCTTGCTGCGCAAATTCAGGCCCAAATGGCCCGCCCCGCTCATAGGCATGGTTGTAGCAGCAAGCATCGTTGCGATAGGTGGTCTGGACCAGCAGGGTATCAGGGTTATTGGAGAACTGCCGCGCAGCTTACCGCCACTCACAGATTTTTCACTCGATCCAAAGTGGATCGCGGATTTATCTACAGGCGCATTAGCCATAGGGGCTATCGGCCTCGTAGAAGCCATGGCTATCGCGCGTTCGATCTCCAGCCAATCAGGCCAACGTCTGGACAGCAACCAGGAGTTTGTCGGGCAGGGCATCGCCAATATTGCCACCGGTCTCTTTTCTGGCTATACAACTTCAGGATCATTCACACGCTCTGGGGTGAATTATGAGGCTGGTGGGCGAACCCCTCTGGCCAGCATCTTCTCAGGGATTTTTGTCTTGATCAGTATATTGGTGTTTGGCCCCCTGGCTGCTTATGTGCCACGCACAGCCCTGGCAGCAGTGCTGCTGGTGACAGCCTACAGCATGGTTGATCAAAAAGAAATTATTCGTATTTGGCGGGCAACGCGTGGTGACACTGTCATTATGATAGCCACCTTTCTGGCGACACTATTCCTGCCTTTGCAGTTTGCCGTCCTGGCTGGCATCATGCTCTCCTTAGCAATCTACATTGTGCGCACCAGCATACCCCGAGTGATTCCCGTACTACCAGCAAAAAACTTCCGCCATTTTACCAATCAAGCAGACAAGGCACCCTGTCCTCAATTGGCCATTTTCGATATCTTCGGCGATCTTTATTTTGGGGCTGTCAACCATGTAGAGGACATTCTGCGTGAATACTTGGAGGATCATCCTTACCAGCGATACTTGTTACTGAGGATGTTCAGTGTCGACAATTGTGACATCAGTGGCATCCATACCCTGGAGAGCGTTGTTGACCTAATGAGGGATCGCGGTGGGGATGTGTACTTTATGAGGGTCCAAGATCCAGTGCTGAAGCGAATGAAATCTACAGGCTTTTGCGATTATCTGGGTGAAGATCATTTCCTCAGCTTTGATGAAGCCATTGGGTCTCTGTACCACCATGTGCTAGACCCTGCTATCTGTATTTACGAGTGCGATCAGCGTGTTTTTAGGGAGTGTCAAAATCTCCCCAAAAGGATTAGCCATCCCATTGAGGTTCCTATCCAAACTGAGATACCTGCCGGACGCGTTTCAGGGATTTCCTCCAAAGAGTTATGGAAAGAAATCCACAGCGAGAATCCCCCTCAGATTATCGACGTCAGGGAGCCACGCGAGTACAAAAAGATGCACATCCCGCAAGCGCAATCGGTGCCCCTCTTCGAACTATTATCAGATTCATCCTCAGTTCCAAAAGATATTCCGGTGGTACTCGTCTGTCACGGGGGCAGGCGCAGCACCCGAGCGACGTATCTGCTCGGCAACCAGGGTTATAATAATATTCGAGTTCTACGCGGCGGGATGTTGTCTTGGGAAGCGGCCAACTTGATCGAGGCTGTAGATGAATAGGAAGTTGACATGAGTGAACGGATTTCTCCAAACTTAGGGGTAAGTCTGGTACGAGTTACAGAGGCAGCAGCCCTGGCAGCAGGCCGCTGGATGGGGTGTGGCAATGACATGATCGCTAATCGTCTTTCCACAGACGCCATGGTATGTACCTTCAACACTTTAGATATTGATGGATATGTTGTCGTTGGAGAGGAAGGGCGTTTAGGTGTTGATTCGCCGCTGAACAGCGGCAAACCTATTGGCAATGGCAAAGGCCCGGCCATGGATGTGGTTGCGGATCCCATTGACGGCATCATGCTGCTGACCAAAGGTAAACCTGGAGCTGTCTCTGTTGCAGGGATCGCCCCCAGAGGTACGATGTGGTCTCCATATCCCGCTGTCTACATGGAGAAAATCGTTGTCGGTGCCCAGGCTGCAGACGCTTTAGTGGCAGAATGCATGGATGCACCTCCAGCCTGGACGATAGCCCTGGTGGCACGCGCTATCGGTAAGCCTGTGCGCGACCTGGTTGTATTTGTGCTGGACCGCCCACGCCACAAAGATCTGATTGCCGAGATTCAGGCCACTGGGGCGCGCGTCCGAGCTCACGCCCATGGCGACGTTGTTGGTGCACTGATGGCAGTCAGTGAAGACGCTAATGTCGATATCCTCATGGGAATCGGGGGGATTGCCGAAGGTGTGATCGCCGCTTGTGGGGTGAAAGCATTGCGCGGGGCAATGCTCGGCAGGTTAGCTCCGCAAACCGCTGAAGAACGCGCCGCCGTGAGGACTGCAGAATTCGATACCAAGAAGATCCTGAGTTGTGATGAGTTGGTCAAAGGGGATAATATTTACTTCGCTGCTACGGGTATAACAGGGGGAGTTCTGCTCTCGGGCGTACAATACCATGGCAGCTATGCCGAAACCATGTCCCTAATCCTGCGCTGTGAAACTGGCACGCGGCGCATCGTTCACACCGAGCATCTTATTGAGGAGTAATTTTCACTGCCGATACGTTGACATCTGCACTACCACCTCTGCCAGCCGCGCTTCTTCGGCAGCAAAGGCCATCAGATGACTCTCCAAAGATTGGCGCGCCGTCGTAAAGTGGGATGCACTTTGCGAAGCACTTCCAAGCAACGCGCCGGAAGCAGAGTGCATCCCACTTTTTTGTAAGCTCATCAAAAACGCATCCATCAAGCGTTCGTCCCCGCCCCCATGACCTGAGCCGGCGCTGGTATTGTAACGAACACTGTGGTCGCTGCGGTGCTGATTGACCTCGATCCACGAACCGCCATAACCGAAACCAGCCTGCAGCTCTGCCTTTGAACCTTGAATGCGCGTAAACCGCCCTTCAACGTGGGAGTGACCATGCATGGTCAGGGTGACCGATGTTCCGCTTTCGAACTGCATGTTGACCACTTGATGGTCTACTACATCGTTATCGCAATGATAGACGCAACGTCCATAGGGCCCTTCCCGCAATGCTTCCACGAGATTCTCGGGTGTTGGGTCCTGGGAAACCACAGAGCGTGGCCAGCCGCGATAATCATTCATCTCCTTGAGCGAAGGAGAAAAACCACTCAGTGCTTTGACCAATCCGGGGGCGCGTTCCTGTGCCTGAGCCGCCAAGCGAGGGATCCCTTTGCTTGTATCAGCAAAGCTGCGCCACAAGGGCAGTAAATCCACATAAATGAAAGGGGCATAGTGGGGGCAGGTTTCCGATACGGGACAACCATCCAGACAATATTTGGGGGCATCTTGGGGAGCATTCTCGGGACGGTAATGCATCAAATTGCCCACGCTGCTGAGATGATCGCAGTTCTGGCCCAGCATCCAGATCAGAATGTCTAGATCATGGCAACATTTGGCCAGGATCATGGGAGCAGAATCTTCTTTTACCCGCCAGTTGCCGCGCACGAAGCTGTGGGCCATATGCCACCAGGATACATTCTCCCGATGCGAAACATTGACGATCTCTCCTAAATCTCCTGAGTGGATGATCTCACGCATCTTGGTGAAATGATTTGTGAATCTCAAAACGTGGCAGATATGCAGCTGCTGCCCGGTCTCTTCAGCGGTATCCGCGAGCTGGCGGCATTCCTCCGCTGTTGTCGCCATGGGCTTCTCAAGCAGCACATCATACCCTGCTCTCATTGCTGCAAGAGTTGGGGCAGTGTGCTGTTGATCTTGGGTACAAACAAACGCCGCCTGCCCAAATCTCTTCCCTGAGCCCGTCGAAGGGTGGGGACGTTCTAGCAGGGGTTCCCATGATTTAAATTGATTTTTAGGGGGGATATTGTGCTGTTGAGCAAAGCGCAGACGCCGTTCAGAATCGGGTTCGGCCACTGCTACAAAGCGGATCACCTCAGGGTTTCGTAACGCATAGTCTCCATACACATCCGCACCCCGCTGACCTGCACCGATCATGATCGCTTTGATGGGATTTTGCATTAAAGCATTCTCCAAGAATCTACTTACTCAATAGGTATCGTAAGGATTTGGTCGGTTTAAAGTTGCAAACAATATCTAGCCAGAAACTGAAACGATCAAACAAGCAACAGTCAACAGGAAGGTGATCGGAGTAAAGGTAAATTTCTCAGCTCTACTTCTTGAAGTAAAGTTTCCAAGAGTGTTGAGCGCCATAAACAGCGTGATGATCCAGGATACTACTTTTACGAACATTGGAATGGGTGGGTCGCCAAAAAGGCCAGCTCTATACCGAATAATATAAATAAAAAAGCACAATAAACCTACGGCTACAATACTGGCAATTCTTAGAGCTGGGGTTAATTTTGATTGACGCCCTCCCCAAGCCATAGATACCGGCAATATACCTAAAGCAAGCAATATCTGGAGAGCAATCACGATTGCGAATAATATTGTCGCAGCGTTTGCTGCTGCATGGACGAATGAGGTATTAGCAATTAGTGGCAAAAATTTTACTTCCTCAACTCGGCGATTGTGACCCCTTCGCCGCCCTCGTTATGTTTCCCTGCCTCGAACGAGGTCACCTGCGGATAGCGCTGTAAGGCTTCGCGCACCACTTTGCGCAGCTTGCCAGTGCCCTTACCGTGAATAATGCGCACATAAGGCAAGCGCGCCAGATAAGCTCTTTCGAGATAATTTTGCAGCATGTCTAAGGCTTCGTCCGCACGCTGGCCGCGTAGATCAAGCTCAACTCCGGGTGATGGGTGGCTACCGCCAGTGGACGGTGGACGGTGGACGGTGGACAGTGTTTGGGGCTCTTCGGTTTCAACATTTCCACTGCCAACCAGAACCAACTCTGTTAGCTTCGCTCTTACTCGCAATACTCCAATCTGTACTTCAGCGCTGTCTTCGGCTAAGGTACGCACAACCCCATCCTTATCCAGGGAGCGCACGCGTACTTTGGAACCCAGGTGGATGGGCCCACTCACCGGGGTGATGTCAGGCACCTGGCGCTCAACGGGAATTTCGACTTCTTCGATCAACTCTTCGATCTTTTCTTCAGCTTGCTGGATCACTTCCAGCGGTTGACGAGCGCGACGCAGTTCTACCCGCAAATCGCGGATCTCATCCCGTACGCTCTTTACCTCGTCCTCAGCCCCTTTACGGGCTGCTTGCAAGACCTCACGGCGCTCGTCTTCGATGGCCTCCAGGCGTTTGGCCAGTTCGGCGCGCAATTCTTCCGCTTCGCGTTTGGCTTCGTCGGCGCGTTGACGTGCCTGACGGGAGATATCCCGCTGGTGGTGAATCTCATCCAGTAGATCATCGGCGCGTAACTCAGCGGGGTCGAGCTCACTTCGAGCCGCAGCGACAATCTCATCAGGCAGGCCCAAACGCTCGGCAATCGCCAAGGCGTTAGAACGGCCCGGAAGGCCAATGGTCAGGTGATAGGTAGGCTGAAGAGTCTCCAGGTCGAACTCCACGCTGGCGTTGATCACGCCCGGCGTGGCATGGGCAAAGGCTTTCAGCTCTGGATGGTGGGTGGTCACCAGGGTGGTAACTCCACGCTCAACCAGGTGCGTCAGCAGCGCTCGCGCCAAAGCCGCGCCCTCCTGGGGATCAGTCCCGGCGCCCAATTCATCCAGGATCACCAACGAGTTCGTGTCGGCGCGCTCCAAAATCCTGATGATATTAGTGATATGCCCGGAGAATGTCGACAAAGATTGCTCGATGGATTGCTCGTCGCCGATATCAGCATAAATCGATTTGAACAGGCTAATCTCCGACTCTGGATGAGCAGGAATATGCAGCCCGGCTTGGGCCATCAGCGCCAGCAGACCAACCGTTTTCAGCGAGACCGTCTTGCCGCCAGTGTTTGGCCCAGTGATGACGAGGGCCCTGGTTTCAGGGTCTAACTCGACATCGATAGGGACGACCCCTTCGACACCGCTCAGGGCTTGATCCAGAAGTGGGTGCCGGGCATCGAGCAGGCGGATTCGCACCCGAGGGTGTTTACCATCTTTGGGAGTCTTGATGGGGTGTAGCTTGGGTTCAGCTGCATTCAGCACTTCCGCGAAGCGGGCGCGGGCGAAGGCCACGTCCATGTCTGCAAGGGCCTCGGTCATCTCATCCAGAGCTGGGGCGTATTCAGCGACTTGCGCTGTTAGTGCCAGCAAGATACGGCGCTCTTCATCACGCTCTTCGAGCTGTAATTCCTTGTACTTGTTGTTTTTCTCAACAACACTCAGCGGCTCTATAAAGAGCGTGGCGCCCGAAGCTGAATGATCGTGCACGATGCCTTTGACTTTTCCCTTGAAATCAGCCCGTAGAGGGATCACATAGCGACCATCTCGCTGGGTTATCAGGTTCTCTTGCAAATAAGGGCTGATCTCGGGATTGTTGATCATGCGTTTCAACTGGTTGAGCAAACGATCGTGCTCGACCTTAAGACCGCGCCGAATGTTCCCCAGCTTGTCTGATGCCGTATCTAGGATTTCGCCGCGATCGTTGAGCGTTTGGCTGATTGCATCGACCAA
>CAZUSV010000227.1:0-8264 GCA_964622645.1 uncultured Anaerolineales bacterium
AGACCTCATCCCAGTTTTTACTGGGTTTGGTTATCGTTGTCTAAAGTCCAATTAAGTAGATGTTAAGAAAAAAGCGTACGCCTCACTGAACTACGCACGCTTTTTCTATCAAGCCATTGCCACTTCAGCAGTTGTGATTTCGAATTTAGGAGGCATTTCCATGTGCTTCTTGACGGCACATTGCTCTGCTGAGCGGATCAAGGCGCTGCGATATTTCTCAGGAATTTCCGGAGGCACCTGGATTTCCAATTGAACCGTACCTACCATACCGCGATTAGCAGGATCAGGGATGGCACGCTGCACGATTCGGATGCCATCGGTGGACAAGCCTCGCTGCTTGCAAAAACCCAAAACATATATCCCCGCGCAGGTTCCCAGTGAAGAGAGAAAAACTGCAAAAGGCGTCGGGGCTGACCCTTCACCACCACCCATGGGGGGTTGGTCGGTCATCACTGTATACGGACCAAAACTGGCATCTACTCGGGCGCCGCCGGGAAAATCAATTACCATTTCCATGATTAATAAGTCTCCTATTGTCAAATTATGGGCGTCGTGAGGCACGAGAGTGCATGTTCACAGAAAAGACGTACTAGCTTGCATCTCTACAATCCCTCGAACATCAATACTTATGATGCAGCTTGTCGGGAAAGGTTACAAAATCAATCCCCCGGGATTGGCACAGCCGCAACACGCTGTTGATGGCGCACGAAGAACATCCAATACAGGGACACTGCAACAGCGTACAGAGAAATGGCTATGGCGAAGGGCGGTCCGAAACCATACTCAACTTGCAGGTACCCACTGATCGTTGGGCTGAAAGACCTGCCAAAACTCCACACCAGGCTCACCAGGCTGGCCACTGTGGCTCGCGCGGAAGCATCCACCTGCTCCATAACAAAGGTCTGGTAAATAGGATTACTCATATTCATGAGCGCCATACGCACATAATAAGCCCCGGCGCTGATGCCAAATACTGGCGCAAAACCCAGCATAATCATGAAAGGAATCGAAAGTCCTTGGGTGATCATCACCAGGCGGATCTTACCAATGCGGTCTGCAATGGGAGGCGCAATCATCAACCCGATCCCCATGGCCAGCGATCCCCAGGCAAATAGAGTGCCGATCACCTGATCAGTCTGATTATGAACAACTCGGAAAAAAACATTCATGAAAGGCATGAACATTCCTGCCCCAATAGAGATCAATACCGAAGGAAATAACAACTTACCCAATAATCTGGGCTGCTGGAGGGCATACTGGATGGGAGCAAATTTCGCCGAGCCATCTTCCTTTGATCGATCCGCAGGGCGAACAAAAACCAGCGGGGCAAACCCCACCAGAGCAATCAGTGCCACTGCCAATAAAGCTACCCCATAAGCCGTACTGCTGGTCGGATCAACTTTACTAATACCAGATACCCAGGTTGGGAGATAGCCACCCAACCAACTACCAATAAATACTGCCCCCATACGGAATCCAGAGCTCAGGCTAAAGAGATATGTTCTTTCTTCCTCGCCGCTGTTTTCCATTAAAAACGGCGCTTGTGCGACCGCAGAAATTCCCTGCACGACCCCAAATACGGCATTCATAGCATAAAACATCACCACAGAGGGCCACAGCGCCATGAAAGCAACCGACATACCCATCAGTACGCTGCGTGCTAAGAGGACAGATTTTCGACCGACTCTGTCAACCAGATATCCCAAAGGCAAAGATAAGATCAGAGCTGTGAACTGGTGCGTAGTGATCAGGTTGCCTAATAGGGCTTCATCATATCCTAAGCTGAGCACGTAGAAGTTGAAGAGCAACCGGTACACCCCCATCGCCACCCCGGTAGCCAGCACACTGATCAGATAAAGACGCGCATTCGGTTGAAACATGCGCACTCGGGCTGCGTATTCATCCAAAGTATATTTGGTTCTTTTGATGATTTTCAACGCCATAGCTATCTCTATCAACTTCTCTCTGGTTCGGAATCATTGCTATTGGGTTTGCGCCAGAAGAAGAGCCAGTACATGCTAATGGCAATGATATACAAGACAATCGTACCCATGAAGGGAGGCCCAAAACCATATTTCACTTGCAGGGCACCACTCACCGTCGGGCTGAACGCCCAACCAAAACTCCAGGCCATGCTGGTCAGGCTGGCCACCGTGGCGCGGGCCGAGGAGTCGACCTGTTCCATCACAAAAGCCTGGTAGACGGGCGTACTCATGTTCATCAAACCCAAACGGACATAGTATGCCCCAGCACTCAACCAGAACCAGGGAGAAAAACCGAGAAGCGCTAGAAAAGGCACCGATAATCCCTGCGTGACCACTACAAATTGGATCTTGCCCATGCGATCGGCCAACGCTGGAGCCAACAAGAAGCCGATCCCCATGGCCAGCGATCCCCAGGCAAACAAGGTGCCGATCACCGGGTCGGGTTGCTTGTGGACCACCCGAAAAAAGACATTCATAAAGGGCATGATCAAACCCGCACCAATAGAAGTGATCAGCAATGGCACTACCAGCTTTCCCAACATAGCAGGATGTTCTGCAGCATATTTCAACGGAGCAAAAACTGAACGCTGCTCGCTCTCCAGTCGTTGACGTTTGAGGAACATCAACGGAACGATTCCCAGGGTAAAAGAAATCGCCACTACCACCAGTGACCAACCATAAGCCACGCTATTTGTTGCCGAGACGTTCTGCCAGGTGCCCATCCAACCTGGTAAATAACCTCCGACCCAGTTGCCCGCAAATGCGGAGAGCATCTGTAAACCCTGGCTAAAGCTGAAGAGGTATGTGCGCTCTTCTTCTCCACTGTTCTCCACCAGGAAGGGAGCCATGGTGATACCCCACAGGCTTTGAGCGACACCAGATAAGATATTCATGGCATAGAAAACCGGCTCGGTTGGAAAGAGCACGATCCCAAAGACAGAAAAGCCGATGAATATCCCACCCAAAACCAAGGAGTATTTCCTGCCGATCAAATCCGCCAGATAGCCCATCGGTAGGGCAGCAATCAGCGCAGTAAAACTGGCCGTCGTGATCAAACGTCCTATTAAAGCCTCATCGAAGCCAAAACTGAGCGCATAAAAATTGAACAACAACCGATAAACCCCCATCGAGACGCCGGTTAGGATCACATTTACCAAATACAATCGGGCATTGGGTCGAAAAGCCCTTAATTGAGCTGCATATTCTCGAAAGGTTGTATCCATCGAGTTGAACCAAGTTGTCGACATCCCTGATCCTCTAGTTTTTCTCTGAATCCCCGCCTAAAAACTCTTTCAGCGTAGAAAACGTCCCAGAAATTGCTTCAAATCGAGTGGTATATAAAGTGCGTTTCTTCTCTCCCAATGTGAGATACACCAAACCAGCCAAGCGCAAGGCACTCAGGTGGTGAGTTACCGTTGGGGCGCGCAGACGCAGCCTGCGTGCCAATTGCGCAGGAGACATGGTTTCTTGGGAGAGATAACGTAAAATCCGCAACCGGGTTGGGTCTGCCAATGTTTTCAATGTGCGCAACATACTATCCGGGACCTGTGCTCCAGGGACAAGAGAGTCATCTTCGGGACGGGCACCGAACAAGAACAAATGGCTTTCGCTCTCTACCAGAGGCATATTGACCACCAGGGGCGTGATCCAATATGAAGGCACCATCACCAGTTCGGCTACATCCATGCCATCCTCGAAACGTACCCCACGTGATACTTTCTCTATCAGCATTTCTAGCGTAAAATCTTCGGCCCACTGTTGCGTATCCTGCAATGCAGCTTCTAAGGCTGGACGAATGCGCTCTTCTTCCTCAGCAAAAAAGACTTCTCGATAAACCTGTAACGCAGACAGATATCTTTCCCCAAAACTATCCAGATTCGACCAAATATCAAGGATGCTCTCGGCTTTCTTCGAGGGGATGGTTGCTTTATATTTTTTATACTCGTCCCGAAGTTTGTCCAGATCCTCAGGCCCCCAGCTTCCACGTTGTGCCACATCCTGAAGATGCTCTTGCACTTCAGCTGGCATCCCCGATGATCTTGCCAAAGTGGTCAGGCGTTCATCAGGGGTCATTTGACGCAAACTCCAAATCACGGCCGCGCTATCTTTAGCATCTTGGAGACTGTAAACCCAACTCAGGGGGAAATGGATTACAGATTGCGCTCGTTCTAAGATCTCACGATCCTCAGCGGGCAGCCGCGAGCGTACACCAGCGGCCCAAGAAGGACGCAAGCCAAATTCGTCTGGTTCATGCAAAATATACAGGCTAACGAAAAAATCGTAGCCTGTACCCCAATCCCAAGATATTTTTGTTGTGTTCATTATTCGAAGGTCACTTATGTTAGATATATATCTAACATAGTAGAATTATACTTCACAGCACGCTTTAAGTCAATTAATTCACAAAGCTCAGAGATTTCAAAGAGGCTCAACCCATATTTGGGTGATCACTAATCGGAACATTTCCGAAAATAGCCACCCAGCTTGTGGATAACTTGCTGAAAACTGTGGAAAACTGCCCCGAATTGTTGAAAACTCGTTCTATTTATTCTATTCTCATGAATCCCCTACCCCCATATCTGGGATATGTCTAGCGTTGTAACCCAAATATGATTCTATCCCCAAAATGGCGCAAGACCTCGCGATCTATCCACGAATGCGCTGGGGATAAATGAATCAAGAACGAACCCTTTATTTGGCTTGCTTTCAGTATAACCCCCAAGATATGGCCCTTTTATCATCAAACCCAGCATTCATCCACATATCCCCAGGCCCTACTAAGATTACTAATAAACATTCTTATGATACACTGTGAGGGAATATAACAATAACTCCCCACAATAATACTAGGAAAGAAAAATGACTACAATATACCAGCATCGTTTTGCCCTCCCCGATAAAAAGATTGGACGTATTGATCTTGACTCTAGCAATGTTTACGAAACCCGGGTTGGGCTAGATAAGAAGATCGGACGAGTTGATTTCCAAACTGGCAAAGTATACCAACGCCTGCTTGGCCCAGATGATTATATTGGGGGTGTGGATTTAGAAAATGGCCGTATATATCTCCAACGTTTTGGGCCCGATGATTATATTGGCCGCGTTGCCGAGGACGGTAAACTATATCGCCATGTCCCGCTTGGCCCGGATGATTATGTAGGTAAAGTCGAGGGGGAAGCGTTGACTGTTTGTGGCGCTGCAGCCTTCCTGCTGTTCTTTGCAGAGGAAGAAGATTAGTTCACTTCGATTTGTAATTCCCTGACATCTAACCATGCTATATGCTCTGTAGCGAGCGTTCCATATGCCAGGCCACCATCAGGAGGCAGTGCGGCGTACTGGTTGTCGATCCACAGGACAAATCCTAAGGCAGGTTTGGGGTATATCCGGGTTTCGAATACTGGTTCGTTATCTACAATGAATCGGACTGAGTCCCTTTGCCAGTTCAAGCTGTAGTGATGCCATTGGGTGCAGTCGATGGTTAATTGAGCTGCATCCTGTCGGATGATCTTGCTGGCCATGCGCCTCAGCAATCGGGCAGTGTGTTTCCAGATCAACATTGGGAGACCAGGTAAGCCTAGGGCCAGGATAACAGACGGCCAGGTCGGTGAACAAAAGGTCGCCGTCAGCAGGCCATTGGCGGGGAGATCATCACGCAGTGACAGATAGTTTTGTGGAGAAGCGAAGAAGAACCAGGCCGCGTTAGGGAGCGCAGGAAAGCGACGAGATCCACCGCCAAAACCTAACGACAGACTGAAAGGATCATTCCAGAAGCCAAACCCCCAGGTCCCAGGGATATTGGGGTTTGAGACACGCGCTTGCAAGGACAGTACTAAAGGGGGTTGCCAGGGGAATTCTTTGCGAGCCAGTCCTGTGTAATCGTCCAGTTGCGCCAATCGGTAGCGTCCCTCGGGACCGGAGGGCATCTCCAGGTTCCACGCGCCAGGCCCAAAGTCAGTTATGCTGGCTCCTGGAGTAACGCTAGGTTGCAAGTCTTGATTTGATTCAAGGATCATCTTTTCTCCACCAAGGACACGAAGACCGCGAATAATATATTCCCCTTAGTGTTTCTTGGCGACCTTCGTGGTTATTTCTTCCTGAGAATGTGAGTCAATATCGTCGCCCCACTGCCGCCGATATTCTGCGCCATACCGATCTTTGCTCCCTGCACTTGTGAGCCTGTAGCCTGGTTTCGCAATTGTTCCACCACTTCCACAATCTGGTACATTCCTGTAGCGCCTACGGGATGCCCGCGCGCTTTCAACCCCCCACGCGTTGTCACAGGGATACGTCCATCGATACCAATCTCTCCATCAAGTCCCAAACGCGGCCCCTGGCCGCGCTCTGCAAATCCAGAAGCCTCCAGCGAAAGCGCGGACATGATCGAGAAGGCATCGTGCAACTCGAAGAGATCAATGTCTTCTGGCTCTAACCCAGCTTGACGATAAGCTTGCTTGGCCGATCTCTCTGCGGAGGTCAACCACAGGGGATCGCGTCGGTCGTGTACGGCGATAGAAGCCGTGGCTGCCCCTGACCCGGCAACGGTTATCGAGGGGCGATCCTGGCGTCGGG
This sequence comes from uncultured Anaerolineales bacterium, assembly GCA_964622645.1. Lineage (GTDB taxonomy): Bacteria > Chloroflexota > Anaerolineae > Anaerolineales > UBA11858 > NIOZ-UU35. The sequence continues at coordinate 6,555 of CAZUSV010000227.1, forward strand.
GGATTGCGTCTGCGGGGACAATCACTGCTGCCGCAGCACCATCTCCAATGGCAGAAGAGTCCATCAGGTTGATGGGGTCCGAAATCATGGCGGCTTTGAGATAGCGTTCTTTGGTCAGCGGGATGTGCAGGCGGGCGTAAGGATTGAGCATGGCGTTGGCGTGGGCATTGATCGAGAAGGGGGCGAAATCTGCATGCTTCCAGCCGTATTCGTGCATATAGCGCTGCATGACCAGGGCGTTGATGCCGATGAACGATAACCCGTGGATGATCTCCCAATCAGCATCCGCAGCTGTGGCCAGGCCAGCAGTGGTTTCTTGGGGGAGTGAGTCAGTCATCTTCTCCACACCGACCACTACGGCGCTATCGATCTCCCCGGAAGCTACAGCCATCAATGCCATGCGAAAGGCCGCTGCCCCCGACCCACAGGCAGCCTCAATCTTGAAGGCCTCGTGGCCGCGCATCCCCACCCAATCGACGATCAGCGTGCCCAGGTGGTTTTGCTTATCAAGCAGCCCTGAGAGCATATTGCCCACATACAACGCCTGGGTAGACTTCACTTCAGCATCTTCCCAGGCGGCGAATACTGCCTCTCCAGCCAATACCAGCAGAGATTTTTCCCAATGTTCCGAAACCGGCGTTTGCCCGATCCCTAAGATTGCTACTTCACGCATGGAATGCCTCGTTATTACCGCAAAGACGCGAAGATCGCAAAGTGAAATAATGGAAATCCTCGCGTGCTTGGCGTCTTTGCGGTGAATTCCTGATTATTATCACCTATTCCCCTCTCAGAAGCTATCAACTCTCGTCATCCAGGGGGACGATGCGTTGTTTAATGGCGAAGATGGCCGCCTGGGTGCGGTCGGCAAGTTGCAATTTACTGAGGATGTTGCTGACGTGAGTTTTGACGGTTTTCTCGCTGACCACAAGGGTTTCCGCGATTGTGCGGTTATCCTGCCCCTGAGCAATGAGCTTTAAGACCTCCAGTTCACGCGCGGTCAGGCTTTCGAGTGAAGGGGCATCCCCGGAGATCTCTTCCATCAGGCGTTTGGCGATGCGCGGGTGCAGGCGGGCTTCATGCCGGGCTGCGGCCCGAATCGCCTCGATGACTTCTTCAGGTAGAGAGCTTTTCAATAGGTAGCTCAAAGCCCCAGCCTTGATGGCCGGGAAGACTAGGGCATCCTCGTGGTGGCTGGTGAGCACCACCACCTGCGTGTGTGGACTGATCTCCCGGATTTCCCGTGTAGCCTCGACACCCGTCATTCCGGGCATGACCAGGTCCATCAGCACAACGTCGGGGAGCAGTTCGCCAGTTTTCTCGACCGCTGATTGCCCATCTTCGGCCTCGCCAACAATCTCAAGGCCGTCCTGAACTTCCAGTAGTTGGCGTAAACCCTGGCGAACAATAGGGTGGTCATCGACGAGTAGAACGGTTATGGTTTCGGACATAATAGATTTCTCGATACCCTAAAGGTCTTACGCAGCACTCCGATTAAAGCGAAGGAGCAAAGACCTTTAGGGTCTTAAATCGCTTTTTATTCATTTTCCAGTAAGGCCAATGTCATTTCAGTCACAACTTCAACATAGTTGTAACACTGTTCAGCTTGCTTATTTATCCGGAACTCGGCTTGACCTTCTTCGGTAGCCAGATCAACTTGGGTTAGTTGTCCACAGTTGGTTGAGCCAAACTCAGCATCGAACCTTGATACCA
>CAZUSV010000228.1:0-8187 GCA_964622645.1 uncultured Anaerolineales bacterium
GGAATCCTCGTGGAAATTTCCAGATTTGGGGGTATAGGGCGTGCGGAGCACGCCCCATACCCCCAAATCTGGGAGCTACCCCGGCGATTCCTAGAGAGCCCCGAAATAACCCATAATTACTCCAAATAACGTGATATACTCTTTTCAAGGAGATACAAGAATGCCACGTTATCGGGTTGTACATCGCGATACAGGTGAGATTTGGGAGGTTGAAGCACATTCTGCTGACGACGCCCGCAGAGTGATTGGTTGGGAGTTAGGTACTTGCCGGGTGATTCTTTTGTCTACGGGCCCATTCGCAGTCATCGAGCCTCCCAGGGTGGCTTCTCAAATTACACCGCCTATTCCAGGCACGGGGTATATCTGCCGTGATTGCAATGTGACCCTTTCGCGCAGCGAGAACCGCATGTGGTGGTTTTGTCCCTCCTGCGAGTTGCTTTATCATTCCGAGGAAAAGCAATACTATCGTGAAGACGATTTGTAGCTTATGCGCGCATGATCACAGCCAATTGCTGATCTTATGTCGATGTCGGGCGAACAGGCGGTAGGCAGGTTCAGCCAGCCAGGCCAGGGGCGGAATCGATAATATTTTCCCGGCAACCCTCCAAAACCCAGGTAAGGATTGCATTATCTCGAAGATGGCGCGCGCTCCTCGGGTTTGGGATCCGTCCTCTGAAATGGTGTAGAGCGCCAGACTGGCTTGCTCACGTGATAATCCCTGGGCATGCTTGGCGAAGTTTTCAGCCTGATAAGGGATGAACTCGAAGGAATCCTGTGAGTTTTTAGTTTCGGCAAACTGCTTCAACGACAAACATACCGGGCATTCCCCATCATAGATGATCTTCATTTGGTACCCCCCAAGGGCGGATGAAATCCTCAGGTTCGACGCCCAGCGCCTCAGCCACGCGGTTGATATAGTTGAAGTAACCGATCACCTGCACAGCATCATGGATAGCACGGTCATTCAATCCATGGTTTCGCAAAGTATCAAGATCTGAAGGAGTCATGTTATTGAGATTGTGCGTGAGCTTGGCAGCGAACTCGCATAATGCCCGATCTTGCGCGTTGAGCGGTGCAGAGCGCCAATCTCCAGCCAGGGCATCCACGAATGCGTCCGCCTGAATGGGTTCGCTGATGATCTTGCCGACCTCTTCACGGAGATCGTGTGCGTGCGATTGTCTTCAGTAGTGGCAGCCATTCTCGTGAGATACAACTACAGCCAACATTTCCCGTTGCACTCTGCTGAGCGGTGAGTCACCCATCATCAGGGTTTGGTAAAAACGCAGGCTGTCCTTCATCGATGAGGGGTTGAGACTCATGATGTGGACGATGTGCCAAACACGTCCAGCCCGTTTGATGGCAGCATCGAACTGGCGTTTCAACAGTCCAGTCGCTTGGTCAAGGGGGATTTGTTTTATCCAAGGCATTCTTTATTCTTGACAACCAATAAGCTGGTTATATTACCTGCGCACCCCCCTTTTTTCTGGTGCTGATCGTTCAGGAGTCGACGTTTCCAGACGTCGAAAAAGCAAATTTCCCAGCCGTGCCGCTCCGAAATCAGGAGATTTCGGACTCCGGTACGATTGGCTTTTCTAAGAACCTATCTGAAGAGAAATTTCCACCCGCCAGACCCTAAAGGTTTTGCACGTTATCGGGTACAAAAGGCTGTTTTTGCGGGCCAGAAAGCCAATTTACAAAGCCATTTTGGGAGACCTTTAGGGTCTTCGTAGGGCTTTTCAGACAGCTTCTACTATTACAGCGCAAAGTCATTGAATAATACGCTAAGGCCGGTCTCCTGACCGAGCCGGCTCGGTCAGGAGACCGGCCTTAGCGAGCTTGAAGAGTGATATAAAACGTCAACCTTGCGCTGTAATACTAAGCTTTTTGCCGAAAGCGCCACTTAGTGGTTTTCTCGCCAAATACCATAAACCTGCGGGAGGTTTCTGGAATTCAGTTTCAGGATGGGATCATTCGCTAAAACCTCCCGCAGGTTACTAGTGAACTTATCAGCTACCAGTAAGGTTTGATCAGCGGTGCTTTCAAATATTCTTTGGCTGCGACTTCAACGCTGATCTCACCGTCCAGCACAGGATCCATATAGCGGCTCATCCATTGATAAAGTTGGGAAAGGGAATGCTCCAACTCCAACTGGATCAATTTTGCCAGAGGCCCGGCATTTTCGATGAAGCCGGTGTCAATGAAATCCTGCTTGGTTTGTGCGATGTCATAAGGCAGGCGGATGATCTTGGCAGCCCATTCACCGTTCGAGTAGCTGATTTGAGCGTAGGCCGCCCGACCATCACCATCGAAAGGTAGGCCCACAGAGCCTGCGTTGACCACCAGTGTCTCCCCAACTTGCCGGACCAATGGACGGTGCGTGTGTCCTACGGCGAGCACCGCGGGGGGAGGGGTGATCAACTTTTTCAGGGTTTGATCTGCCATTTCAGGATAGATACCGTGCCGGTTGCTGCGCATCGAGGCGTGCACGCCCCGGAACTCGCCGGACTCAGATACCATGTGGCTGAATTCCTTGGGCATCGCTTCTAAAGCAGTTGTATCGCAGCCGAGTTGTTCGTATGTCCAAAAACTGTAACGAAATAACTCGTACAGCGGTCCCTCTCGAGGAGCATCGGGTTGTGAGTAAACGATGACATAATCTTCATGATTGCCGCGAATGACACACCATCCCTCTTGGCGCGATTTCTGCTGAACATACTGCAAACATTCGTTTGGCCGCGGTCCGCGGTTGACCGTATCGCCTGCTACGAAGACGAGGTCAGGTTGCCAGCTTTGAACATGTTCAGTAGCTTCTTGCAGCGCTGGAAGATTAGCGTGAATGTCGGCAAGTACAGCAATTTTCATAACTCTGTGCTTATTTTGCTTGGTTGATGATGGCAATGTAATCCTGGGTAACAGTCCTGTCGATATCAGCTCCCAAGTAAGCGATCAGCTGCTCGGCTGCTTCGGCCTTGTTTTCTGCATCTCGCTGGCTCCAGGTGCGGCTTTTGACTTCCACAAATGTTCCCAAGTCCGGTTGGTCCATGCGATCCAGATTGATGTAAAATTCAGTTCCCCGGAATAGCACCCGCCAACGAAGGCGATCTTTTTCGATAAAGGTTTCACTTTGGGGATTGAAATATTCTCGGTAGAAGCGCAAACTATGTGTGGCCGGTGCAATGAAACGGCTGCGTGAGAGCAGCACATCGCTGGGAAAGTGCCGCTCGCGAGTCCTCCCGATCATCGTCAGTCGATAGCGTACTTTCGAGCACTCCCCATTCTCATCGATGAATTCGTCCTCCCGGTATCGCAACTCGCCTTGAGCAGGATCATCGAAGTGGAAGTAGGTATCATATTCGTGATAATGTCGGCGATATAAGATTTCCAGATCTGATGCCTCGATCCTTTCTATGATCGAATCGGGGTCGGATACGTTTACCTTGATCTGCAATTCGAAGCTCTCTTGCTCTAAAGCGCCACCAATGGCGATCAGCTTGGAGAGTACAGATTGTTCCCGCTCGACCAGGAAGGCATCGATCTGCTTTGCGTAGTCGCTGGCGCGCTGGAGGAGTTCTTCTTCGGCAATCGTTTGAAGTTTCCGCGCCCGCATCAGCCATTGACCATTGACCATTACATCGCTGACATCGCTGGCTTTTGCAGCGTACACCAGTTGGGCGTATACCCCCTCGGGATCGCGCCGGAAGCGAGGCGCATTATGAAGCGGAGAGATATCCACGAGGATCAGATCGGCGCGCTTCCCAGGCTCCAATGAACCGGTGATATCCCCCATATGCAAAGCTTTGGCGCCGATTCGAGTGGCCATAGCTAAGGCAGTTTTGGCAGGCACTGTCGTGGGGTCTCCCGTCGAACCTTTGGCGACCAGCGCAGCCAAACGGACTTCTTCGAACATGTCCAGGTCATTATTCGAGGCCGGCCCATCAGTACCAATCCCAACATCCAGGCCAACTTCGAGCATCTCCGAAACTGGAGCGAATCCGGAAGCCAACTTCAGATTCGAGGATGGGTTATGAGCGACCCCGGCTTTGTGTTTGTGGAGCGTGTGTATTTCACCAATGCCTACATGTACACAATGGGCTGCCAGCACTTTGGCATCGAAGAGATTCTGCTCTTCTACGTAGGGGATCACCGCCATGCCATGTTCTTCTTTGGAGTTTTCTACTTCTACAAGGGTTTCTGCCAGATGTGTGTGCAGGGGAACCTGATTGGATGAGGCAATCTGCGTCGTCGCTTGCAGGATATCTTCTGTACAGGTATAGGGAGCGTGGGGGGCGACGGAGGGAACGATCAGCGGGTGTCCTTTCCAGCGTTGGATGAAATCCTGTGAGGCATCCAGGGCTTGCTCATATGAATCGGCATCAGGGGAGGGGAATTTAAGCACGGTTTGAGCGCAAAGGGCCCTCAAACCGATCTCAGCCGTCGCTTTGGCTGCTTCTTCCTCGAAGTAGTACATATCTGCAAAACAAGTAATCCCAGAGCGAATGAATTCAATGCAGGCCAGCGAGGTGCCCAAGTGTACGAATTCAGGTGAAACAAATTCTCTTTCCACCGGCATCATAAAGCCAAGCAGCCATACATCTAGACGCAGGTCATCAGCCAGACCGCGCAACAGTGTCATAGCAGCATGGGTATGCGCATTTACCAGACCAGGCATGAGCACTTTGCCCTCACAATCCATATTTTCTTTGGCTGAATATTGCTTGATGAGTTCGTCCTCGGGGCCAGCCGCGAGGATGCTGTCTCCGTCCACAGCGACCGCACCGGGTTCGTATTGGTGGAATTGCTCGTCCATCGTCAAGACGATGGCGTTGGTTAATAATAGATCGATATTCTTGGACATGCGATACCTTTCAGTTTATGATAGGACAGCCAGACCTATGCGGGCTGGCTGTCTGATAACGTGTATTCATGCGTGGCGAAAATTAACCTGGGATGACCAACTTTCGCAAGAAATCTAAACTCAGATTGACAGTCCATAATGGTGCCATCTGCGGTGGTCCACCATAGGTTCTCTTTTTTTGTTGTTCATCATCAGGTGCTATGACGACAAGATGCATGGTTTGCTGGGTTTCTCCGGCGATCAGCATGACCCCTAAGCATACATCAGCCTGATGAGCCTGGCAAGTGTTTCTTACCGCATGGATCAGATCATCTGGAGAGGGAGCTTGAGAAAGGATCTCACCACCGGCGAATGTATCCCCTTTGCCAGCCAAGCGGCGCAATAGCCGCCCTCCCAGGTTGGTTTCCACTGCGGCCAGTTTCCAACCCTTTGCAGCGATCTGATCAAGCACGACCCCCTCGAGGGTGTCTTTATCTGCGCCATAAATCCACTTTCCAAGCCGATCGCGGAGTTGGTTTTCGACCTCACCGATGAGGATATTTGCCTCCTGTTCGGACTGCGCTTTGGCCGTGATGCGGATATCCACCTGGCCAGCATGTGCTGCCATGCCAACCGTAGGGTTGCTCAACTTTTCCAGATCGCCAATGCGAGCGTCAATGGTTGATTCACCCACCCCCGAGGTATGGATCAAACGAGATTTTATGATTTCTCTGAGATCGAAGCGTTCCCGCAAATATGGCATGACTTCTTTTCGCATCAAGAATTCCATCTCACGCGGCACACCGGGCAGGGCAATAATTGCAAAGCTTTCTGATCCACAAATGAAGGCTGGGGCTGTGCCTACTTTATTCTCGATGGCCAGTGCCCCCTGGGGAACATAGGCCTGGCGCTTGTTATTCTCAGTAGGGGTTCTTCCATAACGTTGAAAGCGCTCCTGAATTTGCTCCCACAATTCAGGACGAAACTCTGTTTCAACACCCATTGCCAGGGCGACGGCTTCACGAGTTGGGTCATCTACAGTGGGACCAAGGCCACCAGTGGTAATGATGATATCGGCGCGTTCCATACCTTCGCAAATAATTTGGGCGATACGTTCATGGTTATCCCCCACGGTGGAGGTTCGGTACAGGTCTACACCAGCATCTCGTAGTGACTGGGCAATATAGCGAGTGTTCGTATCCACCGTCTCGCCGAGGAGCAATTCGGTACCAATCGTGATGATTTCAGCAGTTGACATGTAGGCTCCGTTGAACGTTCTCCATTACCAGGCAATTTCTTGACCTAAATTGAGCTTCTTTGCGTTCTCTAGCGCTAACTGAGCTGCCATGGCGTCCTGAACAGCAACCCCAACGGATTTGAAGAAGGTAATTTGATCGGCATCCTCACGCCCTGAGGCATCGCCATTGACCACAACACCCAACTCAGTCAGTTCTTGGGAGTCGACAAGTTCAGCGTTGATTGCTGCAACCAGGTCACCGGCCTCTTCGAGAATGGCTTCGTGAGAATCGATGAATACTTTGGCGCGCCCGATGGTCTCGGGGGGGATTTCGATCATCTCTAAGGTATATGATCCAACGCCGTTGATATGCGTCCCGGCCTTGATGGTCTGGTCAGGGAATACAGGAGTTGTCGAGTTTGTGGCTGCGCAGATGATATCCGCCTGGGCAGTAGCCTCTTCGGGATTAGGAGCAACCCGGAGGTCGTCAGGGATCGGCCCCTGTCCGGCCATTTCTTCAACAAGGTTGTTTGCCTGAGCGGCATCCAGATCAAAGATCCAGACAGTCTCTACTTGTCTTACTGTACAGATCGCTGCGAGTTGTGTGCGACCTTGGACCCCAGCGCCGAAGATGGCCGCTGTTCTACTCTCTGGCCGGGATAGAATGTCTGTTGCTGCACCTGAAGCTGCGCCCGTGCGGATGGCTGTCAGCGTTCCACCTTCTAGGATGGCTTGAGGAACCCCGGTTTTAGGGTCTAGTACCAGCACAGCCGCATTGATCATTGGGAGTCCATGTTGATGATTATGAGGGAATACTGACACAACTTTGATAGCCAGCGCTTCATCATCAGCATGAACGAATGCAGGCATGATCAGGCTTACGCCATCTTGCGGAGGGACTGGCAGTTGGGCACGCAGCGGTACTTGCGCCTCGCCACTAGAAAGGGCAGCATAACCCATCTTCATGGCCTCGATTGTGGCAGCCATGGGAAGGGCTTCACGGACTTCTTTTGCATTGAGAATCAACATAAGAAACTCCCGTAAATATCGAAACTACTTCGACAATGTCAACTTCGCGAGATCCGAAAATAGGGGGGTATGGGGGGCGGAGCACCCCTGTACCCCCCCTATTTTCGGGCTTCTCGTCTGAAAGTTGACATTGTCATGCTACTCACTTCAAATTGACCTTCGATGGGTCTTAGAGCGATAATTAAGATAAAAAAAGAGCGCAGTGAAAAGAAATTCTACCACCACTGCGCTCTTGAAAGGCGATTGGTAAATTATGAATTATATATTCTACTCGATACCCAGGTAAGCCTTTTGCACCATTTCGTTCTGACGAAGATTTTCAACAGAATCATCTAAGACGATCTCTCCCGTCTGCAATACATAACCGCGATTAGCGACCTGAAAGGCCATCATCGCATTTTGCTCCACGAGCAAGATCGTAGTGCCTTCTGCGTTGATGCGTTGGATGGTTTCGAAGACACTTTCGACCAGCACCGGTGCCAGACCCATGGACGGTTCATCCATAAGCAACAAACTGGGAGAGGCCATTAGGGCACGACCTGTGGCAAGCATTTGCTGCTCACCACCAGAGAGGGTTCCAGCGACTTGCGTTCGGCGTTCTTTTAAGCGTGGAAACAGGTCGAAAACCCGTTCGAGATCAGCAGCAACGCCAGCCTGATCATTCCTGGAGAAAGCGCCCATTTCCAGGTTTTCGGCAACAGTCAACTTGGCGAAGATGCCACGTCCCTCGGGAACCATGGCTACACCTTTATATACGAGTTCGTGGGCTTTAAACTTAGACAGGTCTTCTCCTTGCATTTGGATAGACCCTTCTCTAAGCATTACTAACCTGCTAATGCAGCGCAAGATGGTGGTTTTTCCAGCCCCGTTGGCGCCAATTAGCGAGACGATTTCACCTTTTTCGACAGTAAGGGAAATCCCTCTCAGTGCCTGGATGTTGCCGTAGTAGGCGTGAATGTTATTGACTTCCAGTAGTGCCATACGTCATTCTCCTAGACCTGAGCAGCAGCGCCGCGTCCCAGATATGCCTCAATGACTCGAGGGTTGCGTTGGATTTCGGCCGGTGATCCTTCGGCGATTTTCATAC
>CAZUSV010000229.1:0-8153 GCA_964622645.1 uncultured Anaerolineales bacterium
TGAATGCCACAGTTCCTATCTTTTTGTCAATCTTTGTCTAAAGTCCAATTAACAGCGTGAGTGAAGATTTCGACTACCCTCTGATCACATTCCAATCATCTTGCAAGAGGTTCCCTAAAATCTGATTGACTCCTTGGGTGGGGAGAACATCCCCATCTGGCTCGACATACAGCCAGGCCCGCCCAGCCCCCTGGGGAGATTCGTCTTCGGCTGTCTCTAAAGCGATGGGGTTGTGGACGGAGTAGGGTACAGGTACATCCCAAACCAGAGAAAGCTCGAACTCGGCGGCTTCTTCGGCTGTGGTTTGCAGGATTTCGTCGAGTTCGGGAGAGCTCTCACTAAGTGAAAGGGCGTTGACACCCATCTTGGCCAATCTTTCCAGGAGTGCCGAGGCTGATGATGCGTTCTCTGGCGTCAAGGTCAGGTGGACGGTAGTGTGCAAGTCTTCCGGGAGAACCTTGTCCAGGGCGGCCCAGGCGCCTTCATCTTCGGGGTGTAAAACGACCATCAGGTGATCGAGCCCGGTTTGGAGCAGCGTGTTGAGGTACTCGTCATCGGCTAATTTGAGCCCATCCGTGAGCAGGCCAGTAACCTGGCCATTTGCTTCGGCTTGGGCGATCAAGTCTGGGAGATCTTCTCGTAAAGTCGGCTCACCACCAGTGAAGACAATGTGCGGGATACCGATCTCCCAGGCTTTGTCAATGATCGTGAACCACTCCTCGGTGGTGAGTTCGCGGTCGACGCGCTTGGTGGGCGCGGCTTCAGGGTCAGCGCCTTCGGGGAGGCGGTATGTCAGGGCGCAATCCAGGCGATAAGGAGCCGAAATCTCTCCGGCATAGGGATCGTCGCGCTCGAAGTCGAAGAAAGTGATCGGGTCCAGGTCAGGGATGTCGATCATGGTCAGTAAGCGCTCCTTGAGATCCTGGAAGTCGGCTAAAGCTTGTTTTGTGGATACCTGATAGCGGGTAGCAATGGCGCGAGCAGCATCTTCGTCAGGTGTACCTTGCACGAGATGGTAAGCATACTCGGCCGCAGTCTGGTTGAGATGTAGGACTGTGGAAGCGTTGACAATGAGCACACCATCTCCGTCGGGTTCCAGTCGCAAATGCAGCCGGTAGGGGAATTCGGCATCTGGTGGGGCCTGATAGTGATAGACACCGACTGGTAAGGGTTCTTTTTGGGTGAATAGATTGCGAACGGCTTCTCGTATACTGGTCATGGTGGCCTCCGTACTTATTTAATAATGGACAATAGTTAATAGTTAATGGTTAATGGTTAATAGTTAATGGTTAATTGTTGAACAACTCCTGCAGCTGCTAATCCTATACCTGTTCCGGCGAGGGTGTCGAGGGGGAAGTGGACGCCCAGAGCGATGCGACCGAGGGTGACGAGCAATGCAATGGTACTGGTCCCTATGACGAAGGACCCTGATAAAGCAAATAAAAATGGGATGGTAAATGCCAGGAACCAGATTCGCATGGCGTCGCCGCTGGGGAAGGAGGTGTCTTTGGGTTTGTGGGGCTGTTCCATGCTAGCATCGGGGATCACAGTGAAAGGGCGTGGCCTCTTTAACGTTCGCTTGATACTCCACTCCAGGGTTGCTGCGGCTGCAAAAACAATAACAGCCATGATGCCAGATTGAAGATTGAAGATCAGGAAAACTACAAGACAAATCAGGGTGAAGGGCGTGCGGCCGAGGTGCCAAATCACTCGAAAGAAAGGATTTCCACGCCGCAAGAATTTATGCATGTGTCGAAAGATACGCGCATCAAGTAAAGCAAGCCTCGGGCTAATATGAGAAACGCCCAATAGAAAAAGTACTACACCTAAATAACTAATGAATTGGGAATTATGAATTGTGAATTGATAATTCATAATTTGCTATTCACCATTAACCATTAATTCGGGCCAGGCGGGATAGTACATCAACCATTGCCCGGGAGCTACGCGGATAAATTCCTCGATGGCACTGAGCACCGCTTCTGCATTTTGCCTGATCTCGACATCAGGGTCAGGGTTTGGAAGCATGGGGATAGGGTCCGAAACATTGATGCGGTATGCCCCATCCGCAGTCATTTCGGCCGCAGCAACAACCACAGGAACCTCAGCAGCCAAAGCCATGCGGATATGGCCGGCTGGCAGCGGGCTGGGCCGACCAAAGAAGGTCAGGGTATGAGCTTTGCTGCGGATTGGGCGGTCGACGGCTGTTATCACAGCGCCTCCCTGGCGCATATATTCAATGGCTTCTTGATGCGTCTCTTCACCCTTTACCGGGGTGATCTCCAAGCCGGTGGAGGCCCTGATCTCATTTTGAAGCTCATAGCCACCTGGTGGATTTCCATACGTCAACACTTTTGCCTGCAACCCTCGGTGAGCTAAAGAGAGCAAACAGATATCGAAGGCACTCATGTGGGGGGCAACAACAAAAGCGCCCGGAGTATCTGCGCGGCCTAGATCGATCAACATCTGTGATGCCGATGCAAACGGCACGAGAGCTTTCAATCCTTCGGGGTCCATCAGGTTGTGATAAAGGTCGACAAAGCAACGTCCTGCGTGACTGAGTACCTCGCTTACAATCTGATCAAGTTCCGCAGTGGATAATTCCCTGTTGCGGACGACAGACTGGTTGGCTCTGATCGCCCGTGTCATAGCATTATCTCGTTTGGCCAGTATGGTTGCCCCATAATTGGCGATGCGGTAGCCAATTGTGGGTGGCATAGTGCGCCCAATCCACAATCCCAGGCTGACGCCAAAGCGACTATTGCTGATTGCTTGGAAATCAATTTTCATGATTCTGGATTATCTTTTGCATCTGAAGCCGATGGGTCCTTCAGGAAACGGTACCCTTCGATCAAGACTGGTAATCCGCGGGCGATGGTGAAGGTGATGCTCAACCATGAGAGCACCAGAGCGGCGATGTGCACAGTAGATTCCCAATCTGATCCCAGAGTGCGCACTCCCAAATTCAGTGTTAGAAATGCGAAGGCGAATCCTTTGGCGATGCCATAGCTTTCGCGCATGAAGCGGGATGATACCAGGAAACGGCTGATGGGGTGCCTGACCTGTTCGAAGGCCGCTAATCCATCTTTCATGCCAACGGCCCGAATCGCATCCACGGTAGTACCACGCGTGATCACGATGATGGGGATGATAATGGGGATCAATCCCAAATGGGCAAAAACAACCCACAGAATGATCTCGAAAGTACGGTCGGTAGCGATATCCAGCACACTGCCAAGTAAGCTGGTCTCTCCTCGGGCGCGGGCAATCAATCCGTCGAACATGTCCATCAGGCTGATGAAAACAATGAACGGCACACACCAAAACTGGAGCGTGGCGTTGTCGGTGTAAAGCAATGCCAGATACACGAAGAGTAAAGGGAAACGAAGCAGGGTGATTAGGTTTGCCATATCATGTTTAGATAGAGATCCACTTACTCTCTTTGCTCAGAACCTATTCTCAGGCGACCGGGAGACAAGTTTTAGAGCCTCTAAGAACCTATCCGAAAATTCGATCGAACCGGTCTGGCCACAGGCCCGCCGCTGGCGCCGACCGTGTTGCCAAGGCACGCACGCCAGGGGCGGGTCTACGACCAGCGCGGCTCGGTCGGGAGACCGGCCTTAGCAATTTTCGGATAGATACTAAAAAGAAATCAACTCGATATCCTCCATAGGAATAACGGATGCCTGTGGGGCCTCCAGGGCTAGTGGACAGCCGCCACCACATTCACCGAGTACTGCACACGCTGAACAGGCTTCGGGGATGTACTCTCGTTCTCGAATGGATGTCGCCAGCGGGTGGTTCCAGATCGAGTCCCAGGGATCGTTGAGAATGTCCCCAAGCTGGTGGTAGTAGGATTGGCAGGGGATCACGCCACCATCAGGCTCTACACACATGTTATAGAGAGCGGCGGTACAGCCTTTGACACCCAGGTCGAACTGCATGGGGTCGAACTGGCAGTATTGGGTGGGCGTGTACCAGATCAGTCGCTGGCCGTGGGCTTCAGTTTTCTGGCGCGCCAGTTCGAGCAAATCCGGCAGTTCACTTTCCCTGAGGCCCGTACCCACAGACAAACCGCGGCCCGAATAGATCAGTGCGTTCAACCCGACTGTGGGTACGCCTAGTTCAGCCAGGAAATCCAGGGTCTCGCCAAGGGAGCTGTAATTATTTTGCAGCATGGTGGTATTGGTCATTACGAAGAGCGGGCTGTTGAGTACATTTCGCAGACCGGCAATGGTCTGTTTCCAGGCGCCGCGCTTGCCGACCATTTGATCGTGGATTTGGGCATCGTGGGACTCAACGGTTATCTGGATGTGATCCAGGCCTGACTTTATGAGGGCTTCCACGAAATGGGGATCGCTTAGCCTCCTGGCATTGGTATTGACCCCGGTGATCTGATCATTAGATTCCGCGTGGGCGATCAGCTCGGGGAGGTCGTCCCTGAGAGTGGGCTCCCCACCAGTGAAAACAATATGCGGTACGCAGAGCGCCCAACAGCGGTCGATGATTTTCTTCCAGGTTTCCGTGGGCAATTCTGGGTAATCGCGTGGACGGGCGTTGTAGCAGTGGGCGCAATCGTCGTTGCAGCGGTAGGTTAGTGCCAGGTCCATGCGATAGGGGGCCATGGGACGGGCGCTGAAGGGCGCGCTGATTTCCAACTCATCCAGGGTACAGGCCGAGCAACCATCGGGGCGCAGGATGATCTCTAGATCATCACGAAACTGCGTGTAGTCAATACGCGCCTGGTTCTTAGTAACCTGATAGCTGCGCTGAATCTGACGAATCGCTTGATCTGGTGAGAGATCTTCTAGAAGCAAGTAAGCCATCAGGGTCGCTGTGGGGTTGAAATGCACCACCTGGTTGGCGTTGACGATCAACGTGCCATGTCCATCGGGGTCGACACGCAGGTGAATGCGGGAGCGCTCTTCGGGAGTCTCGCGGTTGTAATGATGCAGACCGGCTGGTGGTAATCTTAAACTGACGGCTGACGGCTGACGGCTGACCGCCGATTGGATATTGGATATTAGAGATTGGATACCATTAATCATTTTTTTCTGTCCACTAACCACTGTCAACTGTCCACTTTCTACCGTCCACCACCGGCGCAGGCGCAGGCGCAGCCAGCACAGGCGCATGCGCAGGCGCAACTGCTGCCTCCGCTGCTGCTCCAACCGCTGCTGGATGATTTCGGAACAGGGTTGGTCTTGTTGGTGATGCGATCGGTGAAGCTGGTGATATTACCAACGACGTCGCTGGCAAAGCCTTGCATACCGGTAACGACCGAGGCAGCGAATTCTCCACCAGGTAAGCTGGGCATGGAAGGCGCAGCACGGCCGCTACCTGACCTTCCTCCGGTGGCAATGGGTTTCGCCGTAGCGGTTCTGGCGCTGCCCCAACCGGGATCGTAGCGGTGCCACCACACCGGCACAAAGACTGGACCAGTGCGGAAAACATCTTCGGTGCGGCGGTCGAAATCTTTATCGAGCATGGTCCAACCCATGTGCTCATCGAATTTCTCGCTGCGCACTTCGGGGGTTTCTGACTGCTCGACTTGCAACCAGGCTTTGCGCATAATGCCTTTGTAATAGGCGACTGACTCTTTGTGGCTGAAACCTTTCATCTTCTTGCCGACATTCTTGATAAGCTTGATCATCAGATCCTGCAGATCCCTTCTGCTTTGTTTTTTGCTGTCTTGGGTGAACGCCTTGAGGAAATCGCGTTCATAGTAGCGCAGGTTCTCATCTATGGGTTCAGTAACCTCTAATTCAAGGGGATCACGCGAAACGACGCGCGCTGCGTCCTTCTTCAAAACGGCGAAGAGGATCATGGTGAGGACTTTGTCAGGGGGTTGTTCCATCAAAATCCCAGCTTCAACAGCCGTGAGACCACGCTTGATACCATGTCCCTCGATGCGGATCTTTGGCGGTAGGTATTTCATCTTCCGGCTGCGTGCGCTCTTAGCTCCAGCCCAGGTGATCAAGACGATCAGGCCGAAAATCCCTCCACAGCACAAGAAACCAGTTACGGCTTCTGGATCGATGCCCAGTCTTTCGAGCAGGCCGGGGGCGTAGATGGCACTTTCGGGGACATAGGTTTTGGGAAAAGAGGCGCCAAAGTTGTATTGGGTGTAGCCATTGGCCTTGGTGTTGCGCCAGGTGTAGGCGACGCGTCCATCAGTATCCAGGGCTGTGTCAGGCTGCGTAGGCCATCCACCCGATGGAGAAGCATGCCAGCGGGGTTCGTCTGGTTGTACTCCAGGAGGTAAGTGGAAGGTGACCTGCATGTCGGTCGAACCGTAAAGGAATTCGGAGCCAAACCAGGTAGGGCTGAAGACCGCACTGGCGTAGTTGCTGTCATCGCTGTCGGTGTAGAGCACGCTTCGGATCCCCGTAACAGTTACATGGACGCGCCCGGTTTCTCCTGGTCGAATAGCATTGCTTCCTAAGCCTAGCGCCACACCACTGGCAACATAAGGTGAGTCTTCGATGTTTAAGATAGGATGCCCGTTCACATCTGCAGTGACGTTGGAGATACTGTAGTTATCGTTGGGGAAACCCACATCGACGAAATCGATGGGTGAAGCGCTGGGGCTATTGCTGAAGACGAAAACATAGTCAATGGTCAGGGTTCCGTCGTCTTCCCAATAGACATGCACAATCTCTTGATCCAGGCTGAAGTAATATGTCTGCGCAAGAACGCTGCCGGGGATGGCGAATAGCAGGATCAGCAGGAAAACTGAGGTGAGTAATCGCTTATTCATTTTGTATTCTCCTGGAGTGCAAAGTGCGGAGTGCGATGTGCTGAAATTACCTCGCACTTCGCACCTCGCACCTCGCACATTCTTACCACTTCGGTTCTTCGGTTAATTGGTAGGTTGTATTGCAGAATGGGCAACTGACAGTTGGAGCACCTGCCAGCATTTGGATGTTGTCGGCGGTGATGGAGCCTCCACAGGATTGGCATTTGAGGGTGTCCAGGCTGACATCTCCAGGCAGATCGATGTTTAGTGTAACGCCTTCTCCCTGGCCACCCGCGGTGGAAGGTTTCCTACGTCCAGCAAACCAGATGATCCCAAAACCGATCCCCACACTGATCACCCCAACCAGGAGCCATCCGATTTGCCCCTCAGGGCTGAATGTGGCCCAAATGAATAACACACCGAAGAAGATCAGGATAGCGGCGAAGACATAGGCAATCACTTTTCCGGCTGACATAGGAGAACCTCCATTCACAGTTATGGTTAATTTTACGATTTTATATGTTGGAAGTTGCAGTGTAAGAAGTTTAGCATTTTCTCCTTGGGAAATCAAATTGCATTTGTCACCAGTCTGCGCATTAACGAAAAACTGGCTCTCAATTTCGACGAGAGCCAGTGGAATAAGTGGTCTTAGGCGTCAATCTTCCAAGAATTGTTCGTCATCAGAAAAATTGATATCTTTTAGTTTACCAGTGGCGATATAGCGAGTGCGCTCACAGATGTTGGTGACGCGATCGGCAGTGCGCTCGAGATTATGAGCAACCCAGAGAAGAAGTGTTGCCCGGTCGATGGTTGAAGGATCTGCCATCATATAGGTGAGCAACTCCCGATAAACTTGGTTGTACAGATGGTCGACCTGATCATCCTCTTTGGGAATTTCAAGAGCTGTCTCGACATCAGCCTCTACGAAAGCACCCAAGGCGCGATGGAGCATATCGGCGGTCAGCTCAGCCATTTTGGGGATATCAATAAGCGGCTTTACCGGAGGTTCATTCCCTAACCGTTGAGTAATCAAGGCAATGCCCTTGGCATAGTCACCCATGCGCTCGATCTCCCCAGCCACTTCGATGATCGAGGCCAAAATGCGTAAGTCACTGGCCATAGGCTGCTGGGTTGCGATCACGGTTACTGTACTTCTCTCAATTTTATAGCGCCTTTTATTGACTTTTTTGTCTTGATCGTAGATTTTCTTTGCTAATTCAAGATCACGGTCTTTGAGCGCTTTGACCGAATCGAGCACAGCTTCTTCAACCACGCTTCCTAATGAAAGGAGATTGTCAAGCAATTCTTGTATTTTGTTATCCAGAGTCTCTCTAGTCATGTTTTGACCTTCCTAATTTGAAAATGTCAACTTTGCGAGAACTTCCGAAAATAGGGGGTTACGGGGGGGGGGGGC
>CAZUSV010000230.1:0-8114 GCA_964622645.1 uncultured Anaerolineales bacterium
CCCGGTTGACTATCAATGAAGTGTTGGCTTATTAATACGACACGAAAATAGTGGGGTACGGGGGTGCGGAGCACCCCCGTACCCCACTATTTTCGGGCTTCTCGATATTACACTCGACCTAAGAATGATAGGGTCGAGTGAGTTTTTAAGGACAGATTGCAGTGTTCAAATAGAAATGAGATATGATTTAATATTTGTGTTACGGATCTCTCTTGATGAAGAATAAGGTCTGTAGGAATCGCCGGGGTAGCTCCCAAATCTGGACATTACCACGGGAATTCCTAGAGACCCGAAGAATAGAGGCATTTAGATTGAAAAGCACTGAGGTTAAGCCTAATTCACTGAAACCGCGTTGGAACAAAGTGCTCGCTGATCTTTGGGATAATAAAATGCGTACGCTGCTGGTGGTGGCCTCCATCGCTGTAGGCGTATTTTCGATTGGCATGATCGTCAGCGCCTACGCCATTATTGCAGAAGATATCGACCTTAGTTATGCCTTGGCTTCACCTGTCAACATAGAGATCTGGACGGATCCATTTCTTGATGACTTTGTCAATGTCATTGAACATATCCCTGGTGTAGCCGCCGTCGAAGGGCGCCGGATTACCGGCATCCGCGCCAGCAAAGACGGGGTAGAGTGGCAAGATCTGAATCTAATTGCAATCTCAGACTTCAATGATCTGCGCATGAACCAGCTTGAGATACTATCAGGGACCCAATATCCTGGCCGACGCGAGTTATTGGTAAGCGCCGATTTAGTTTCCGATACCGGATTCCAGATTGGGGATCAAATCCAGGTTGAATTTACCAACGGAGATATTCACACCATGCCCCTGGTCGGCATTGTCGCCGATCAGGTCACCGACGCTGGGGATTTCACCGCAGACCCAAAGCTGTACGTTACCATGGACACGCTAGAGTCGCTGGGAATATCGAAGTATTACAACCGCCTTTTCGTCAGGATCAGCGGGGAGGGTAGCGATATCGCCCAAATCGAAGCCCTGGCTGCCGATGTCGAATACAAGATCGAACGCAGCCACCGCGATATCTACCGCACTGAGATCAAAGTCACTGACGAGCATCCCTTGGGGTCACTCATCCTGGCGGTGTTAGGTGTTTTGGGTGCCCTGGGTGGGTTGATCACCTTTTTGAGCGGCTCTTTGATCATCAACACCTTGAATGCCTTGCTGGCCCAGCACTTGCGTCAGATCGGGGTTATGAAGCTGATAGGCGGACGCAGCTTTCAAATACTGGGGATGTACTTGAGTCTGATATTCATTTATGGTTTGATTGCCTTGATCGTCGCTGTGCCTACCGGAGCTATGGCTGGATACGCTCAGGCCCGCTATATTGCCAGGACTATGAACGCCACATTGCAGGAATTTCGGGTCGTTCCTATGGCTATTGTCATCCAGGTGTTAATTGCTTTCTTGATCCCTTTGGGTGCGGGATTTTTTCCAGTCAACAAAGGGTCAAAAACCAATGTCCGGCGCGCCATCACCAACGACAATACCAGGAATCAATCCAGCGGCCTCGGCTGGATCAACCAGATCACCCAGCGGATCCGCTTCATTGCGCGGCCAATTATGCTGTCCATCCGCAATACCTTCCGGCAGACTACTCGACTGTTGCTGACCATTTTCACCCTAACCATTGCGGGGGCAATATTCATCGCTGTTTTCAATGTGCGCATATCGATGACATCCTTTATGGATCAACTGTCGATGTATTTTATGGGGGATGTCACGCTCAGTTTCAGCCAACCTTACCCGGTCACCCGTATCGAGAAAGCAGTCAGTTCAATACCTGGGGTCGTCAGCGTTGAAGACTGGGGTGGGGTTGCCGCCGAGATTTGGGACGGAGATGATGAAGTTGTCGACAATATGTTTGTCATTGCCCCCCCCTATGACACCGATTTGCTCGACCCAGATATTATCGCCGGGCGCTGGCTGCTCCCTGGAGAGGAGAAAGCCGTAGTGCCTGCCGACACGATTTATTCCTACTACCCTGGCATTCAACCTGGGGATAAGATCATTGTCAAAGTGCCTGGGCAGCGAGAAGAAGAGTGGACGGTGGTCGGCATTTTCCGCTTTGTCAGCATGGTAGGAGATACCCTGGCGTACGCAGATTACGATTATGTCGCTGATATGCTTGATCTATCCAACCGGGCTTTCTCATATCGGATCATGACCGAAGAGCACAGCCTCGAGAAACAAAAAGAAGTTGCGCAGTTGATCGATAAATATCTGACCGACCACGGTTTTGAGGTGAGCAGTGTGAATCCTGGTCTGCTTATTCAAGAGGAAAATGCGCGTTCCATCGATGTTCTGGTGGTATTCTTGTTGATCATGGCTCTGCTAACAGCCTTTGTAGGCAGTATTGGTTTAACGGGTACCATGGGGATGAATGTCTTGGAGCGCACGCGTGAAATTGGGGTGATGCGCGCCATTGGGGCGGTCGATTTGGAAATAATCAAATCGGTGGTTATCGAGGGAGTAATGATTGGACTGATCACCTGGTTCCTGGCAATTGGGGCCTCCTTCCCAATCAGCGATATCTTGCTCAATATTATCAGCGAATCTATGATGGGCTCATCTATGGATTTGACCTTTGCACCTGAAGGTGTGGTGATCTGGTTGGGTGTGGTGATCTTGCTCTCGATTGCAGCCAGTATTATCCCAGCCCGCAATGCCGCCCGGTTGACAATCAATGAAGTATTGGCGTATGAATAAAGATTATCGTAACTGCTCAGCCGCGCAACGGATTTAGCTGAAAAAGGGTGTGCGTAGAGACGCAGCCCCTCGTACACTCTTTTTCGGGAGATCAAGTCTGGTAGGTAGCTTGACAATGTCAACTTTCAGACGAGAAGCCCGAAAATATGGGGTTACTGCTGTGCGGAGCACAGCAGTAACCCCATATTTTCGGAAACTCTCGCGACGTTGACATTATCGAAGTAGTTAAGTTAATGTAATAAATTGATTGGAGGAGAGCTATATGAAACACATTGAAGGCACTTTCAAGAGAGTTCGAGATGTCAACATTTTCTACCAAGGGTGGCTGCCAGACGAGAACGTCAAAGCTGTCCTGCTGGTTGTGCATGGGCTGGGTGAGCATAGTGGACGCTATATGAATGTGGTGGACCACTTTGTACCCCTCGGCTATGCTGTCTATGGGCTAGACCATATTGGCCACGGGAAGTCTGAGGGAGAGCGTGAATTTGTCGAAACCTTCGATGACTATACCGACACCCTGACGATCTTCTACGATATGGTCGCAGAATGGCAGCATAATATCCCCATTTTCCTGCTTGGTCACAGCATGGGCGGAACAATCGCTTCATGTTATCTGCTTGACCACCAGGAAGACTTCAAGGGTGCCGTGATCTCTGCCCCGCTGGTCAAAATTGGAGAAAGCGTCTCGCAGGCGACAATTACGATAGCTAAGATCCTGTCGAAACTCGCTCCTAA
Source organism: uncultured Anaerolineales bacterium (assembly GCA_964622645.1). Lineage (GTDB taxonomy): Bacteria > Chloroflexota > Anaerolineae > Anaerolineales > UBA11858 > NIOZ-UU35. The sequence continues at coordinate 3,468 of CAZUSV010000230.1, forward strand.
AATGGGTGTGCAGGCGTTAGATGTCAACGCCATTTCGCGCGACCCAGAAGTTGTAGATGCCTATGTCAACGATCCCCTGGTTTTTCATGGAAAAACTCCTGCGCGGTTGGGCGCTGAGATATTGTCCGCATTGGAAAGAATCTCCGCAGAAGCAAGAAAAATTGAACTCCCATTTATTCTTGTCCAGGGAGGAGAAGACCAGCTTGTCGATCCAGATGGCGCCCAGATGCTGTGTGACATAGCCAGCTCTGAAGACAAGACGCTCAAGATCTACGAAGGGCTGTACCACGAGGTCTTCAACGAGCCCGAACGTGCGATGGTACTCACGGATGTAGAAAACTGGCTCGAAGCGCACCTGTAAGGTTGAATTTTTTTCAGACGAGAATCCCGAAAATAGGGGGTACAGGGGTGCGCCGCCCCCCTGTACCCCCTATTTTCGGGTAAATCCGTTCCATGGTTGAGCAGTTACGATAATTTTATTTGCGCTGTATTAAGCCTCCAGGCGTTCAATACGGAATGGGGTGACTTCAGAGGGAGATTCTTCGAAGTTTTGGGCAGCGCAATGCCCGGAAAAGATTGCTCGAGCGATCAGATGAGGCGCTTCTGCATCCCCAATCACCTGTAAATGCTTTAATTTGCTTGCATCTCGGGCAGGTTTTAGCATTTGATAGATTTCATCGTTGGGGAGACGATCGGTTACCAATAGGACCGCGTCCGCTGGGGCTTTTGATGTTTGACCTAAAACCGTATTGGCCAATTCCAGATATTCCCGTTTGATTTCTTTGAGAACCTGCTGGGTGATTATTTTTACTCCGGATTTCATCAACCGCTGTTGGATGGGTTCCTGCTCCAGGGTATGTTGTGACCAAAAAGCAACCAGCGGAGCCGGTGTAACCAGAGTCACCTGGCAACCATGCTGGAGTAATAACTCCACCAGGACGCTGCCCATATAATAGTGATCGTCGTCGTAGACAACCACCTGACCTTGAGGGATATTCCCATCCATCAAATCATCTGGGCTGTAGACGTGAGCAGAATCGTGTCCCTTGATCGATTGCCATTGATGCCGTCCGATGCCATCCTCTCGCCATCTGGCCCCGGTAGCAATGATCACATTGTCAATATCAGCATTAAGGATGTCTGTCTCGGTCATGAAGCTACCTGGGAAGAGCGAGACGTTCTCCATCTTTTTGATCTGGCTGAGCCGCCAGTCGATTACTCGCCGCCACTCGATTAATCCGGGCAGAGCTGATTCCAGGCTTACTCGTCCACCGAATTCCCGGCAGGCTTCAACCAGCACTGTTTTATAGCCCCGCGCTCCCAGGGCACGCGCACACTCAAGGCCCGCCGGACCACCCCCAACGACAAGGATTTCCTGGCTGCTCTTCTTCGGTGGGATATGTTCAGGATGCCAGCCGCGCCGCCATTCTTCCCCCATGGTGGGGTTTTGCGTACAGCGAATGGGGATCCCTAATTCATCTGCACTGGCACAAATATTACAACCAATGCACTCACGGATGTCTTCCAGGCGGTTTTCCTTGATCTTCTGAGGCAAAAAGGGGTCTGCAATCGAGGGGCGGGCAGCGCCGATAAAATCGACTACCCCACGCTGAACTGCGGATAACATGGCATCGGGTGTGGTATAGCGACCCACGCCTACCACTGGTTTGCTGGTCAGCGATTTTACAAATTGGATATATTTCTCTTGAAACCCTTCTTTTTTGAACCTGGCGCTGGCTGAGTCATTTTCCCAGGCGCTGATATTGACATCCCACAGGTCTGGAAGTTCGGCTAACATGGCAATGATATCGTGGCCCTCTTCATGGTACTCAATGCCTTCGTCCCCCAGCAACTCGTCGACAGCCAGGCGCACAGCAACAGCGCAAGTATCACCAACGACTTCTTTGGTATCTGCGATGATTTCTCTGAGAAACCGTACCCGGTTCTCCAAACTGCCACCGTACTCGTCACTGCGATCATTATAGCGTTTCAGCAAGAAGTGCATCGGCAGGGCTAAATTGTGGCCTGCGTAGCAGTAAATGATATCGAATCCAGCATTTTGCGCGCGTAGGGCTGCCTGGCGATGCCAGCTACGAATATTGCCAATATCCTCTTTGTCCAGACGGCGAGCTTGACCTGGGGAGTAGCCGTCAAAGCTGAGCGAGCGAGGCGCAAAACTTGTCGAACGGGAATACATGTTGGTGGCGTGATGCCCCCCATAGGTCAACTCGATACCTGCCAAGGCACCATGCTGGTGAACAGATTCTGCCATCAGCGCTAATGCGGGGATATCCTCATCGTCCCACAAGCGCCCTTCGATATTGGGAGCCAGATCGCTGCTGTGATGGATTTCCACTTCTTCGGTACATACAACACCCCAGCCACCCTGCGCTTTGATGCGGCGCATCTCTGCCAGGGCTTTCGGCATGCGGTAGCCCATGCCATTGCAGTGCGGCACCTGATAAAATCGATTTGGCGCTACAACGGGACCAATTTTTATGGGTTCAAAAAGAATTGAAAATCTATTGACCATAATGGCATGTCAACGATGATCATACAACCTGATATTTCGTGCAAATTTACTTGAGATTACGTTTTCCCCTAGTGCGAAATGGATTTGACCTGGCCCTGGCCCTGTTCAAAGCGAGCCTCTATCCGGGACTGGATGGCGGTGAAAACCAGGGTCAGCATCCAATAGAAGAATGCCGCGATGACTAAGGCTTCCAGGTTCTTGAAGTTTGCTCTTCCCACCCTTTGCGCGCGCCATAAAATCTCCCGTACAAAACCGGTCACCGAAACCAACGCGGAGTCTTTCAACATAGCGATGTATTCGTTGCCGATGGGGGGAACCGCCAGGCGCAAAGCCTGCGGTAAAACGATGAAGCGCATCTTTTGGCCTGATTTCATCCCCAGGGCAGTGGCGGCTTCGTGCTGGCCTTTGCTCACTGAGAGGATTCCAGCCCTGAAGATCTCACTCATATAGGCCCCGTAGTTCAGGCTCAGAGCGATCACACCGGCCCAAAAACCAGAGAAGTAGATTCCCATCTGCGGCAGGGCCAGGAAAAAGAAAATTACTTGCAGGTATAAGGGTGTACCCCTGATCAACGAAATGTAAAAAGTGCTCAGGGCGACTGCAGGCGCATTATTGGATAGGCGCGCCAGGGCAGACAATAGGGCCAGAATCATGGCCATGGCGATAGAAGCAATCGAGATTAGAATGGTTTGTAAGGCCCCTTCTGCGATAAAGGGGAAATATTGTCGAATGAATTCCGTATCCAATTCAATGAATTTGAACTGGATAAAGCCAAGGTTGATCTCAATCCCGCTGAAAATCAAGGTAAGTATGAGCAGCAATCCGATCCAGGAAAGTGCCATCTTGACCCGATAAGCAATTGTCTTGCTGCGTTCTTTGGCTAATATCCGCCGCAGATCTTCTTCATAAGAGCCTATAGAACCGTTATCTGCCGCCATTTAGTTTCTCCTTAGAAGGAAAGGTGGAAGTAGATAATCCTACTTCCACCTTTCATCTCGTTTCAGGTCTTATTTAGAGGGGTCTAGGGTCAGATCAACCCCATCGAACCATTTTTCCGAAATCGCTGACAAGGTGCCGTCGGCATGCATTGCCTTGACGGCCTCATCAACAGCTGCGACGAAGCTGGCAGAATCCAGAGTATGGCTCTTGTCAATGGAAGGAGCCATGCCCTCAGCGAACACCGCGCCGCCAACCTTGACAACGTCCAAACCGCCGGATATGTTCGAATCGACGACTGTGTTGGAGGTCAGATAAACCGAGAATTCCGGTCTTCCAGCAGCAATAGATTGGGCACATTCCTGGTCGGTGGGCAATTCGACGATGGTGAAGTCAGACGGGGGGTCAGTATAGAGAGACTCTGCAGGCAACCCCATGTCTACGCCATTTATCCAATCCAGGTAGGTTGTAGCAGCAGCCAAACAGATCGTCTGGCCTTCCAGGTCTTCCCAGGTGGTAATGCCCGCATCTGCAGCAGCAGCGAATTGAGCCGGAGAGTAGTAGTACGGGGTCGTGAAGTCAAGAACTTCCTGGCGGGCTGTGGTGACGGTCATCGAGCCTACGCTGACGTCCCAGCGATTCCCCCAATTACCAGCAGTGACAACATCCCAATCGGGGGTTGCATAGCATACTTCCACCTCTAGCCGATCAGCAATCTCTTTTGCTACATCGACATCGAAGCCCTTCATTTCTCCCCAGGTGAGCATGTCGTCAGGGCAGACTGTGCCCTCAGCCCGGGCTGCATCGGGATCAAGGAAGCTTTGCGGCTCGTAGTTCGGGTCGGTGGAGACGGCCATATAACCGCGCTCTTTGATATCATCTAAGAGCGTATCAGCACCGCCCGTCCCACAGGCTGCCAGTCCAATGCTTATGATTAACAAAAGGGTGAAAATAGTGAAGATCTTTTTCATTACTGCCTCCTAGGGGTAAGTGAATAAATAGGGTATTCTGATTTACGGGAAAAACAAGCAAATAACGCCAGCGCAATTTGTGTTTTCCTTGGATCAAAGGGGGAAGGCTGCTTCTCCCAATTGACTAATTCGACATGGCACATTCGCGAGAACTTCCGAAAATAGGGGGTGGGGGGGGGGGGGGGGGGGGGGGGGCGCGCCCCCGCC
>CAZUSV010000231.1:0-8111 GCA_964622645.1 uncultured Anaerolineales bacterium
CCTCTCTTCTTTGGCTTTTTTCAGTGGACCCACGGATAAACACGGATTTCTTATTTTTGCGTGCATAATAGCCCATCTTACCTCATTGCTAACTGCGCTTTGGATGAAAATGCAATGCCTGTTTGCGAATAGCCTGAAAAAAATCCGTAGAATCCGTGAAATCCGTGTCCAATTCTTTCCAGGTGCAAAAAGTGTCCGGTAGTGAACAGAAAAAATAAAATGCCAAATCCTCAATCAAAAATCTTCAATCAAATATCCTCAATCAAAAATTTAATCTTATCCAACAACGGCGGTCCTAAGATCAATAAACCAATCAGCACTGAAGCTGCAGCCGTAATCAGAACAGCCGCTGCGCTGACATCTTTGCTAATTTTGGCCAACTCGTGTTCTTCAGGTTGGATCAAATCCGTCATTGCCTCTAGCGCTGTGTTAAAAAATTCCGCTGCCCAAACGATTGCCATAGTCAATATTAGTATGGCCCAATTCGGGGGAGAGAGTCTCAGCCATAAGCCGAGGACGATTACTGTAATGCTCAAGCTGGCATGAACCCAGGTATTGCGCTGAGTGCGTAGGACATGCCACCAACCTTCCAGGGCGTAACCAATCGCACGTGTCCGAGAACGCAAGAATGAGATCATAAGGGGTTTAATGGTGAATGATGAATGGTGAATGGTGAATGATGAATGGTTAATGGTGAATGGTTAATCCAAAATCGTAAATCCCAAATCGCAAATCGTAAATCGTAAATGTTTCTAATCTAATAGGTTGATATCGCCAATCCCAAGTTGATTGAGGATCTCAGCTTGGACAGCCCACATGCGGTCTTTCTCTTGGGAGTCGGCGTGGTCATGGCCCAGCAAGTGTAGTAGGCCATGCACGATTAGCAATTGCAATTCTTCATCGATCTCATGGCCACCTGCCTGGGACTGGATTTCTGCTTGGGGATAAGAGATCACCACATCCCCCAGGTACGAAGCTCCGCTTTCGGGATCTGTCAGGTTTGAGGGGAAAGAGAGCACATCGGTCGGTGCATCCACGCCTCGGAACTGGTAATTCAAATCATGGAGTTGTTCATCCGAGGCAATTACAATGCTGATTTCTGCATTCGATGGAGCTTTTTGGTGCTGCAGGGCGGCCAAAGCAGCCTTTTCGATGATTTGTGATTCGACGAGGGAACGGTAGCTTTCAGAAATATCAAGGTAAATTTGCATCGGGTGGTTCGGGGTTTACTTCCTCTAGCACTTTTAGCGTGGGTTCTGTGGGGATATCCAGCGTAGGATATTCAACACGCGGGTGGTAAATCCCCCGCAGGCTGGCAAAAAAGGAATCGTTAATGGTTTGTAATTCGAGCAAGGTGAAGGAAGTATCATCGAGCTGGTTTTGGCTTAAGCGCTTGTCGATGGTGTCCTTGACGAGGTAGCGTAGTTGCTCTTCGGTTTCAGGTTTTTGTGAACGAATGCGAGCCTCGCAACCATCGGCCAGCATGACGAGTGCCGTCTCACGTGATTGGGGCCGGGGACCGGGATAGGTGAACAAACGTGTGTCTACCAGGGATTCATCCCCATTAGCTGCGTTAAGTGCTTGAGTAAATTGATATTGGGTGATGAGAGTGCCATGATGCTCGGCGATGAATGCTTTGATACGACTGGGTAGACGATGTTCGCTGGCCAACTCCAGACCGTCGGTAACGTGTTTGATGATAAACGCTGCGCTATCCGCCGGATCAATATCGTCGTGGGTATCGATTTGGCCGGGAATTTGGTTCTCGATGAAGAAATATGGATTTTTGGCTTTGCCAATATCGTGGTAGAGCGCGCCTACCCTGGTCAATAAACTGTCTGCGCCAATGCGCTCAGCAGCCTGCTCTGATAAGTTGGCAACTTGAAGGCTGTGTTGATAGGTTCCAGGGGCATAACGTAGCAGATACTCTAATAAGGGGTTGTCGGGTCGGGAGAGCTCTAGCAATTGCAGGGGGGTTATTTGACCTAAAATCGGTGCTAACAGGTATTGAAGAAGTACGGTAACCCCGGCAGCAATGAAACCGTTCAAGAGTGTAGTCGCAGATTGGGTAGCCAATTCGACCAGGTTGATCTCAGGTTGAATCAGATGGAAAGCTGTGATGACTGCAGCCCCAGAAGCGGCTACAGTGACTCCCACCCAGATATATGTGCTGATACGTTGTTCTCGCTTAGGGATCAGAACCCCGAAGAGGCTGCTGATACCATAGAACAGGATCAGTACTGCAGTGTTGGGGTGTCCGTAGACTGTGAGGATGATCAGCGGCATAACCGAGACCAGGGCCAGCTCATCTCCAAAGAGGCTGGCAACGACCAATGCATATGCTGACAAGGGGAAAAGATAAGGAACCAATACATGCGTGGGCGTTGCCATTCGCCCTAATCCCAAGAAAGCCAGGAAGAGGCCGGCGACCACCAACAGGCCGCGAGTATTATGTCCCCTCTGGGGTTTACGTCTTACAAAGATGATTGCCAGACTGGCGGACAGCATAACTAATAAACCCGCGCTGGCGGTTTCTTGCCAGTGACGCTCTGGTTGAGCCAGTCCCATTTGACGCAAGGCCTCTACATCCACTTCTGAGACAACCTCACCACGTTGTACAACAACTTCTCCTGCGGCAAAGGTTTCAATGACTGGTTCAACGGCTTCGACGGCTTGCTGGCGGGCTGCCTCGGTTAGACTCTCACTGTAAAAACTGTTCGGGGTGATAAATGCCGATACCAATTCAGCGACGATCAATGCTTGATCTGCTGTTAGCGCTAAAGAAACCAGGTTCGGTACAGTATTGAGTCGGTCATCTAAAAGATTTTCGCGAATGGTATTACGCATGACCTGTTCGAGCACCACGATGGCTTCTTGTTCGACAGCATTCCAGCGAGATTCACTCAGTTCGAGGATAGCGATGGCAAGGTCCTGGCTGAGGGTGATCCCTTGTAGGGCAGCTAAATCGGTCAGCTTTTGTTCTTGGGATGCATAGTTGTCCGAGCGCACGCTGGTGATATACGCCAGGGCAGCCCGCAGTTGCTCGAGTTGTTGCCGGGCGATATTGGTATCAGCCCGGGTGTACTTCAACGAAACGGAGTTTATGGCGATCTGGCGCTGTTGCTCAGTGCGGACTTCGCTTACATAGCTATTCGCTGAGGGAGCGAGAATATCCTCGTCGGCAACATCTCCTGGTTGTAGATCCCCCGCAGAAGATCTAAAAACTGGGGTGTAAACCACAATGGCCATGATCGCCGCGCTGCTTGCAAGCAGGAGAACGATCAGGAAAAGAACCCTTTGCCAGGGCAGTTTGGATGATCTTACAGGCATGGATTAGTGGACAGTGAGCAGTAGTCAGTAAATGCTAAGTGATTGTCCAAATTAACTTGGTGGTGTATAGGCTTGTAGTGACCACTTCAGTGGTCAGGATGACTGAAGCATGTCCTGATCCCGAAGGGAGTCGAAGGGTCATCACTACAAACTTATTGATGGACACTTACTAAGTGTTGACTGGATACTATTCACTGTTTATTGGGAAAGCAACTCCCGTACGATTTGGTTGGCTTCTTTTCCGTCAGCGCGGCCGCGTATTTTGGGCATGAGAACTTTCATGACCAGGCCCATCTCCTTGGGAGATGTGGCTCTGGCTTCGGCAATCGCCTCTTTGACCAGGGCTTCCAGCTCTTCTTGACTAAGCGCTTGAGGAAGATATTCTTCTAAGATCGCAATTTCAGCCTCGGCTTCAGCAATCAAGTCCTCACGGCCAGCTTTTTGGGCGCCCTCGATGGTCTCGTGACGGGCTTTGACTTCTTTTTGCAGGATGGCCAAAACGTCCGGCTCTTCCAGTTCGCCTTTTCTCTCGATCTCGGCATTTTTGATGGAAGTCATAGCCATACGCACCACGCGTTTGCGCCGTTCGTCTTTGGCCTTCATAGCCTCTTTCAGGGATTGGGATAACTTCTCCTTCATACTCATGGGTTCGATTATACCTCTATCCCATGGGGTAGCGCATCTTCTGCCCCCCAATTAGGTGTAAATGCAGGTGGAAGATCTCCTGGCCGCCATGGCGATTGACATTGATGATCAGTCTATAACCAGATTCATCGATACCCTCTTCTTTGGCCAGGGCTTTGGCCGTGGTGAACAGATGCCCGATAAGACCCTCGTCCTCTGTCGTGAGATCATTGATCGTAGCGATATGTTTGTTGGGGATGATCAGGATGTGGGTAGGCGCGACGGGGTTGATATCTCGAAAGGCTGTGACCTGCTCATCTTTATAAACTGTGTCGCTGGGAATTTCTCCAGCTATGATTTTACAAAAAAGGCAATCGCTCATGATCGTCCTCCTTGGTTATAAAAGCTGCCCAATTAAGCCCCCATCGCTAAGCTGGGCGAGTTTTACAGGCGTAATCTGATTCCACAATTGCTGGGGCGCCTGAGCGCGCACGCGCAAGTAATTATCTGTCAAACCACTGACCGTCCAACCCTGTGGTCCGATTGAGGTGGCGCTCTCCCAAAGCACAGGCATGTTCTTCCCCACAAAACGTTCCTGGTATGCCATCTGTGATTTTTCGAAAACTGCGCGCATGCGCGTATTGCGCGCTTTGCGTACCGGATGGGGTACGTGATCTGGTAGACGCGCGGCAGCTGTTTGGGGACGAGCCGAATAGGTGAAGACATGCCCACCTGCAAAGTTCATGCGCTGCACAAAGGCCAGGCTCTCTTCGAACTCAGCCTCACTCTCCCCTGGGAAACCCACGATCACATCGGTGGTGATGGCAGCATGGGGGATGGCTGCGCGGGCTGATGTGACCAAATCTGCGTACTCATCCGGGGATGTTTTGCGGGCCATGCGCCGCAGTGTCTCAGCGCAACCAGATTGTAGCGGGAGATGTAAATGTCTGGCTAAGCGATTATTCTCCCACAGAGTGAAGAAATCCTCGTCTAGATCCCAAGGTTCCAGGGATGAGAGCCGCAGGCGCGGGATATCCGTTTCTTGCAAGATGGCTTCTACTAGGCTCTTTAGATGTAGAGGTGTATTAAGATCGCTTCCCCACGAACCCAGGTGCACCCCAGTGAGCACGGCTTCCTGAGTACCCCCCCGATGGGCAGCCTGGATATCCTCGATGATCTCTTGGATTGGGCGGCTAACCCCACCTCCGCGCGCCACCGTGGTGATGCAAAATGTACAGCGATTATCACAGCCATCCTGGGCTTTGATGAAGGCTCGCGTACGTAAGCGCGCTCCAGGGATGGGCTCACGTTCTACGGGTTCCAGATCGAAGGATTCTGGGGAGATTTGCAGCACCTCAGATACCAGCCCATCTTTATTGATATTGGGAATCACGCGGCTGACCCCGGGGAGGATCCCCGCGTTTTGGGGTTCCATTGTCGCCCAACAACCTGTGGCAATCACTTCTCCGCTGCCTGCACGCGTTGCCCCGCGGATCTTCTTGCGTGAATCAGCTGCCGCGGCTGTAGTGACTGTGCAAGTGTTGACAATGGTCAGATCAGCCTCGCCAGGATCAGAAACCAAAATGTGCCCAGCAGCACGGAATTGCCGGGCGTACGTCTCGATCTCACTCTGGTTCAGGCGGCAGCCAACTGTATCAAGGTAAATCTTCATCAAACTATTTATACATGCAAACGTGCAAACATGCTAACGTTTCAAGGTTTCTTGACGACGAAGTTATCAAAATGAATGTCTGTGCCGGGTTGCGCAAAAGTGCCCGCGATCAAGCCAACATCGCCAGATGAGAAAGCCGTATCCTGGACATCAGCCAGTTGGGTGCCATTGGCATGCAGCACCAGGTGCGAACCTATACAATCCGCTTTGATTTGGTTGGTGGTATTGCCCTGTTTGATAGCATCGTCAGGATACATTTGATCTGTACCAATGAGTTCCTGCTCGCCGTTGATCACTTTGCCAACGCCGTAATATCCGTCGCTGCTGATGATAAAGAAATAGAAGTTATCGATATCCTGATAACGGCAAATGATGCCAAAATCGTTATCATCTGGGCCGCCGACTTTTTCGGCATCGACCTCGATGACGACATCAGTGAAGAAAAGGCCTGGATTGGCCCATATATCGGTTTCTTCTGTATTGACTAGCATGCGGTAATAACCGTTCTCATAGTCGGTGATGCCTTCAGGGACTTCGACTTGATCCCAGCCGCTGGAGGGGTCTGAAAAATCGTCTTGGAAGAGTATGTCGGGAGGCAGAGCAGGTGCCCCTACGCTGGAGTCATCTCCGTTGAGAACGCTGCAAGCCAGGGAAGCAATCAGCAAAGCAGCCAGGACAGCGATAAGTTGGTTTCTGTTGGGCATGGTTTACTCCTATCGGCAATAGATATTTAATGGTCACAGATTTCGCAAATTGTAGCATATCGGTGCGATTTGGGGCATTACGGCTCTTGATTTTCCTGCAACAACCGTTGGGCGTGTTCGGCAGTAGGTGTGTTGGGCGCAAGGCTTATCGCCAGTGAGAGATGTGATTGAGCTAGTTTGCGCTGGCCTTGCAGTGTGTAGAGCAATCCTAAATGTAGATGCGTTGGTGGGAATTGGTTATCGTGCTGTAGCGCCCGCAAATAATAGCGTTCAGCATTGATGTAGTCGCCAAGGCGCGATAATACCTGTCCCATTACATCGAGAGAAGCTGGGTCATTCGGTGTCAGGGAAACTGCCTGTCGAGCTGCAGGCAAAGCTATCCCTCGCAAATCTACATTGTAGCGGATGCAAAACTCAACCAAAGCCTGGTAGGATGTTGGATCATATGGGTCGAGTTCGATAGCCTTTTCATAAAAGGTTTGCGCAGTGGCCAAGTCTCCAGCTTGTGCCCACATTTCTCCGATATGGATTTGAAGAGTAGCGTTGTAGGGGTCAAGATCGGCGGCAGATGTCAAATACTCCTGCGCTTGTTGGTATTCTCCGTTGCGCTGCCAGAATAATGCCATGAATGTGTTTGCTGCTAGCGAATCGGGATCCAATGTGAGCGCTATTTCTAATTCATACAAACCACGATAGGGCAGTTGATCTCGGGTATGTTGGTAGGCTTCTCCAAGATAAGCCCAGGCTTCGGCATAGTCTGGGCGTAGTTGGGTTGCCTGCTGGAAGGCATGGGCTGCGTGTTCCCATTGCTTGTGTTGGGCGAGTTTTTGCCCAGATGCTAACAGGGTATAGGCGGGCTCGTCTTTTGGTAAAGCACGCTGAATAACGAAACCCAGCTCTCGGGTTAGGTCTTCCACATCAGGATCGTACTCAGCGGCCTGGAGAAGATATGGCGGTGCAGATTCGGGTTCATGGGCGGCAAGCAAGATACTGAGTGTGTAATAGATGTCGGCGACTTGCGACCTGTCACTTTCGACTTGCGACTTTATATCAAGAAGTTCTTTCAGCGCGCTGATAGTCGCAGCGTAATCATCTTTGATATGATAAGCTTCTGCCAGGCGAGAGAGTGACTCTTCCGATGAGGGGTGTCTTTCGGAAAGCGCCTCCCAGGTTTGGATGGCGAGGTTGAGATTCTCATAGAGCAGGTAAGCATCACCTAAAGCAAGGTATCCAGAAGCTGATAGATGGTCGGCGGATAATGCTTCATTGAAGTATTCTATCGCTTCTGCATAGGCATCTGCTGCTATTGCAGCGTGGCCAGCATTTTCCCACAGATCATCTCTCCAGGGCATCTGTTCGGCGAGTGAGGCTAGTTCCTCAGATGTTCGGGGGCTGTTATCGCTTTGGAACTGGCGCGCCAGCTCAAAACCCCGTCTGACCCGATGAGATCGAGGAGCGATCCCTAACAAGGTGGTTATGATAAAAAGAGCAAGGATCCGCTGAATGATGCCAGCATCCCATAGATTTCTCATATGGTAATTATACAGGGGGGGCGCACTTCCTCAAAGAATTGCAATCGTATTGCTGCTTGATTCTGCATTCAAAATGCTATACAATAAAATCAAGTGACCTAATCATAGCAGGACAAAGGAAGCAAGATGGAAACAGTGAACAATGAACCCGGTCACATTGATACCATTAAGGTCGCAGCGAGCTCTCGTACTTCTGCTGTGGCCGGCGCGATTGCAGGTGTCTTTCGTGAGCATCAGCGCGCCGAAGTA
>CAZUSV010000232.1:0-8108 GCA_964622645.1 uncultured Anaerolineales bacterium
TGGAAGTTCGATGCTCTTTAGTTCGCCAATTTCGCTCATATGGTCGCTCCTGATATTCTAGTGTTGCACCCTCATGAGCGGGCGAGGCGCTGGGATTAGTTCATCATCTCAGGCGATTTGCTCGCTACCCAATTGGGAGTCAGAGTTATATACCCAGCGCATATCTATTTCGCTAATCGGAGGCTTGATTATCGTCTGGGAGTGCGTTCATGAAATCTGCTAAATGTTGAAGATCTTCAGAGCTGATCTCGGTTTTTAGCGCACGCGACAAAGCGCTTTGTAGCCCTTTCTCCCAGCAGGATCTTACATCGTGAAGGTATGCTCCCCGACCGGGGTGTTTGCCTGTCGGATCGACTTGAACACCTTCGGGTGTGCGTACAATCCGAGTCAGCGATCGTTTGGATTGTACCGTACGGCAACCTACACAGGTGCGTTGGGGTATATGCTTTTTCTTATGTTTTTTTGCCACTACTTCCTTCAAAAGAGTATGATTGGGCGCAAAGATTTAGATATCCCATTCGTCATCATCCCAATCATCCCATCCTTTGGAATCTTTTTTGTGTTTCTTGCGGTAAATGGTTACATCCCGATCGGGGTCATACTCGATTTCGACATATTTCTTGCGTTTCTTGGATTTATCTTCTTCATCTTCTTCTTCGAAGGGCATTTCTTCATCTTTAGATGGCTCTGGGATGTCATGCATCTCAGGTTTGAGCTTGAAGATTTCCTCCATCGAGACGGGCAGTGCTTCGACTGGTTCGGCTTCGACCTCTTGAGCGGGTTCTTCTTCGAGAAGCTCCTGCGCTTCTTCGGGTTCGACTTCTTCAACTGCCGATTCGGGGGCTTCGACATCCACTTCGGGCTCGGACTCTGCAATAGTTGCTTCAACTGCCTGCGGAACTTCAGTAACGACCTCAGCGGTTTTCTCGGCTTCGAGGGATGCAACTGCATCTGCATCGGATACTTCGGCAACCACATCTGGAATGTCCGTTGGTTCTACGGCTTCATCGGCTATGGCCGGCATGTCCTCAGCCTCTTCTGCTACGACAGCATCAGCAACGACGGGTTCTTCTTCGATGATTTCTTCTGGCTCGGGCAGCGATGAGATCATCAATTCGATTGAGTTCTCGATTTGCTCCATGGCTTTGGGACCGATACCGGAGATACCACTGATCTCTTCCACATCATAATTCAATCTGAAGGCTAAATCGCCTACTGTCTCAGCATCTAGGTTATCAACCAAGAGATTCTGAACGCGGGTTGGCAATCCCAATGTGGCCAAAGGAAGTTCATAAGCGCCTTGCGGGATGCCTTCCTTTGCGACTTCGGTGCGCTCCTTAACCTCTTTCTGGATGACACGTTGAGAAGTGATGCGACCCAATTCAATGCGCTCGGTAAAAGCTTGCATTTCATGGAAATCTTCGGGAGTGATTGGACGACCTTCAGCCTTCTTTCTCATCAAGGCTTCGATTTGTGGAATGGTATCTTTTTCTTGTTCGAAGAAATCAGCGTATTCAGTAGTGTTTTTCAATTTGAAAAGAATCTCGCTTGTAGCCTCGATGAGACTCTTGATGTCGATACGCCAACCAGTGAGTTTGGCAGTCAGTCGAGCATTCTGCCCATCGCGACCAATAGCCAGGCTGAGTTGATCTTCTGGAACAACCACCGTGGCAGTTTTAGGTCCGCCGTTATCCTCGAGAAATACATTTAACACTCGAGCTGGGCTGAGTGCCTTGGCAATATAGGATTCAGGGTCTGGGTTCCATTCGATGACATCGATTTTTTCGTCGTTGAGTTCGCGCACGATGGCCTGAATGCGGACACCGCGAATACCAACGCATGCCCCAACGGGGTCAACGCCTGGCTGCAAGGCTGCTACAGCCACCTTGGAGCGTTGTCCAGGCTCGCGGGAGATCGAGCGGATTTCGACCATGCCATGATAGATTTCGGGCACCTCGTTTTCAAGCAATCGTCGCAAGAAATCTGGATGGGCGCGTGAAAGGATGATCTTTGGTCCGCGATTGGTTTCTTGGACTTCCATCAGCAGGGCGCGCACCCGGTCATGGACGCGGAAGAACTCACGCGGGATTTGCTGGCGGCGGGGCATCACTCCCTCGGCCTTTAAATCTAAACCCAGGGTGATTTGCTTGGCATTGATCGCCTGCACTACCCCATTGACAATATCGCCGACCTGATTGGCGTAATATTTGAGTTGTGCGTCGCGTTCGGCTTCCCGAATACGCTGCTGGATGACCTGTCGGGCTGTTTGTGCAGCTACCCGACCAAAATCCCCAGGAGTGCTTTCAACGACAACCATATCGCCGTAATCAGCGCCCTCGTCGACAGCTTTTGCGTTCGTAAGCAGTACTTCCGTACGATCGTCTTGTACGTCTTCGACAACTTCTTTTTCGGCGAATATCGATACCTCACCAGTTTCGGAATCGATTCTGGCTTCAATGAATTGGGCATTGGAAGCGTGAACCGCGCGCCGGTATGCGGATACCATGGCATCCTCGATTGCCGCCAGGACTACTTCTTGAGGCAGACCGCGGTCTTCTAGGATTTGCTTAAAAGCCAGTGCAAAATCGTTCTTCATGCTTGTTCTCCATCAAATAGGTGGTAGTCTCTAGACACGAAAAAAGTGGGGGTTGCCCACTTTTCGCCGACAGCAGTATTGCTACCACCCTATAGCGAGAAAATTTTAGCACGGATCAAATCAAGTGACAAGGTTATTTCTTTGGAAGTTGTTTGATAAGTTTCTTGAGCAGGCGTTGTTCACCTTTGAGTGTAGTCACCTCGCCATCCAGCCAGGCATTGCGTAAATCATTCAGGATTTGCTTGTATGTTGGTCCTGGTGAAAGACCAAGATCACGCAGATCATGTCCAGTTGTATTTGCGCTGACGTTTTTCCATTGCTTGGCATAAGTTTCGAGTATCTGGCGCGCTTTTGGATCATCACTGGCTTGGTGCAGCCCATAAATTGCCAGGGCAGGAGTTTTTGCCATACGGGCGGTGATCGCACTGGGTTTTTCAGTGACTAGCTCAGGAAGTTCGTGCCAGATGACGCAGGCAGCTCGGATGGTTTCCGCCAGGGATCGGGGTAGCTTGAGGCGCTTGATCACGCCCTGGACGCGATACACAGGCAGCGGAATCAGCCACAGGATATAGGCCAAAGCTCTCTTCAGTCGCTTGCCGCGCAATTCAGGTCCAAGCCCCCAATACTCTTCTGGCTCGCCAGGCTGGAGGTTATCGATCTGCTCTGCGATGTGATCATCCCATAGAATGTCTTTATGAATGGCCTTGAGTAGATCAAGTTCGTGCAGGCGATCGAGCATTTGTCGGGCTTTGTCTTCCGCAATGATATTGTCGAGTTCATGGCGGATGCGATCACCCGATACACGGTCGAGCAGGGGCTTGGCTTCCAGGAGCAATTGTAGGGTGCGCTCGCCGATTTGAAATTCGTAGCGCTGCTCATAGCGTACTGCTCTCAGCATACGAGTGGGATCATCGACAAAAGAGAGCGAGTGCAGGGCGCGGATGATACCTTTCTGTAAATCGCCCAGACCGCCCCAATAATCATGCAATTCGCCGTAGTGATGGCCGTCAAGGCGCGTTGCCAGGGTGTTGATGGTGAAATCACGACGATGGAGATCGAGCTTGATACTACCGCGCTCGACGGTTGGAAGAGCGGTTGGATGGGTGTAGAATTCGGTGCGCGCCGATATGAAATCGAGTGAGTCAGGTAGGTCTTCGGGAGCCAGGTTGCTGGAGTGCATGGGGGCATCGAGAAATGATGATAACTGTTCACTGACCACTGACCCCTGATCACTGATGAACCACTTGGCCGTACCAAAGCGTTTGTGCATCGTGACGCGCCCCCCAAACTCGGCGCTGATGGCTTGCGCCAGGGCAATACCATCTCCCTCTACAACCAGGTCGAAATCTAGACTAGGTCGTTCTAGGAGCAGGTCACGCACAAAACCGCCGACGATATACAGTGCCGCATGTCTTTCTTTGGCAATGTCGGCAATTGCTTTGAGGAGTTCCAGACGGGCTGGGGGTAGTGCATCTTCCAGCTTTTCGGATAGATTGCGATGACCTGGTCGGGGCGTCTTGGCAGTCAGAGTTTTCAACAGGTCGGTGCGGGTGACGATGCCGATGATCTTGTGGCTATCCTGCTCAACGACGGGGATCTGTCCCCAACCCGAGTCAGTCATCAGGTTCTGTAATTGCTCGATGGAATGCTCAGGGTGCACGTGGGCATCCCCAGCTTTCATCAAGCTGGAAGCCTGCAAATTGAGCTTATGAGAGATGGCACGGTCAACCGCGCGCCGGGTGAGCAGACCGACGATGGCACCATCTTCGACAACTGGATAGCCTTCATAGCCATACCGCTGCATGCGCTGCAGGGCTTCCTCCACAGGCGTATCAGGCGAGAGTGTTTGCGGGGCGCGCGACATGATCTCAGCGACCCTGATCGGGGGTTGGATATATTCGGGAAGCAGATCGATCAGTTCTTGATGGATATCCTCGATAGATCCTGATTTGATCAAGCCTGCCGCAGCGCGTGGATGGCCGCCGCCCCCGAATTGTGTCGCAATCCTGGCCACATCGATGTCGTCGCTGGTAGACCGGCAGATCAACTGCACACCACCGCGGATGGTGATAAGCAAGAACAGGGCATCAGGGTCTAGCAGATCGCGCAGTTTGTGGGCGATGGTGGAGAGCTCTTCGTCCATCTCTTGAGCGTTGCCGGTAGCCACGATAACCTGGTGCCCGTGAATGTTGAGGTGTTCGGCGGCCTGGCGCAGTTGGTCGTAGATTGCCTGCTGTTCTAAAGAAAGCGGGTGATTGAGAAAATTATTGGCGATGGAGAGATTGGCGCCTTCTTCCAATAAGTAAGCCGCAGCGCGCACGTCCCTGGGCGTAGTGCGGGTGTATGTCAGAGAGCCAGTGTCCTCGTAGATGCCCAGGAGCAGCAGCGTGGCCTGGACTGTATTGAGCAGGATGGCTCTCTCCTGGATCGCTTCTACAAACAGCGTTGTGTTGGCCCCTGTGGCTTCCGAGATGATCTCCCAATGGGCAGGAGCATCCTGACGAGGGGAGTGGTGGTCGATAACCTTGATGGGGGTACTATCCCCCATGCCCTTGATACTGACCAGTGACTGCGTATCAACCAGACAAACAGATTCGATCTTGTCGGCGCGAAAATCACGCGCATCGACGAAGGGCAGCTCCGCGCCATAAAGGGTGATGAATCCCCTCACGTTGCGGTTGATCCGCCGGGGCAAGATGGGGGTAGCCTGCTCATCGATCAGGTAAGCGCCCAAGAGGGAGGCCAAGCCATCGAAATCGGTTTGTTCGTGCGTCAGAATGATGCGCATAATGCATTGATAGGTTACAAGTTTGCATGTTTGCAAGTTTGCAGGTCTGCAGGTTTGCAGGTTTTAAGATTTGTGCTTCTATTGTACTTGATTTTTATGATGGGTTATTGCATACTGCTTACGTTAAACTGTTTACTGGATACTGCTCACTGGTTATAATTCTTGCCGCATGGACATTCAAGAGCTAACTCAACATATGCACGATTTCGTCGGCGATAAAGGCTGGTACGCACCTGATAGCCCGCGTCCCCAAACGCTGCGCAACCTGGCGATCTCTCTCAATCTGGAGGCTTCGGAAGTGTTGGAGCATTTCCAGTGGGATGGAGAATTGAGCGATCCTACTACATTGGCTGGGGAACTCGCCGATGTTGCTTTATACTTACTGCAAATCGCCAGTATCGCCGAGATCGATCTGGAAGAGGCGGTCCTTCAAAAGCTTGAAAAGAATTACGGAAGGGAATGGTAAATGAAGGTCACAGTATTCGGTGGCTCGAAGCCAAAACCAGGTGAACCAGCTTATGATCAGGCCTATTACTTAGGGCAACTCCTTGGTGCACAGGGCTATGCGGTATTGACTGGAGGGTATATCGGCACGATGGAAGCTGTTTCCCGTGGTGCTTCGGAAGCAGGCGGACACGTCATCGGGGTGACTTGCGACGAGATCGAAGCGTGGCGCCCCGTGGCTCCCAATCGCTGGGTGATGGAGGAGATGCGTTTCCCCACCTTGCGTCAACGGATGTATGCCCTGATCGAAGAGTGTGATGCGGCTATGGTTCTTCCCGGCGGTATTGGCACACTGGCCGAAGCGGCCGCGATGTGGTCTCAACTGCAAACCGGCGCCACCTCGCCACGCCCGCTGATCCTGATCGGCGCTGGTTGGGAACAAACCTTCCAAACCCTGTTCGAATCATTCGATGAGTATATCGCCGAGAAAGACCACAACCTGTTATCCTTTGCCAAAGATATTGAGTCCGCTTTCAAAATTCTCCAATCTCTAATCTCAAAATTCCAAATCGTAAATCCCAAATCGTAAATCTCCAATCGGAAATCTCCAATCCCCAATCCTTATGCCCGCCATCCAACCCGCCCGATTAGCCTCTCAAGCTGCTGCCTTGAGCGAAAATTTTGAGACACCGAAGAAATTTCTGACCGCTTTGCATGATCTGCTAGATATCTATGCCGATCGCACTACGCGGCCGTCTCAGGTGATCGAATCGGCTCCATTGTTGAAAAGCTACCAAGTTCCTAAACCTGTCCTGCGGCACATCCAGCGTGAAGTGGCGAAAAGGATTGATGCTGATCCCGAATCTGCTTTGGCGTTGGCCGATGTCCTTTGGGCCGAACGTTGGGTGGAAACCCGGCTGTTGGCGATTTCGATCCTGGGGCGCGTGTTGCCAGCACCTGCTGAGCGGGTCGTCGAGCGTGCTAGGGCTTGGGGATCAGATTGTAAGGAAGAGAAGATCGTCAAGGCCCTGGCGTCTACGGGATTAGATCGTCTACGTGCTGAAGCCAGAGATGAGTTTATGCGATTACTGGAGGATTGGTTGACATCTGAAGAACATCCTCTGGTCTTGACTGGTTTACGGGCGATACCCTCGCTCCTTGAGACCAAGAACTTTGGGAATCTGCCAGTGGTATTTCGCTGGATTGGCCCTTTAGTGCGTGAAGCAGATAGAGAGATCAGGGATGATTTGATCACTGTGATTTATTTTTTGGCGAAACTATCTCCAAAAGAGACCATGTATTTTTTGCGACAATCCTTAGAAGCAACCTCTAACCCAAAGACGGCCAAATTGATCCGTCGCACCCTTGATGAACTGCCTGAAGAGATGAGTGCGACGATGCGCCTGGAATTGCGTCAGCGACGTGATGCTCAAAATTAAAAAAAGCCGTGCTCAGCACGGCTTTTATCTACGAACAGTATGGTTATTGCATTTCTACTTGTCGGACGACCATGACCACTCGACCCTGAATTTCAACAGTGCTGGGATCGTTGACATAGATGGGATCCATAGTGGGGTTGGCGGGCTGTAAGCGTACGCGATTGCCCTCATCGTAGAAGTACTTCAGGGTGGTTTCGTCCTTGTCATTGAGCCATACGGCGACCATTTCGCCATTGCGCACTTCGGTGGCGGGTTGCATTATGACCACGTCGCCATGGTTCACCATGGCATCGATCATCGAGTCTCCGCTGACTTCCAGGGCGAACAAATTGCCTCGCCTGACATCTTGCGCGGGTAGCAGACTTTTTGCCACATTGATCGAGCCTGACTCGGAATCGAAGGGGCTGAAGTCAGAAGTGGGGAAGGGAACAGGCTCGCTGGCGACGATGGTCCCTGCCAAGGGAATGAACAGCAGTTCGTCGATGACCTCTACGGTTTCTTTGATCTGCTCACTGACATCCTTGGCCCAACTCTTGGCCACGCGCAAACCCCTCGAGACTCCCCGATCACGTTCGATATACCCTTTTTCTTCCAGGCGTTCGAGGTAATAGTTCGCAACCGATGTTGAGGAAAGACTGGCGCGATCACAGATTTCTCGAATCGTGGGTGGGTAGCCATTCTTCTCGGTGTATGTCTCGAGAACCTGAAGAACCTTGATATGCTTGTCGCTTAAACCTTCTTTTTTTCGTCGTGCCATCATAAGACACACTCCAAACGTGCATAATTGATAGAATATTTGTGCTAGCATAATAGCACGAACATCCGTTCTGGTCAAGGGTGT
>CAZUSV010000233.1:0-8062 GCA_964622645.1 uncultured Anaerolineales bacterium
GGAAAACTTTTGAAGCTTTGGCTGTGATCAAGTATTATGAACTCCGCAATGATCGCGTCTTAGTACTTTGCCCCAAAAAATTAAGAGAAAACTGGACTGTTTATACACAGAACGACAAAAGAAACCTATTTAACGAAGATCGTTTCAATTACGATGTTCTCAACCATACTGATTTAAGCAGGTATGATGGGAAGTCGGGAGAAATCAACCTTGCCACAATCAATTGGTCGAATTATGACCTGATTGTGATCGATGAATCTCATAATTTTCGAAATAATAACCCAAGTACAGAACGTGTCACTCGTTATCAGCGGTTAATGCGGGATATTATTAAGTCGGGGGTGAAAACCAAAGTATTGATGCTTTCAGCAACGCCGGTCAATAACCGGATGGCGGATATAAAAAATCAGATCGCTTTTATCACCGAAGGTATAGACAGCGCATTTGACTTTGAAGGTATTCCCAGCATAGAAAATACCTTGAAAAAATCTCAACAGATCTTCAACACCTGGATAAAGTTACCCGAAGCTGAACGCTCGACTGATAGCTTCATTGAAATGATAGGTTTGGATTATTTTAAACTATTAGATACGATCACCATTGCTCGCAGCCGAAAGCATATCGAAAAATATTACAACATCGCAGAAATCGGCAAATTCCCAACTCGCCAACAGCCACGCAATGTTCATGCCGACATTGATCTGCGCAATGAATTCCCACCATTATCAGAAATCAATCGCATGATCAAAAGCCTGAATATGAGTGCTTATGCACCTTCGGCTTATATTTTGCCCCACAAGAAGGGGGAATATAATGCGAAATATGATATTCAATTGCGTGGCGGGGAATCTACCTTCAAGCAAGTGGATCGTGAGCAGGCGTTGACCAATTTGATGCGGATCAATTTGCTGAAGCGAATGGAAAGCTCGATACACTCATTTGCTTTGACTGTAGAAAAGCTGCTGGATAATGTTAGCCGACTACTGATAATTATTGAGCAAAAAGGGGCGAATTATGACCCGTCCTTGAATATTGATGAGATCGATCTTGATGACAATCAGCTGGAAGATCTGTTGATAGGCAATAAGGTAAAAGTATTGTTACAGGATATGGATCGACTTAAATGGACGCAAGACCTGGAAGATGATCGGGAGAAGCTGGCTGAATTATTAGATGAAGCTAAGGCAATTACCAGCAAACGCGATGCAAAGCTGGATGATCTCAAAAATATTATACGAGCCAAAATCAACAATCCGCTTAACCCAGACAACAAAAAAGTGATTGTTTTTACAGCTTTCGCTGATACTGCACAGTATCTTTATGAGAATCTTTCGGACTGGGCGGAGAAAGAGTTTAAGATATATGCGGCTCAAGTGACCGGTTCGGGTGGCAATAAGACAACCATGCCTAATGTGCATGTAACCGACTTGAATGCGGTACTGACGAATTTCTCGCCAATCTCAAAAGAGCGGAATAAGGTTGACCCTGATGCAACACAGGAAATCGACCTGATGATTGCCACGGACTGCATATCTGAAGGGCAGAATTTGCAGGATTGTGATTTTCTGGTGAATTATGATATTCACTGGAATCCAGTGCGGATCATTCAGCGGTTCGGGCGGATTGACCGCTTGGGGTCTGTGAATGACAAGGTGCAATTGGTCAATTTTTGGCCGAATCTCAAGTTGGATGAATATATCAATTTGCAGGCACGGGTCACAGGGCGGATGGTACTACTGGATGTTTCGGCAACAGGTGACGAGAATATCATCGAATTTGATGAAAACAAGCAGATGAATGATCTTGAATATCGCAAACGCCAGCTCGAACGTTTGCAGGAAGAAGTGGTTGACCTGGAGGAAATCTCAGGCGGGATCTCGATCACAGACCTGACGATGAATGATTTCAAGATGGACCTGATGGAGTTCATGAAGGTAAATAAGAAGGCCTTGGAAGAGGCGCCTTTGGGGATGTATGCGATAGCGTCAACTTCCCCTGAGTTGCCAGAGATAAAGCCCGGGGTGATCTTTGCGCTAAAGCAGGTGAATCCGCATGTGGCTGTTGAAAAGCATAACGCTCTTTATCCCTATTATCTGGTCTACATCCATGCAGATGGTAGCGTGCGTTATAACTACTTGCATACCAAAAAGATATTGGACTACTACAAAAAGCTTTGTGTTGGTGAAAGAGAAGTACTGGCGGAGTTGGTAGCGGTTTTCAATCAGGAAACGGATGAAGGGCGCAAGATGAGGCCTTATTCGGACTTGCTGGAGGCGGCTATTCAGAATTTAGCAGGAAAAGTAGAAGAAGCGGGGGTAGCGAGTTTGTTCAGCAAGGGTGGGACGGCATTGAGCAAGCAAGCGGTAAGCGGGCTGGAAGATTTTGAGTTGATCTCTTTTCTGGTTATCAAGTAGGTTGTGATGGGGACAGAGATTTTCTTTCACAGTTTAGGTTTGCCCGCAAATTGTGCCGTGGGGAGCACTGTCTTTAAAAAGTTCTTTTATGATATTGGCTTGAGTGCGGCAGATAAAAAACTGATCACCCATCAAGTAGAGAAAATTGTGATTCAATATAACCTGAGGCCTGATAATATTAATATTCAGCCTTATGAGGATGAAGAGCGAGAGTATGCTGAAGTTCAGGTGCTTGAAGCACGTTTGCATGATGCGAAAAAGCATAAGCGGATTGCAGAGATCATTATGCGAGCGATTCCCTACCCGATGATCCTGCAATTGACCTGTGGGCAGCGTTTGATGGTGGCAGTGGGGATGCCGGAGAAGAATTTGGCTGATAGACAGAAACAGAGAATTGATGAATTTGTCTTTTCACCCTGGATGGATGTTGAAGACTTGAATTTGCATGACCGTGATTTTTTGGCGAGTATTGGGGCAGGGAAACTGTCCTTTACTCATTTCTACCGTTTCTATAGTGATTTTGTTGACCAATTGCATTTGTATAAGGCTGCCAAATTGGCAGGGAATAGCGTGCAGGGGCTGGACCCGCAGGAAGCCCGGCAAGTGCATAAAGAAGTTATGGCTATTGAGAGTGAGTTGGCGATACTTCGTTCTCAATTGAAGAAAGAGAGTATGTTCAACGAGAAGGTTGCGTTGAATGTGCGGATCAAAGGATTGGAGCAGGCGAAAGCGGATAAGTTGGCTGGGGCAGGAGCGACTAAAGTCGCCACTACGAGGCGTGTTCGTTGAAAGGCGTATTGAATTCAGATAAGGCGTATGGTTGCAGATGTGCAATGATGTCGATCGAAATATAGAAAAGAAAAAAGGAAGCAGGCGATGAAAGATACCAACCTAAACGGTAAAAGCAAAGATATCGTGACTGAAAATATCCAGCAATTGAAGCAACTCTTCCCGGATGTGTTTGCGGAAGAGAGCATTGATTTTGATAAGCTCAAGGCGGTTTTAGGCGAGTATGTAGATGATGATGAAGAGCGCTATAACTTCACCTGGTGGGGGAAGAGCAAAGCCCTGCGCCTGGCACAAACCCCTTCAACTGGTACTCTGCGCCCCTGCCCTGAAGAGAGCAAGGATTGGGATAGCACCCAAAATTTGTATATTGAGGGGGATAATTTGGAAGTTTTGAAGCTCTTGCAGAAGACGTACCATAATAAGGTGAAGATGATCTATATTGACCCGCCCTATAATACGGGGAAGGATTTTGTTTACCCTGATGATTATAGAGATGGTATTAGAAATTACAAGGAAATTACCAGACAAATAGACGACGAAGGGCATAATATATCAACCAACAGCGAGAGTGATGGACGCTATCATACAAATTGGCTGAATATGATGTATCCAAGATTGAGGTTGGCGAGAAATTTGTTGCGAAATGATGGCGTAATTTTTATAAGTATTGATGATAATGAAGAGGAAAATTTAATAAAAATATGCAATGAGATTTTTGGAGAAGAGAATTTTGTTGGAAAGTTCGCTGTGCAACTCAATCCACGAGGTAGACATCTTGATAAATTTTTAGCACAAACACATGAATATGTGATCGTGTTTGCTAAAAGCGTTAACCAAAACTCAACTTTTCCATTACCAAAACCCGATGAGATGCTGAGAGAATATAATCGAGACGATGAGAAAGGAAAATATCGAGATATTGGGCTTCGAAATCGAAACCCTGCATTTAATAGCACAACTCGTCCAAATTTATTTTTTCCAATATATGTAAATACGTCCACCGGCGGTGTAAGCCTAGAAAAGGATGATAAATTTTCTGTTCAAGTGTTACCATTAGATTCTAAAAATAATGAAAGCTGTTGGACTTGGGGGAGGACTAAAGTTAAAGATGATATTCATCTGTTGGTTGCACGTCAAACAAATAACGGAGAATGGCGCATTATTCGTAAAGATTATTTGGTAAAGGATGGGGAAACTGCTACTACTTTACCAAAATCTATATGGTTAGAAAAAGAAATAAACAATGATTATGGTAAAAAAGCGATACAAGAATTGTTTGGCAATAACCAATTTGATTTTCCAAAATCTCCTTATTTTCTCCAAAAGATAATTCAAATAGGTTCAAAAGATGGGTTGGTATTAGACTTCTTCGCCGGATCAGCTACTGCAGCTCATTCTGTGTTTTTGCAAAACCTTGACGATAATCACAGCAGACAATTTATAATGGTTCAGCTCCCCGAGGAAGTTGAAGGTGGCGATTTTTCAACCATCGCTGAAATAGGAAAAGAACGCATCCGCCGTGCAGGGGATAAAATCAAGGCTGAATTGAAAGAGAGATATGATGCCCAGCAAGGGCAGATGCTGGTGGCAGATGAAGATAAGGTGATGAACCCTGATGAGCTGGATATAGGGTTCAAGGTCTTCAAGCTGGATAGTTCCAATTTGAAAAAGTGGCATCCTGATGCCGATAATCTTGAAGAGAGTTTGTTCGATAGTATTGAGAATTTTGTGGAAGGGCGGAGTGAGTTGGATATGGTCTATGAGATCATGTTGAAATATGGGATTGATTTGACGCTACCAATAAAAAGTTACGCGGCAGGTGATAAGAATATCTACAGCGTTGGGTTCGGGGCATTGATGATCTGCCTGGATAATGAGATCACGACCAAAGTTGCCCAAGAGATTGTGAAGCTAAAAGCCGAGCTATCCCCGGAAGTGATGCGGGTGGTTTTCAAAGATAATGGCTTCAAGGACGATAGTGCCAAAACCAACACCAAAGAAATTCTGCGCACGAATGGCGTAGATGAGATTGTGAGTATTTAGGGCATGTCTACCATGAAGCTTCAATTCAACCCTGACCTAATTTATCAAAAAGAAGCGATTGATGCTGTTGTTGATCTCTTCAGCGGGCAATTGCCGAAGCAATCTAATTTTACGGTTTTGCCATTCAGTACGCCTTCACAACCGGGCTTATTGCATACCGAAAACGGGATAGGCAATCGGCTTGACCTGGATGCAGAGGCGATCCTGGCGAATTTGCAGGGTGTCCAGCTTCGGAATGGCCTGAAACAGAGCGAAAGCCTTTCAAAAGGCAATTATGATTTTGATATAGAGATGGAAACAGGGACGGGGAAAACTTATGTATACCTGCGCACGATCTATGAGCTGAATAAAAATTATGGCTTCACCAAGTTCGTGATCGTGGTGCCTTCGCTCGCTATCAAGGAGGGAGTCTATAAATCGCTGCAAATCACAGAAGAACATTTTGCACAGCACTACGATAATACAATTTGCGAGTATTTTGTTTATGACAGCGGCAAACTTGATCAGGTGCGCAATTTTGCCGTTAGTGATGATATCCAGATTATGATCATCAATATTGATGCTTTCAGGCGGAGCTTTACAGACCCAAGCAAGGAGACCAAAGCAAATATCATTCATCGTCGTCGAGATACGATGAATGGGATGCGGCCGATAGAGCTGATTCAGGAAACAAATCCCTTTGTGATCATTGATGAACCGCAATTGGTTGACACCACAAAAAAAGCAAAGGTCGCAATCGCAAGCCTAAATCCGGCTGCGATCTTCCGTTATTCCGCAACGCATGTAGAAAAGCATCATCAACTCTATAAATTGGATGCGGTTGACGCTTATGAAATGAAACTAGTTAAGCAGATCGAAGTGGCTGGTTTTCAGTCGGTTAATTATCATAATAAGGCTTATATCCGCCTGGTGTCTGTGAATAATAGAAAAACGCCCATCACAGCACGGATTGAGATCGATGTGCAGGAGCGGGACAAGATCAAGCGAAAAATATTTACAGTGAAACAAGGGGATGACTTATACGAGAAATCTAAACATCGAGAAGTGTATGAAGGATTTATCATCAGTGATATTTATGCAGCTGAGGGCAATGAGTATATTGACTTCACCAGCCAGCCTGAATATGTGCGGCTTGGGGAATCAATCGGTGATGTTGATGACCTTGCCATCAAGGAAGAACAGATCCGCAAGACGATCGAAGAACATCTGAATAGAGAATTGCTGCTGAATAAAAAGGGCATCAAGGTATTAAGCCTTTTCTTTATAGACCGGGTTGCCAATTATAGGCAGTATGATGAGCAAGGCAATAGAGTGAAGGGCGTTTATGCAAAGCTCTTTGAAAAGCATTATCAAGAACTGATCCGCAAGCCCAAATATAATACGCTCTTTGATAAATTGGACGAATTGGAAAGAGAAGTTTCTGCGGTTCATGATGGCTATTTTTCAATAGATAAAGTGGTGAAAAAAGGCGATAAAGAGGAGTATATTTTCAAGGAAACATCTACGGGTAGAGCCAAAGCAGACGAAGATGCTTACAGCCTTATCATGCGAGATAAAGAAAAATTACTTAGCTTTGATAGTAAGCTGCGCTTTATCTTCTCCCACTCCACATTGAATGCAGGCTGGGATAACCCAAATGTCTTCCAAATTTGCACCCTGAATGAGACGAGGTCGGAGATCAAACGTCGACAGGAAATTGGACGTGGTCTGCGCCTATGCGTGAACCAAGACGGGGAACGCCTGCATGGGTTTGAGATCAACACCCTGACTGTGATGGCAAATGAAAGTTACGAAGATTTTGCAGAAGGATTACAAAAGGAATTTGAAAAAGCAAGCGGAATCAAGTTTGGGATCATCGAATCGCATAGCTTTGCGAATATCTCTGTTGAAAGCAAGGAAGGGGAGCTTGCCTATTTGGGTATTAAAGCATCGGAGGAAATTTTTACCCACTTCGTGGCAGCAGGTTATGTTGATGAAAGAGGCAAAGTGACCGATAAGCTCAGACAGGATTTGCGAGAGGATCAATTTACTGTTCCAACAGCGTATGAAGCGCACAAAGTACCAATTGAAGCTCTAACCAAGAAAATCAGCGGCAAACTCAATATCAAAAATAATGATGATAAAAAGCAAGTCAAACTCAATAAGCAAGTTTTCCTGAGCGATGATTTCAAGGCATTGTGGGAGCGCATCAAATATAAAACAACTTATTCTGTAGCGTTTGATAGCGAAGAATTAATCGAAAAATGTGTAAAGGAAATTCGGCGAGGGTTGAATATTCAATCGGCAAAATTGATCTACACCAAAGCCGCTGTTGATATTTCATCCAGCGGGGTGAGCGCGGAGGAGAAAGACCGTGTGGCTATGCTGGCAAGCAATATAATTGAAAGTTTGCCCGATATTATTTCATATTTGCAAAATCGTAGCAATCTAACGCGCCGTACCATTGTTGAGATATTAACTCGCAGCAAAACTCTTGATCTCTTTAAAAAGAATCCACAAAAATATATGGATGAGGTTGGCAAGTTGATCGAGATAGAAATGCGCTTGATGATCGTGGATGGGATCAAGTATACAAAGATCGGTGAGGATGAATATTATGTTCAGTCTCAATTTGAAAATGAAGAGTTATATGGCTACTTCTCCAAAAATATGCTTGCGAGCCAGAAGTCGGTTTATGAGTATGTGATCTATGATTCTCAAAATGAAGCATCTTTTGCGGAGCGTTTTGAGAAAACTAAGAGCATCAAGGTATATGCCAAATTGCCAGGGTGGTTCACAATCAATACGCCGATAGGTTCTTATAATCCTGATTGGGC
>CAZUSV010000234.1:0-8046 GCA_964622645.1 uncultured Anaerolineales bacterium
GCGCCGGTCTCGGAGCCGGCCGCGCTCGGGCTGGTCGCCGCGGCGTTCGGCGCCCCCCGGGATAACCCCCCCCCCGCCCAAACCCCCCCCCCCCCCCACCCGGGGGGGGGCCGGGGGGCCCCCCCCCCCCCGCCCCACACCCTTTTTTCGGGAAAATCCGTTCCAGGGTTGAGCAGTTACTTTCTACATACTTTCTATCACTATCTGGGCTAAGATAGAAACCACCCTAAAAGAGCTTACGTCCCTCCCACACCCTCGATTGTAACTTTCAACTGGAATTTTTGTGCTTCTCGTTGTATACTGATTACATCAGCAAATGAGGAGAGGTCTACATGAAAGTATCTGTATTGCAAGAGAATCTCGCCAATGGCCTCAGCATTGTATCGCGTGCCGTATCGCCACGTAGCACACTCCCAGTTTTGGGGAATATCTTAGTAGCCAGCGACGAGGGGCGTTTACGTCTATCTGCAACCAATCTGGAACTGGGCATTACTTGTTGGATTGGTGCCAAGATCGAAGAAGATGGGTCCACGACGGTTCCAGCACGAACATTTACTGATTTAATTAGCACGTTACCTCCTAACCAGGTCAGCATGGATTTGAATGTGCGCACGCAGACAATGAACGTTCGGAGTGGTACATCAAACACCGATCTCAAATGTATTGACGCCCAAGAATTTCCTCCCATGCCCTCACAGGACTTTGATGGAGGCATAGAGATCAATGTCGCTGACCTTAGGGAGATGATCCAACAAGTTGTTTTCGCTACATCTACTGATGAGGCACGCCCGATTCTTACAGGTGTTCTCCTTACCGTTGATGAGGAAAAGATCACCTTTGCATCTGCAGATGGTTTTCGACTCTCAGTACGTAAAGCAGAACTCTCTTCTCCAGTATCCAAACCTATCCAAGTGGTCATCCCGGCACGGGCATTGAGTGAGTTGGCTCGCATTACTTCGTCTGCTGGCAGCACAAATGGTAATGAGACTGTCACCATGTTGATGCCTGCCCAAAGTGGGCGCGTGATCTTCCGTTCCTCTAATATAGAACTGGCTTCCCAATTAATTGAGGGGACATTCCCTGATTATGAACAAATCATCCCTCACAGCCATCAAACTCGCACAGTACTCTCTACGGATGCATTTCTAAAGGCCTGCAAACAGGCTGAAATCTTCGCTCGTGAGGGAACATTGATCGCCAGGGTGAGTATTACACCCGGTGGAGAACTGCAACCTGGTACCGTGGAAATATCCGGGCAATCTGAAGAAACAGGCTCTAACCAGACCATCATCGATGCATCCATCGAAGGCCCCCCCATTGTAATTGCTTTCAATGTACGCTTTATGCGAGAAGTGCTGGATGTGATCAAGACGCCCAACGTGGCCCTGGAAACTTCCTCAGACACCAGCCCTGGAGTAATTCGCCCTGTTGGCCAGATGGATTTCTTACATGTGATCATGCCCATGCACCTGGGCAGCTGAATTATCTTCATTTTTGACGAATTTAGAAAATGGGGGTATGGGTTGTGTAGCAACCCATACCCCCATTTTCGAACATCTTATTATGACTTTACCTAGTCCTTCCACAGATCGAGCCTTACGGATTTATCTGGCCTTAGCCCAGTACCCGATTTTGCGAACGCGCATTCGCGGCCGTATGCGCCGCGAACTCTTCGAGCGAGGCATACAGTCCCCAAAAGATTTCGAAGCCGAAGTCCGGCAGAAGGCCATCGAGTCTCAGGCGCGCGAGGGATTGCATGATCCCCTCTGGGAAGAAACCGAAGAGATGTGGGAAATCAGGATGTCGCGCGTACGCACACACCTGACCGATTTCTATTTTGCGTACAATCTGCGATTTGAAGATTTCGAAGACATCGTCAAAGATGTTTTGGCCGAACGCGTGCCAATGACTGAAGAGATCGAGATTTCTTTCAACCCTGAGTTGGCTCCTCAAGACATGATTTTCGAGCAAGCGCTGGCAATTGAACACTTGCCTCCTGATCAACATGCCCATTACCAGCATCGCTATCACGAATTGATCGTTGTGCTCATCCGCAGGATGATCAGCGATCAGTTGGCGTATATCAATATCGCCAAAACCTGGTTTACTGCCACTGACCTGTTCGAGATCCAACGTCGCAAAATTGGCCATGGCAAAATTGGTGGAAAAGCCGCAGGAATGTTATTGGCAGCGCGCATCTTGAGTGAAGTTGCTGGTGATGATATCCGTGATAGTTTGCGCATCCCCGAATCCTATTTCCTGGGCTCAGATGTAATGTATGCGTTCATGAGTTATAACGATTTGATCCATTGGGCGGATCAGAAGTACAAACCCGAGGAACAGATCGTTTCCGAGCACCCCACGATCCAGGCTGAATATGCCGAGGCTGAATTTCCTCCCGATATTGTTGATAAACTGCGCGAGATGTTGGCCGAAGTTGGTGATCAACCACTCATCGTGCGCTCTTCCAGCCTTCTGGAAGATAATTTTGGTACTTCCTTTGCCGGAAAATATGACAGTGTTTTTTGCCCAAATCAGGGTTCACCCGATGAAAATCTGTATGCACTCACCCGGGCGATTGCTCACGTATATGCCAGCGCACTCAACCCCGATGCATTGCTTTATCGGCGCGCCATGGGTTTGCAAGATTATGATGAGCGTCTGGCAACATTGATCCAGGTTGTAGAAGGGGAGCGTTTTGGGGATTATTACTTCCCCCATGCTGCGGGGGTTGGTTTTAGCCGCAATCTTTATCGTTGGTCACCCCAAATCCGTGGTGAGGATGGCTTTTTGAGATTAGTCTGGGGATTGGGAACTCGTGCTGTCGATCGCGTTGGCAATGATTATCCCAGACTGGTAGCTCTCAGTCACCCCAGCTTACGACCTGAGTCAGACCCCAAAATAATCCGTCGTTATTCTCAACAATATATTGATTTGATCAATCTGAAAGAGAATCAATACCAGACCTTACCTGCTAATGAAGTGATCACCCGGCGATATCCCCTGTTGCGATATATCGCTCAGCTTGATCAGGGAGGCTATCTCATCCCCATCCGCAGCAATCTATCTGAAGATGATGTTGAGCAAGTTGTGCTGACATTCGATACGCTCATTCAACGTACAGAAGTTGCTGATCGCATGAAGCGCATTCTCAATCTGTTAGAACGTTACTACAAAACTCCCGTGGATATGGAGTTTGCCATCCATGTCGATGATCTGCAAAATTTAACCCCTGACATAAAAATATCGATCTTACAATGCCGGCCGCAGGCATATACGGAGGAGGAATCTGCGTATATCCCGGATGATTTGAGAGATGAGAATATTGTTTTTTCCACCAGTAGAATGGTCCCTCAGGGACATGTATCCAATATTAAGTATGTGATGTTTGTGGTACCCGAGGAGTATTATGCATTGCCAACTCCTGCGGAGCGTTCCGAATTGGGGCGGGCGATTGGCCGCCTGAACACGATCTTGGCTGAAGAGGTGTTTATTTGCATCGGTCCTGGCCGTTGGGGCACGCGTAATCCCGATTTGGGTGTCAATATTCGTTATTCAGACGTGTATAACACACGCTCCTTGGTGGAACTGGCTGGCGAGGGCATTGGGCCAGCTCCCGAACCCTCTTTCGGGACGCACTTCTTTCAGGATCTTGTGGAGGCACGTATTTACCCTCTAGCGATATTTTTGGATGATGAAGATGTAATTTTTACTGACGAATTCTTCTATAATACGCCCAATCGACTCGCCGAACTTGCTCCTGATGAGGTAAACTTAGAGGCGTGCATCCGCTTGATCGAAGTTTCATCCTTCCGACCAGAACATCATTTGGAATTGGTCATGGATAATGAAGCAGGAAGAGCTGTAGCATTCTTATGCAAAGATTAAAAAGTGTATCGTGAATCTAGTGCTGTGGATAGCAAGCCCACACAAACGCAGTTCATTAGAGAATAAGGGGATGGCAAATCTACCGCCATCTCCTTTTTTCTTGTAATGGTTTGCAAGAAAAAGGTGTAGCGATGAAAAAATTCGTGGCAGTTGCTGGGAATATTGGTGTTGGCAAATCTACCCTGGTGGGCATGATCAGCAGAAGCCTGGAGTGGAAGCCTTTCTACGAACCTGAAACGGAAAACCCTTATCTGCCTGATTTTTATGATGATATGAAGGCCTGGGCTTTTCATTCGCAGATATTCTTTCTGACCCACCGGCTGCGCATTCACCGACGACTCATTGATCACCCGACTTCAGTTGTTCAAGATCGCAGCGTTTATGAGGATGCCGAAATATTCGCCCGTAATCTATACCTGCAAAAACAGATCGGCGAGCGTGATTACGAAACCTATCTGGAACTCTATCAGGTGTTAAGTGAGTTCTTACCCCCTCCAGATCTGGTAGTGTACCTGAGAGCGACAGTCGAGACTCTGCAGCGAAGAATTCAGCGACGCGGGCGAGATTATGAGAGTCAGATCAGCCCAGAGTATTTAGGCCAACTGAACGAATTATATGAAGATTGGGTTGACAATTTTAATCTCTGCCCTGTCTTGACGATACCAGTAGATGATATCAATTATGTCAAACATCCGGTCCACTTAGAGATGGTCATCCAAAAAGTCGAAGAGAAGTTGACCGGTAAAGATGTGGTCGTCTTTGATCCCGTAGAGGTCGCAAACGGGCGCAATTCAACTTATTAGAATTCACTCTCTACTGCGAAGATGGGGAAATAGAATCACTTCACGGATGCTATGTTGATCCGTGAACACCATCGTCAGGCGGTCGATCCCCAAACCGAAGCCACCATTGGGGGGCATGCCGTAACGCATCGCTTGCAGATAATCCTCATCCATGGGGTGGCGTTCTTCATCGTCGTCCTCATAATCACGGCCCATTTCTAAGAAGCGCGCTTTTTGATCCAGGGGATCATTCAGTTCAGTGAAGGCATTGCACAATTCCATGCCGCCGAAGAAACCCTCAAAGCGTTCCACTGTTTGGGGATCACCGAGTATGCTCTTGGCCAGGGGAGAAATATCTCTGGGATAGTCGTAGAGGAAGGTCGGCTGGATCAGGTTCGGTTCTAGGTGATTGCTGAGCAGTGCGTCGATCAACTTGCCGCGCGCCGCATCAGGCTTGACTTCCATGCCCTTGGCTTTCATGGCCGCTGCCAGGCTCTCAGCAGTGGGATGCTGATTAATGTCAATACCGGTAGAATCAATAATGCCCTGTCGTAATTCAATCCGCTTCCAGGGTGGATCGAGGTTGATCTCATGATCCTGATATGTGAAGGTGCGCCGCCCAAAGACCTGGTCCGCCACATAGGCGATCATATTTTCGGTCAGCTCCATCACCTCGTTGTAGTCAGCGTAAGCCCAATAGAACTCCAATTGGGTGAACTCAGGGTTATGCTTGAAGGAAACACCTTCATTGCGAAAATCACGCCCGATCTCGTAGACGCGCTCGAAGCCGCCTACCAGCAGACGTTTGAGATATAGTTCAAAGGATATGCGTAAATACAGGTCCTGCTTGAGTTGGTTGTGGTGAGTGACAAAGGGTTGGGCTGCCGCACCCCCATAGATTGGCTGTAGGATAGGCGTTTCAACTTCCAGGAAGCCATGCGCATCCATGAAATTTTGCAGGGCGCGAATGATGGCCGCACGTGTGCGGAAAATATTGCGCACGTCTGTATTGACTGCCAAATCGGCGTAGCGTTGGCGATATCGCCTCTCAGGGTCAGCGAGAGTAGCGTGTTGGACGACTTCCCCGTCAACAAGCTCATCTTTTGCTGCCGGTAAGGGCGTCACAGCCTTGGCCAGCATGCGGAAAGACTCGACCCACAGAGACACTTCACCTGACCGGGTGCGAAACATCTTCCCGCTGGCCTGGATGAAGTCTCCGAGATCAAAAATCCGGTTGAAGAAGGTAATCTGTTCTTTTCCAATATCGTTCGCTCTAAAGAACAACTGTATGCGTCCGTGGCCATCTTCAATGTGCGCGAAGGTGATCTTGCCCATTGGCCGCATAGAGCGCAGTCTGCCTACCAGAGTGGCTTGCACGGCTTCGGCGTCTTCGTCGTTCTCGACGGCCTCGAATGCAGCGATGGCCTCTTCGTTGGTGTGGCTGCGCTCGACACGGTGAGGGTAAGGTTCGATGCCCTCCGCTCGAAGCTCCTCGATTTTTTCAAGTCTAATCTGCTCTAAATTTGAATACTCTGCCATCATTTTCTATGTTCCTTTGCAGGAGCCTCAGAAAAATGGGTGCGTGGGGACGCCCCCACGCACCCATTTTTCTGATTAGAAATAAAAAAAGCCCCGCGCCGAGTGTACTCGCGCGGGGCTATATGGGTCAAGACCCAGTTCATTCAACCTTCAAAATTTTCACAGTAAACGAGCCATTGGGAGCCTGTACGGTTACCTCTTCTTTGGCTTTGTGACCGATGAGTGCTCTCCCCAAGGGAGATTCGTTGGAGATACGCCCGTTGCTCGGGTGAGCCTCCACGGCGCCCACAATAGTATAGCTTTCAGGGTCAAAACTATCTTCCTGGATGGTTACCTTGGAACCAATCTGGATTACATCTCGTTTTTGATCTTCCTTGATGAGTTGAGCATTGGCAAGAATGAGCTCTAGCTCTTGAATGCGTCCCTCCACAAAAGCTTGCTCGTTGCGAGCAGCATCGCATTCAGCATCAGCATCCACACCCGAGTCACCATCCTCCAGAGCCTCGCGCAAGCGTTCGGCAACTTCCTGACGGCGGGTTGTGCGGAGATACTCGAGTTCTTGTTGGAGTTTCTCAAAACCCTCTTGGGTCAAGTATGTTGGTGGCATTGTTTTTCCTTTGCCCCCCCGATATTTCTCTTTCTACTTCATCATCGAAAAAAATCCCTTATTCACATCCTTTGCATATCGGGGGCACAGATCAGCATGATGTAAATAAGGAGCGGCGTCAATAAAAAAAAAGGACATGAGTCCTATTGCGCCGCGGCCGGGATTTTAGCATATATTTTTTTTCATGACAAGGGCTATATTAGAACATTTGTTCAGCCAGATTTCCAGAGAATTACTCCTCCCATTTTCCGCGCATACTCAAGAATCTCAGTGCGCATCTCAGAGATATTCTTCCAAAAGGTGCTGATTTGAGATTGATGTGCAGCGACGGAATCATGCCAGGCACGCATGCCCTGTTCTGAAATAGTAAATTGATGGGACGTCAGATCTTTAGGTTCCCAATTGGAGAGCTCTTCACAATAAGGATAGTCTGCATAGAACCACATTGGGATGTTGAGATCTTCAGCAGCGGCACGCGTCAACTGGTGATCGACATGATTCCCCAACCCAAACGGGCAGACCAGATTTACCTCAGGGGTGAGTGCCGCTTTCAGGGTTTGGCTCAGCTTCCGAACCAGAGTCTGCTCGTCAGGGTGCAATGGGCTGTTTAAAGAACTTTCAGAAATGTAAAGATATTCCCCGGTCCTTTCCGATTGACGATAAATACAATCCGGGATGGAGAAATGCCGATATAAGGCTCTCAGAACGGCACAGGATTTAATATCCTCGAGGCGGCGAGTCGCCATAGCCTCTGTGCCTGTTTCCCAGCGCGCGTGCAGGCTCTCCGCAAAGGTGGATAGGGGAGCATCAGGCGCTTCACCTGCACAGATCGTCCAGATGGTGGTTACCTCTCCAAAGGCAGCTTGTTCCCAGAGCAAGCCCCCAAGAGAAAGCGCCACATCATCCAGATGGGGGGAAAGATAGATCCAATTCATACTCTTTGCGCCATTATATATGATTTTTCTAAGAAATTCTTCGTAAAAAACACACAAAACTTGACAGATATAGTCTAATTTATTATGATCATAACACTGTAGATTTTTCCAGATACTTTTTCTTATCTCTACTGAAATTACCCATACGGCGGGTGGTGCCCAGAAAATATAGGGGTGGCAGCGGACCTGCCACCCCTATATTTTCTGGAGTTCTTTCTGCGGCGAGTTTTCAGTGGAGGCATTTTGATAAACAGGAGGTCAAAATGATTTACAAATTCTTCAAAGCGTTGGATGA
>CAZUSV010000235.1:0-7957 GCA_964622645.1 uncultured Anaerolineales bacterium
CCGCAACCTGACCCACGCCTCGGACAGCGTCGAGAACGGCGAGGCCGAGGTCGCCCTGTGGTTCGCTGAGAGTGAACTGGTCGAGTGGGGGCGCACAATCGATAAGTGGGTATTTGAGTAATATCGAAGTAATACAAAAGAGTGTGGGATGGATCGCATCCCACACTCGATTTTGTTCGGTAAACTGCATTACCTCAATGCTTTGTCTGATACATCACGGTGGAGGCGGGAATTTCTCTTGATGTTTATTATTGCTCGTATTCCCATCTGACCAACCTACTTGCACCTCACATTCGACTTCATACCAGTTCTGAGTGGTATCGATAACGTAATTCACGCTGTATTCCTTTGTCTGCCCTGGGTTTAGGTTAGCGCCATTTATCGGTACGGTCCAGGGGCCTACGAAAATTGATATTGCTCCGGGCGTATATGAATGCTCTATAGCGCTGCAAACTAAATTGTAGTTGATATTGGCAGCATTACCGGGGCCATGATTGGTAACTCGGGCATACACGGTGCCATTTACATTTTTTGTAATATATAGATCAGTAACTGCAAAATCGGCCGAGAAGGAACCTCCACTCGATCCGCTCGATCCACTTGATCCACTCCCCTTGACAGTAACAGTCACCTGTTCTGTTACAGTACCGCCGCATCCGGTGGCAGTCAGCGCATAAACCATTGTAGCTGTAGGATAAACCCAGGCTTCACCAGGCGATCCCACACTGCCCACTTCGGGATAGATTTCCACCGAACGCACCAACTCCGAGGTGTTTCCATTAGTCACCGGCCCCCATTGGAGCTTGGTTTTTTCACCAGCCTTGATGGAACTGGGATTTGCAGTGAAGGATGAAATCACCGGTGCTCCAGGGCAACCTGACCCGCCACTCGATCCACCACTCGCTGGAGGCGGTTCTTCGTGAGGCGGTTCTTCGTGGGGTGGCTCTTCGTGAGGTGGCTCTTCGTGAGGTGGCTCTTCGTGAGGTGGTTCTCCGTGAGGTGGCTCTTCGTGATGAAGTTCTTCGCCGGGTTCGCCATCTACAACGATTTCGATTTCGCTGCGTTCCATGATTTCACCTGCGTCCACTTCCAGCAGAAAAACGGTTGTCTCATCCAGGCACGCCTCTCGCTCCCCAACAGGTTCGACCTGCTCTCCGTTAAGGAATACACCAAAGCCGCCTTCAGCATGCCACCATAACATGGTACATTCTCCAGGATGCAAATGAGGGCGATCTGCCTCGAATTCGATCCATACCTCGCCGATCTCCTCTTGGCCCGGCTGAGGTTCTTCTCCAAAGAAAGGCTCTTCTTCCCTAGGGAAAGGTTCTTCCTCACTATAGCGGGGTTCACCTTCATGTCCAGGGGGCGGCTCGTTGTAAGGAGCCGGTGCTAAGCCCAGATCAATGCTGCAAGCCAGGGTGGAAATAACCAGGACTGCGACAGCGAGTAAGGGTAAGAACTTACGGGTTGTTGGGTATTGCTTATTCATGTCAATTCTCCTTATGTGGTTTTTGATAGGTATTTCACTTTGTTAGTCGTCGGAAAAGAAAGAGAAGTAACAAAAATTCAACTGTCCCCCAGCCATCCAAATTCGGACTAATAATCTCTTATTTTCCTCTTGGGGTGGTATAATTCTCTCTGTTATGCTGACCCCCAATGAAATTCATGCTCGTCTGGAGCGCGTTTTACCCACGGTGCAGAAACCCGGCCGCTACACCGGTGGCGAACTCAACCAGGTGGTCAAAGATTGGGACGCCATTGAGATTAAAGTCGCCCTGGTGTTTCCCGATATCTACGACCTGGGTATGTCTAACCTGGGGCTGGCGATCCTTTACGATCTGCTCAACCAGCGCGAGGATGTGCTGGCCGAGCGCGCCTATCTGCCCTGGACTGACATGGAAGTAGCCATGCGGCGTGATGGCATCCCACTCTATTCCCTGGAGACCAAACACTCTCTGGCAGATTTCGATATTATCGGTATTTCCCTGCCTTACGAGACCCTTTACACCAGCACGCTCAATGCCCTGGATTTGGCAGGGATTCCGCTTTTCAGCGCCGAGCGCGGCCCCGAGCATCCCCTGGTGATCGCCGGGGGGCACAGCACCTTCAACCCCGAGCCAATGCATCCCTTCATCGATGCCTTTGTGATTGGCGAGGGTGAGGGTGCTATTCAAGACATTGTAGATACCGCGCAATCGTTCGAGCGGGGAGCGGGGAGCGGGGAGCGGAGAGATTTGCTTCTTGAACTCGCCAAAATTTGGGGTGTGTACGTTCCATCTCTGTATGAAGCCCACTACAATGATGATGGGACTTTTGCAGCAATTGAGAAACTCGCGGACGAAGCCCCCCTGTCCATTGACAAGCGCATCGAGGCCACGCTGCCCCCACCGACAACGCGCTTTGTGGTGCCGTACGTCGATACGGTTCACAACCGCGCCCCCATCGAGATCATGCGCGGCTGCACGCGCGGTTGCCGCTTCTGCCATGCCGGCATGATCACCCGACCGGTGCGCGAGCGCTCTGTCGACGAGGTCATCAAGGCCATCGAGGAAGCGATCCGCCACACCGGCTTCGAAGAGATCGGCCTGCTCTCCTTATCGTCTAGTGACTATACGCATGTGGTTGAATTGGTCGAAAAGGTCCACGAGCGCTTTGGTGAGGAGCACCTCTCGGTATCTCTGCCCTCCTTGCGCATCGAGAGCGTCTCGGTGGATCTGATGGATGCCCTCAAAAGCGGCCGTAAAGGCGGCTTCACCCTGGCCCCTGAAGCTGCCACCGAGAAGATGCGTAAGATCATCAACAAGCCGGTCAGCACCGAGCAACTACTGGAAACCGCACGGCAGATCTACGCGCGTGGCTGGACGACGATCAAGCTGTACTTCATGATCGGACACCCTTCTGAGACCCTGGAAGACGTGCAGGCGATCGCTGACCTTTGCAAAGCAGTAGTCGCCGAGGGCCGTAAGGTGATTGGCGGGCGCGCTAAGGTCAACGCCGGGGTGAGTACTTTCGTACCCAAACCGCACACGCCTTTCCAATGGGTGCCCTGCGACTCCCTCGAACAGATCCAGGCCAAGCAAGATCTGCTCAAAGAGCAACTACGCGGGCGTGGGTTGAAGCTCAACTGGAACAACCCTTACGAAACCCAACTGGAAGCCTGGCTCTCACGCGGCGACCGCCGCCTGGCTGAAGTGGTCTACCAGGCCTGGAAGCGCGGCGCCAAGTTCGATGCCTGGGGCGAGCACTTCAACTACCAGGCCTGGATGGAGGCCTTCGCAGCCGTGGGCCTGGACCCTGCATTCTACACGCACCGCCAGCGGCCGCTGGACGAAGTCTTCCCCTGGGAGCATCTCAGCACGACCCTGCGCAAGAAATTCCTGACGCAGGACTATCTATGGAGCCTGGAAGGCCGCATCCGCATCGACTGCCGCGAACAGTGTTTTGCCTGTGGCATTCTGCCCACCTTCGCAGGTCTGCGGCGCAAGAACCCTGGTGATGTCTGGCAGTGCCCCGAGGTTAGCCAGGGACGGGTGAAATCGATCAAACAGGAAGATCTACTGCCAGTTGTCAGTGAACAGTAAACAGTGTTCAGTCCTTCTGTTTACTGACCACTGTCCACTGACCACTGAATCATGAGATTGAAGATCATCTTCTCAAAAACTGAGGCCATGCGCTACACCAGCCACCTGGACTTGCAGCGCACCTGGGAGCGGACACTGCGGCGGGCGCGGCTGCCGTTGGCCTACAGCCAGGGCTTCAACCCCCACCCTAAGATCAACCTGGGGGCAGCCTTACCCCTGGGGTTCACCAGCCAGGACGAGATGATCGAGGTCTGGCTCGAAGAACAGATACCTCTCAGGGAAATAGAATCAGCCCTGACCCCCGTCCTGCCACCCGGCTTGAAAGTGCAGGAAATCCTCGAGACAGAATTGCGCTCTCCCAAACTGCAAACCCTGATCCAATCTACAATTTATACTGCAAAATTATCCCAGCCAGTCCTCGATCTGGATGAACGCCTCGACGCGCTGCTCTCCCAATCCAGCATCATCCGGCAAAGGCGGGTGAAAAAGAAATTAAGAGAGTATGACCTGCGACCCTTGATCCTGGAGTTGCAGTCTGAAAAAGATGATGTGCTTCACATGCACCTGAGCGCGCTGCCGGGGGCGACTGGACGCCCTGATGAAGTGCTCCAGTCCCTGCAAATCGATCCGCTGTCAGCACATATCCACCGCTCGAAGATAGTCCTCAAGGACGACTAAGATGGGCTTTGCACTTTCGGTATTCTTCGGCTTCGTGCCAATGCTCATTTTCGCCGGGATTTTGAACTGGCTCGACCGCTACGAGAAAGAGCCCAAGGTGCTATTAGGATTGGTTTTCATTTGGGGGGCCGTGGTCGCCGCGGGGATGGCCTTTGTGGTCAACACGCTGCTAGGAATAGGGGTCTATCTGTTCACCGAATCCGACGCCCTGACCGAATTTGCCTCCGGCTCTCTGGTTGCGCCGCCCGTCGAGGAAACCTTGAAGGGATTGGCAGTTCTATTGGTTTTCCTGATCGTGCGCAAAGAGTTCGATTCGGTGCTCGATGGCATCGTCTACGCCGGGGTCACTGCCCTGGGGTTTGCAGCCACGGAGAACACCTATTACATCTATAATTACGGCTTTTTGGAAGGTGGCATGGAGGGACTTTTCACGCTGGTCTTTGTGCGGGTGATCCTGGTGGGCTGGCAGCATCCCTTCTATACTGCTTTCATTGGCATTGGATTAGCGGTCACACGCTTGAACAAGAACTTCTGGATCAAGCTTTTGGCTCCAATCGTGGGTTGGGGCATAGCCATTATTGCCCATGCGATCCATAACGCATTGGCAAGCCTGCTTTCTGGTTTGGCTGGGTTGGCAATCGGGACGCTCTTCGATTGGGGAGGCTGGTTCTTGATGTTCGTGTTGATCCTATGGGCCATACGTAGAGTCCAGTTAAGGATCAAGAAATATTTGCGCGCAGAAGTGACTGCAGGGGTCATCAGCAAAAGCCAATACAAAACTGCCAGTTCAGCCTGGGCCCAGGGACTTGTCAAATTGTCCGCCCTCTTCAAAGGAAAATTCCGGATTACGCGCGACTTCTATCAGCAGTGCAGTGAATTGGCCCATAAGAAATATCAACTTGAGTTCTTTGGCGATGAAGGGGGCAACCGCAAAATCATCGAGCAGACCCGTATGAAGCTGATCAATCTGGC
Source organism: uncultured Anaerolineales bacterium (assembly GCA_964622645.1). Classification (GTDB taxonomy): domain Bacteria; phylum Chloroflexota; class Anaerolineae; order Anaerolineales; family UBA11858; genus NIOZ-UU35. Next base: position 5,232 of record CAZUSV010000235.1, read on the forward strand.
CCCCAAGGTCCCCGCGTGGTAGAATCCCACCCGTCGCCCCCATAGCTCAGTGGATAGAGCGTTGGCCTCCGGAGCCAAAGACCTGCGTTCGAGTCGCAGTGGGGGTACCTATATGTAGGGGGATCGAAGATAAAGCCCCTATATCTTGCAAATAAAAGACCTTGCTCTATGACAATTTTCTATTTGTGTATAATTCGAATAGACAACAATTTTTCCACTTTCAAGTAGTACTAGAAATGGTAGTTTGACTAAAATACAACCTTTAGATCTGGACCAATTTTTGGGGATCAGGTCTCATGGTTCCCAGTATATAATTCACACCTGATGAATTAAAACTAAAGGAAGGGGTAAGGCATGAAAAGAATATGGCTATTTCACGTCGTCATCGTCGGATTGATCTTATTGTGCGCCTTTTCACCGTGGATCTATATGGCAGTGGTAACCTCAACAAATGCCGAAAGCCTGGAAGGATTGGCCTTGGGCGCTGGGTATATCGGCATGGGGCTCACGCCACTGGGCTTACTGGTGACGGTGATCTATGTGGTTACGGCGGTCATTTATCATTTTGCTGCCACTCGCAAACGCGACGCTAAATCCATTTCTGTTGGCAAATACCTGCTGGTGTGGCTGGGGATCATGGTTGTAGGAGCCATAATTGGGTGGGTCTTGCTGTCGGCACCGCAGGCGGTGCGTAGGTCAGCCGAGCAACCATTTCAGGCCAACTGCGGCTCGTTGTTACGTGAATCGTTCACATCTGACCTGCCAAACGGGTCTCTTGCCATGGGCTGGCGCTATTTGAATTCAGCATCATCGACAAAAAAGGATGGTTTCTTAGTGCTGGGTGCGGGCGGGATTATAGAGCAAAATCTGGAACTGGAACACAAGGTTTACGGCCTGGCCTGGTCATCGGATGGAGAACAGGTTGTTTTCAGCAATGAGTCCAATCTGTTTATCATGAACGCTGATGGTGACGATCTCCACCAGGTGCCACTGCTTGAAGCGGGCGAGGAGCGACGTCTGGAAAAGCCTGCCTGGAGCAAGGACGGAAATCAAATTTTCTTCCCCTGGCAGTTAGCAGATAGTGCCACACCTGACCTGGAAATCTTCTCCGTCCAGCCCGATGGGAAGGGGTTGCACCAGCTGACCGACGCTCCCGGTAGCAGTTTCGATCCCGCCCTCTCGCCAGATGGCAAAGAGATCGCCTTTGTGTCCAATCGCGACGGCAACAATATGCTATACGTGATGAATATCGATGGCAGTGATCAACGAGTTATTGCAGGGGAAACTGCTCAGGCCAGCTCACCCGCCTGGTCGCCTGATGGGCGCTGGATTGTTTTCCTATCGGACCAAACCGGCGATTGGGCACTCCATATCACGGTTGTGGATGGCTCGGGCAGTTGTTTATTAGCCAATACAGAACAGAAAGCCAGCGCCCCGGTATGGTCCCCCGATGGGAGCTGGATATACTTTATCCAAGGGTCGGGGACCTTAATGGCTATACGCCCCGACAGCCAGGACTTGCAATTCGTGTACCTGAATACTTCATTCACGGTATTGTTTTCGCCAGCGTGGATGCCTAAAGAGTACTAATCCGAGGCTGACACCCCAAGATTGAAAACAAACTCTTATCGCCAACATGCATGTAGCACCCCACCTAACTATTCGGAAATTCAAGCAACAATGCGGAGCTGGCTGATGGATGGAAATCTATCACGCAGGCCAGAGACGCGTACACCACGCTCGCATACCAGCTCACCTGCCAAAAGGGCCACAAAGCGTTGTGTACTATTCGGGAATCTCGACTCACCCCTGACGGTAGATCGGCGCAGCTTCAAGGGTACCAGGACTGCAAAAGCATGAAAATGTCAGGGAACGAATTTTTTATGAATTAGCAAATTGTTTATATAATGTATCTATGAACTATTTAAAGAAAATATTTAAATCATTTATGGGTGGGCCAATCTATGTAATCCTCTTCGGGATGATCTTCTTTGGTATCGGCGGTGTGATGACATACCGGCAATACACAATCCAAAAGCAGGGTGTGGAGGCACAGGGTGAAGTGACTGGCTATACCATGAGTAATTGCGATGACGATGGTTGTTCCTATAAATCCGATGTAAGATTTGAAACCAAGCAAGGTCAACCGAAATCTTACACGACAACCTTTTCATCAAGTCCACCCGCATACGATGTTGGCGAAAAGGTTACAGTGTATTACTTGCCAGAAAACCCAGAAAAAGCATTCATAAAAGGCGAAGGGATAGTGTTCAGAATCGTCTTCATGAGCATTGGAGGTGTCATTATTCTCTCCGGCCTGGGTTTCTTCGGGTCGAATATAGCAGATAGTATCTGGGCCGAAGAAGAATAATCTCCCATTGTAAATTACCCCAATAAAACGGCTGACCCATCGCGCCTGCGTAGCCAGAAATCTCAGTTGGCGTCAATACACTCTCCCCTAATTACTCGCTGATCACCCATCCCACCAGCCAAAAGTCTGTCCCCATTTCTTCTGCCTGCTTTCTCGTGACGACCACCCAAATCTGATTTCCCTCCACTGTCGGGCTTACGAATTACAGCTTCTTATCGGAATAAAACGGCAACAATGAAATTCTCACGATTGCCATTCGTAGCCAGTCTCATACTTCCACAGTCCTTCCTGTTTGATAAATAACTTGAGTTTTGCGAAAAAGCTGGCTAAGGCAGCAACGAATAGCATAGCACCT
>CAZUSV010000236.1:0-7815 GCA_964622645.1 uncultured Anaerolineales bacterium
GCTGCACCCGTTGCGCATATTTGGTATGCCAGACGTTTGCCGTCACACCTTGGTTTGTTACTGGATATTTCTCGTCGAAACCTGGATCGCGTTCTCTACTTTGCCCAATATGTCGTTACTTACGTAGATGAAGACGCTCGTGAGAGGGCGTTAAAGCGTCTGGAAGAGGAATATGCTGGCGGGGATAGCGACATCAAAGAGGAAACCAACACTCAGCTTGATACCATCCAGTTAGAGCGCGATGAGCTGTTGGAATCTCTGACGCAGAAGTTAGAAGATCTCAAGGCAAGTTATGATGAGAGGATCGCGGCAGAACTGGACCCAGTGATGAAGAAAGGTCAGCAACTGGAAATGGATTTGCAGGAAAAGAAGGACAAATCCACAAGACGAGCGATCACTTTCCCCGGTACGGATATCGTCATCGTAGAAGCTGGCGATACGATCAGCAATCAGCATTTGGGCAGCGTCCAACAGGTGGTCAAGGAACGACTCGAAGAGATCGAAACCGAACTCAAAGATCAGCGCCAACGCGAGGTAGAGCACCTCAAGTTGGACATGGCACGCGTCCGCGCAGAGACAGAGCAAAAGCTTGCTGAGATGCGTGAAGATCTCGAAAGCGAGATCGCCGCTTCACGCGGCGAGTACCGCCGCTTGCGGGATGAACTGATGGATTTGCAGCCGCTGACCTTCATGGGCGAACTGCGCTATCGTGAATTGAAGTCCCGCTGGGGTCAAGTTTTCCAGGCTGATATGGGCGCTGAAGCGATCCTTGATATCCTCAAGCGCTTAGATCTGGATGCCCTTACTGAAGAACTGCGACACACGCTGCGAACTTCTGGCAGCAAGCAAAAACGTAGGTTAGCCACCCGCCGCTTGAAGATTGCCGAGGCATTCCGCAAATCTGGCAATAAGCCGGAGTGGATGATCATGACCATATTGCCAGTGATCCCTCCGGACCTGCGCCCTATGGTTCAGTTGGATGGTGGCCGTTTTGCCACCTCGGACTTGAACGATCTCTACCGCCGGGTGATCAACCGCAACAATCGCCTCAAGCGACTGCTCGAGCTTGGAGCTCCTGACGTCATTGTGCGCAATGAGAAACGTATGCTCCAGGAAGCTGTCGACTCTTTGGTTGATAACTCTCAGCGTGGTAAAGCGCGCTCTCGTCGAGGGCGGCGTGAATTGAAATCGCTTAGCGATATGCTCAAAGGGAAGAAAGGCCGCTTTCGCCGCAACCTGCTGGGCAAACGCGTGGACTACTCTGGTCGTTCGGTGATCGTTGCGGGACCAAAACTCAAGATCCACCAATGTGGTTTGCCCAAAACCATGGCCCTCGAGCTCTACCGCCCCTTCGTGATCTCTCGATTGGTCAACAATGGCTATGCCACCAACGTCAAGGGCGCTAAGCGCCTGATCGAGCGCGGCCGCCCAGAGGTTTGGGAAGCCTTGGAAGAGGCCATCCGGGAACGCCCGGTTTTGCTGAACCGCGCCCCTACGCTGCATCGCTTGGGTATTCAGGCCTTCGAGCCGATTCTCATCGAAGGCAAGGCCATCCAACTCCACCCCCTGGTCTGTACAGCCTTCAACGCCGACTTCGATGGCGATCAAATGGCGGTGCATGTGCCCTTGTCCGACAAGGCAGTCACCGAAGCACGCCAATTGATGTTATCGAGCAAGAATTTGCTCAAACCTGCCAGCGGCGAACCTATCGTCAGCCCGTCTAAAGATATGGTCTTGGGTGTCTATTATCTCACCAAGACAGATGATCGTGAACACATTGGGGATGGGCGCATCTTTTCATCCTTTGATGAAGTTGAAATGGCCTATCAACTCGCTCAGGTCGAGGTGCCTACAGAGATCAAACTTTCCACACTGACCTGGTTCGATGATGAGGGCAGTTGGATGAAAGAGCCGCAGAGACGATTGATCGACACCACAGTTGGTCGCGTGCTCTTCAACCGGGTACTACCCGAGAAGGTTCAGTTTGTTAATCAAACTTTGGAAAAGGGCGGCATCAAAGATCTGATCGCAGACGTTTATGAGGTCTGTGGTGAAGATGAAACAGTGCGTACTGCTGACAATATCAAAGATATTGGTTTCAAATACGCCACAGTTTCCGGCTTCACCATTGCAGTTGCTGATATCACCATTCCACCGAACAAGGAAGAGATTATTGGCAATGCACTCCAGGAAGTGGAGAAAGTACAGCGCAACTTCCGCCGTGGTTTGTTGACGGATCAGGAACAGAATGAGCGCGTGATCGAAATCTGGCAGAACACCACCTCGGTGGTTGGTGATGCCGTCCGTGAGTTCATGGACCCGCATGGTGACCTGGCAACCATGGCTGATTCTGGTGCCACGAAAGGTGGTTTTGGCCAGCTATCACAGTTGGCCGGGATGCGTGGTTTGATGGCAGACCCCTCAGGGCGCATCATTCCCATGCCCATTCGTTCGAACTTCCGTGAGGGATTGACTTCCCTGGAATATTTCCTTTCCTCCCATGGTGCCCGCAAAGGTTTGGCGGACACCGCTCTGCGTACTGCTGACGCCGGTTATCTGACCCGTCGTTTGGTAGACGTTTCTCAAGATATCATCATCAATGCCGAAGATTGTGGTACCACCAACGGTATCATCATCCGCAAATCCGATGATGTGGCCGGGCAGTCCATGGGCAGCCGTTTATACAGCCGATTTTCAGCCGAACGGGTTGTTGACCCCAATACTGGTGAAATCATCATCGAAGTGGGTGATCTGATCGACCGGGAAGAGACACGCCAGATTGCAAATGCTGGAATTGAAGAAATGAAAGTCTTCTCGCCGCTTACTTGCGAGTTGGAGAATGGCGCCTGTGTAAAGTGCTATGGCACGGATTTGGGGCGAGGGCAGATCGTCGATATCGGCTCCGCGGTTGGCATCGTTGCTGCGCAATCGATCGGTGAGCCCGGTACCCAATTGACCCTGCGAACTTTCCACACCGGTGGTGTTGCCGCCGGTACGGATATTACCACTGGTCTCCCGCGCGTCGAAGAGATCTTCGAAGCCCGCAAGAACCCCAAAGGTGAAGCTGTCGTTAGTGAGATCGCTGGCGTTGTCCAGATCGAACAGTCTGAAAAATATGACGACCTTCGCATCGTTCATGTGGTTCACAGCGAGATGACCAGTAATTCCTATAAGATTGCCAGAGGTTGGGAAGCGCTTGTTGAAGATGAGGGCGAGGTCGCCAAGGGTGATGTCGTTGTTGCTCACAAAAAAGACAAAGAGAAAACCCTGGTCGCTGATCATGATGGTCGCGTTCGCATCGAGGATGGTCATGTAATCGTCTCCCGAGAGATTCGTGATGAAGAGGAATATGAGATTCCCAGCAACGCCCGCCTGATCGTAGGAAATGGCGATCGTGTGCAGCCGGGTCAGCCTCTGACCGAAGGTTCTTTGAACACGCATGATCTCTTACGTATTCAGGGTCGCGAAGCCACACAGATGTATTTGCTATCCGAAGTTCAGAATGTGTATCGTTCCCAGGGTCAGAATATCCATGACAAGCACTTCGAGGTGATCATCCGTAAGATGATGTCAAGGGTGATTGTCAGCAATCCTGGTGATAGCAATTTCCTGCCGGGCGATATGGTCAACCGCCTCGAATTGTTGAAAGACAATGAGCAACTGCTAGCTGAGGGAAAGCGACCGGCCAAGTATCGCGAAGTTCTCTTGGGAATTACCAAGGCATCTTTGAGCACAGAATCCTTCCTCTCGGCAGCCTCCTTCCAGCATACCATCCGTGTGTTGACACGCGCCGCAGCTGGTGGCAGTGAAGACCCACTGTATGGTTTGAAGGAAAATGTGATCATCGGCAAGCTCATTCCGGCTGGCACTGGCTTTGTAGAAGGGCCTTTCGCTCCCCAAATGCCTGAGCCGGAGTCTTACGATGACCTTCCAGTGGCAGCTATTGCTGAAGAAGATGATATTGAAGAAGCCACACAAGAAGAGGCCTTGGAGGCCGAGGTCGAAGCAGAACCTACTCCAGAACCCTCTGCTGACTAGGGGTTTTCAATGAAGCTAGAAGTCCCCTCCCACTGAACCTAGTGAGAGGGGATTTTTTTTGGCTCTAGGAATTCCCGTGGAAATGTCCAGATTTAGGGGGAGGGGGCGTGCGGAGCACTCCCCCTCCCCCTAAATCTGGGAGCTCCCCGGCGAATCCTAGAGAGCCCTTTTTGCCCATGTTATAATACTGCACAAATGTTTCAATAATAGATTTGCCCTTTGAAACATCATGAAGGTCACCAGATTTTGGGGTGCACCCCCAAATCTGAAAATTCTCACTATGGTTTCAAAGTTTAATTAGATTTTGGAGTGTTCCATGGAGATTGGCTTAATCCGCAAGATCGACATCGACGAAGAAATGCAGCAGTCCTATCTAGACTATGCCATGAGTGTTATTGTCTCGCGCGCCTTGCCCGATGCGCGTGATGGACTCAAACCGGTGCACCGTCGCATCCTGTATGCCATGCACGATATGGGTATCAGGCCTGACTCGAGCTATAAAAAATCTGCCCGTATCGTTGGTGAAGTGCTGGGAAAATATCACCCGCATGGCGACATGGCCGTTTATGATGCTATGGCCCGTATGGCACAAGATTTTTCCATGCGCTATCAACTAGTCGACGGCCAGGGTAACTTCGGCAGCATGGATGGGGATTCCCCAGCGGCAATGCGTTATACCGAGGCCCGCATGGCTCCGTTGGCCACACACATGTTATCGGATATCGACAAAGCCACGGTTGACTTTTCGACAAATTTCGATGACACCTTGAATGAGCCGGATGTGCTTCCAGCCGCCCTGCCAAATCTGTTAGTCAATGGCATCACCGGCATCGCAGTGGGGATGTCGACCAGCATCCCGCCTCATAACCTTGGTGAGGTGATGGATGCCTTGACCTATATGTTGGAGAACTGGAAACGCCTCGATGATATTATCGTGGAAGATTTGATGAAATTCATCAAGGGGCCAGATTTTCCCACCGGCGGGATTGTGATCGATCAGGCCGAAAATGGGGGCTTGCAGAAGGCGTATGGCTCAGGACGTGGGCGTATCCGGGTGCGGGCGCGCGCCCATATCGAGGAGATGAGTCGTGGCCGCCATCGTATCGTGGTGACAGAAATCCCCTATATGGTCAATAAGACCACACTCTTGGAGCGAATTGCAACTCTGGCACGCGAGGAAAAGATCGAAGGCATTGCTGACTTACGTGATGAATCGGATCGTCAGGGCGTACGTGTGGTGATTGAGCTGACCAAAACTGCTGACCCAGAGGGGGTACTGGAAGACCTCTACAAGTATAGTAGTATGCGCACGACCTTCAGTCTGATCATGCTGGCTCTCGTAGAGGGGGAACCGCGCTTACTCAACTTGAAGCAAGCCCTGCGGGTTTATCTGAATCACCGTCTCGATATCATCAAACGGCGCAGCGAGTTCGAATTGGAACGCGCCCGTAAGCGGGAGCATATTTTGTCCGGGTTGATGACCGCTTTAGCCAACCTGGATGAGGTAATCGCCCTCATCCGTAAATCTCGCCGGGTGGATACTGCCAAGCAGAATCTCCGCCGGCGTTTCAAGCTTAGCGATGAGCAGGCCCAGGCAATATTGGACATGCCCCTGCGACGTTTGGCAGCCCTGGAGCGCCAAAAGATCGAAAAAGAACATAAAGTAGTCAAAGCCAAGATCCGCGCTTTGGTAGCTTTGCTCAAATCCCCAACCAAAATGCGCAAGGTTATCGCCGATGAATTGCAAGGGGTCAAGGAAGATTATGGCGATCCGCGCCGCACGCAGATCATCTCTGTTGAAGGCGATACTGAAGATATCCCCGTACGCTTGAGTAGTTTGGCTCCGGACAAGACCATTTGGGTTTCGGTGACCCCCAAAGGTCTAGTTTCCCGCACGATGAAAGATTCTCGACCGCGTATCAGTGGCAGCGCTGCTCCCAAGCTGCTGATCCGAGCAAATACGCGTGACACCCTGTACCTTGTCACTGAAGAAGGCCAGGCAGCCTCTTTGCCGGTGCTCTCGCTCCCAGAGACGGATAAACCAGACAGTGGAATGCCCTTCTACCAGGTCTCTCCGTTAAGTGACAGAGATAAAATCGCTGCCCTTTTGGCTTTGCCCGCCAAGGATCAATTAGCAGAGGGGTGGTTTGTGCTCTCGGTCACTCGACAGGGCATGGTCAAAAAGACCGCGGCTGAAGAGTTACCTGGTCCAGCGGCGACACCTTTTACCATGGTCAGGGTCAATAAGGGAGATCGTCTGGGCTGGCTCCAGATGAGTGATGGCGAGAAAGATATCCTGTTGACAGCTGCCAGTGGTATGGCGATCCGTTTCACCGAAGAGGATGTGCGCCCCATGGGCCTGGTGGCTGCAGGTGTGATGGGGATCAAATTGGGCCAGGGCGATGAAATCGTTGGGGCCGAGTTGATCCCTCAACGCGGCGAAGTGCTCCTGGTAGCCTCGGATGGACGCGCCAAGCGTGTCAGGCAGGACGATTTCCCAGTTCAAGGTCGCTACGGCAAAGGAGTGATTGCCTGGAAACTCCCCGCTGAGGTGAACCTGGTGGGATGCGTGATAGGCACCAAGACCAAGCAAGTCACCCTGCACTTGAAGAAATATGCCGCCAAGATGGTTGCTTTGGGCGATGCCCCTGTGCAGACCCGGGTGGCAGTGAAAGGGAAAACTGTCCAGGAGGTTCGCTCTGGGGATCAGATTTTAGGGATGACGATCCCCTGGGATGTGCCGCGTCCCTTACAGAAAACGAAATGAAAAAACCGAGAGAGTGGCTTGCGTTCCAAGCCACTCTCTCGGTTTTAACTCGTTCCACCGCTCTGCGGTGGAACGCCAATCTGACGTTCTACGTCACGCATAACCAAGGGGGATCCGCAAAGCGAATTCCAGTCGCTTACGATGCAGAGCATCGTAACCAGCAGAAAATGGCTGGTCTTTCCTATGTTATACTTCGATTAGATAGCAAAAAAATCTGTGAGGTTATTATGGTAGTCGAAACTCGCTATGAACATGTCGTTCTGAATAAAGCAAACGTTCCTGTAATATTTGGTTCAACCATGAAGGTGATAGAGCTTGCCTTAGCCCATCTAGCCTATGGCTGGAGTCCGGATGAATTACTCTTTCAGTTTCCTCATCTAACTTTGGGCCAAATATATTCGGCACTTGCCTATTATTGGGATCATCGGGAAGAACTCGATCAAGATATCGAGAATCGAATATCATCAATAGATAGCTTGCGAGGATCATTAGGAGAATCTCCCCTTGTTGCTAAGCTAAAAACAAAAGGGCTGATTTGATGGCGATTGCGTTTTACATGGATCATCATGTGCCAAAAGCGATAACCAATGGTCTTCGTGTACGAGGTGTAGATGTATTGACGGCTAATGAAGATGGCACGCACGAATATGAAGATGCGGATTTATTGGATCGAGCCACCGAGTTACAGCGCGTGTTATTTACGCAAGATGATGATTTGTTGAGCGAAGCGGCTAAGCGTATCCATGAAAACATAACTTTCTATGGGGTGATTTATGCACACCAATTGCGCGTATCGATAGGAACCTGTGTTAATGATCTTGCTATCATTGCACAGGCTGGTGAGCCTGAAGACATTATTGGTAGTGTGCAATTCTTACCATTGTAAATGTAGTCTCCAACATACTTGTTACGACGCAGAATATCGAAACAACCAGAAAGCATAATCCCCTTTACTCGTTCCACCGCAGAGAGACTGTGAAAGAATAGCTAGGAAACCGCATAGAAAGACA
>CAZUSV010000237.1:0-7787 GCA_964622645.1 uncultured Anaerolineales bacterium
GCCAACTGATCGAGTGGAGCAACAACACCGGCACGCACCTGGTGGGGCAGCGCGCCTTCCATTCCGGCGAGCGCGCCATTGCCGATATCCCCCTGACTGACCTGTGCGGCGAGGGGGTTGTGGTAGACATCTCTGACGCGGTTGAGGATTATGGCTTTTACACCCCGGGGATGATCACTGAGCGCGCGGACGTGAAAAAGGGCGATATCCTGATCATCAACACTGGCTACCACAAATACGGCTGGGACCAGCCTGATATCCCCAACCCCGATTGCCAGGGCGGCATCGAGAACAAAGAGTTTGGCTATTATCTGCGTCATCCGGGGCCCTCTCCGGAGTTCTTCCCCTGGGCGTTGGAGATGGAGTTGAAGTTGATCGGTGTGGACTGCGGCTGCGCCGAGCACCCCATGAACACCAACCTGCGTTATATGCATGCGCGTGAGTTCGAGAAGGCCGAGGCCAGGCTCAAAGAAACCCAGGGGATGACCTGGGATGAACTCTTCCCGCCAGATGAGTATCACAAGCTTTCACATATCACGATACCCAAAGCGGGGCTGCTGCTGGCCGAATCCCTGGGTGGGCAGATCAAGGAGTTGAGCAACCAGCGCGCCTGGATCATGGTGCAACCGATCCCTTTTATGGAGGTCGAATCCTCCTGGAGCCGGGTGGTGGCCCTGCAAGCCCCTGACGGCATAAGCGAAGCCGAATTCTTCGACTTCATGCTGGATGCCGAAATGTTGGACATGACCCTGCCCTTCAGCGTGCAGACTCCCCAATGGGCCAACTACATCCCTTTGAGCGTCAACTACACCAAGCGCGTCGGCGGCCAGTACTTTGGCCTGGGGCGCAATAATGCCCATTGTAAGGCCAGCTTCCATCTGGCAACCCATATGGACGGCGAGAAGCACTTCCACGCGGCTGGGAAGACCATTGGCGAGGAGGCTTTCGAGAAATGGTTAGGCCCTGGCGCGGTGGCCGATATCTCTGAGTTCGTCAGCGACACCAGTGTCTACACCCCGGAGATGGTCGAAAAGGTGGTCGATGTTCGTGAGGGCGATATCCTGGTCATCAAGACCGGCTATGGCAAATACGGTTGGAACAGCCCCGATTCGGATGAGTTCCGCTATATGATCCGCCACCCAGGCCCCTCGCCTGATTTTGGCGATTGGTGTATCGCGCAGCGGATCAAATGGTTGGCTGTCGATTGCGTGGCCATGGAACATCCCATGAACACCATCCAGCGCCTCTGGCATCCCAAGACCTTCGAAGAGGCCAACCAAAAATTGATCGAGCAGTATGGTGACGATTGGGATACCATTTACCCTTATGAGAAATATTACCAGGATATGCACCTGAACCTGTTCCCCAAGGGCATCATCCACGCAGAAAACTTGGGCAATGAACTCATGGGTATGGAAAGCGGCCGTTACTTCATTGGCTGTTTCATCCAGAAAGGCATGGAGCTGGCCTCTTGCTGGGCGCGCTTCGTGGCTTTCAAAGAAAGTTAAGAAAAAAGTATTGGTTGGTAATAAGATTTCAAAGAGATCAGATTTTTTTACCACGAAGATCACGAAGGGAAACACGAAGAGCACGAAGAATAAAATGAATACCTTTGTATTCTTCGTGAAATCCTTAGTGCCCTTCGTGGAAAGGGATTTTGGTCAACTGTGATCCTTGTAACAGGCGCGGCGGGCAAAACTGGTAGAGCAATCATCCAGGCGTTGGCATCATTGGATGAGCCTGTTCGGGCGTTGGTTTACCGTGATGAACAAGTACCAGCCATAAAGGCGTTGGGAGCAGCCGAAATCATCGTCGGCGATCTGATCGACCGCTTGACCATAGAGCGCATTGTGCGTGGGGTTCGGGCGATCTACCATATCTGCCCTAATATGAGCCCCGATGAGATCATGATTGGCCGCTTCGTCATCGATGCGGCCAAGGCATTCAGTGTCGAGCACTTCGTTTACCACTCCGTGCTGCACCCACAAACCGAGTATATGCCCCACCACTGGCATAAGCTGCGTTTGGAAGAATTGCTGATCGAGTCTGGTTTGCCCTTTACGATCTTACAGCCTACGGCCTATATGCAGAACATCCTGGCGCATTGGCAGAGCATCCTCGAAGAAGGTATCTATCCTGTACCGTATTCGGCGGAGACCCAAACCTGCCTGGTTGATTTGCAGGATGTCGCCGAGGTGGCAGCTAAGGTTCTCTCGAGTTGCAAACATTTTGGTGCGACCTACGAGTTGGTTGGCACCCAGGCGATCAGCCCAACTGCGATTGCTGAGATATTGAGCGATGAGTTAGAACGCCCGGTTTCAGTGCAGCAAATCCAACTAGATGAATGGGAGCAGAATGCGCGCGCAGCGGGTTTGGGAGAATTCCAGATCGATATGCTGCTGAGGATGTTTGCGTATTACCAGGAGTATGGATTCGCGGGCAATACCAATGTGCTCGAGTGGCTGCTTGACAGGCCGTCGACATCCTTGAGGGCCTTTATCCAACGCCTGAAAATTTGATGGAATATTTATCCAAAACGTTTTGATTTTGGAGTATGATATAGATATTTGGTAATTCCTCAGCCAGACAGAGAATCTCCCGAAAAAAGGGTGTGCGCAGGGGCGCAGCCGCTTTGCGTGCGCACACCCTTTTTTCGGGTAAGTCTGGTCCGAGGCCGAGCAATGCTGTATGAGTTTTATCGAGAAGGAGTTGAAATTCTATGAAGCCACCACCCTTTGAGTATTACGCACCTACCACGGTGGAAGAGGCCTTGACGCACTTGGCAGAGCATGGCTACGATGCCAAACCTCTGGCTGGCGGGCAGAGTCTGATCCCGATGATGAATTTCCGTCTGGCGATGCCCTCTGTGCTGGTTGATCTGAACAAGATCCCCGATTTGTCATTTATTCGTTCAGAAGACGATGGCGGCCTTTCGGTTGGCGCGATGACTCGCCATCAGATCGTCGAAAAAGATACCCTGGTTGCCGAGCGGGCTCCATTGATATACGAGACGATGCCCAAGATCGCCACTACACAAATCCGCAGCCGCGGTACTTTTGGAGGCAGCCTGGCTCATGCAGACCCGTCTGCCGAGCTTGTGGCTGTCAGTGTAGCCTTGGGTGGGAAATTCAAAGTCCTCAGCCAGAAAGGAGAGCGCTGGGTTCCGGCGGATGAATTCTTCCTGGGCTTATTTACATCTGTATTAGAACCCGAAGAATTATTAATCGAGATCAATTTGCCCCCATTTCCTGAGCGGGGGGGTTGGTCATTGATGGAGATCGCTCGCAGGCCGCATGACTTCTGCTTGATTGGAGTTGCTGTCGTTGTCTCCCTGGGTGAAAAGGGGCTCTGTGATCAGGCCAGGATGGTCTTCTTGAGCGCTGGAGATGGGCCTATGGAAGCGAAGCAGGCTGCCGAATTACTTAAGGGTCAGGAGCTGACAGACGAAGCCATCCGGGTCGCGGCGGAAAAGGCTGCTGCTGAAGAGATCGACCCCAGCAGTGATATCCACGCCACGGCTGAATTTCGCCGCCATCTAGCCAAGGTATTAACTCGCCGGGCATTGTCCGAAGCCCACGAACGGGCAATATCCAATATCGAATGACTAATTCCTGATAATAGATATTGGATTTTAGATACTGGATATTCGATATTGGGTATTGTGCGTTAGGAGAATTCGTGATGAGTAATTTGTACAATTTAAAAGTTAACGTCAATGGTACATTATATGAGCGGGCAGTCGAGCCTCGAATATTGCTGAGTGATTTCTTACGCCATGATCTGGGACTCACCGGCACACATGTCGGCTGTGAGCATGGGGTCTGTGGGGCCTGTACGGTGCTATTCGATGGCGATCCGGCCCGCTCTTGCCTGATCTTTGCCGTCCAAGCTGATGGCCATGAGATCTTGACCGTCGAAGGTATGGGAACCATGGACGATCTGCATCCCATCCAGGAAGCATTCCGGGAGGCGCATGGTTTGCAATGCGGCTTCTGCACCCCGGGTTTCCTGACCACACTGATCCCCTTCTTAGAAGAGAACCCCGATCCCACCGAAGGTGAAATCCGTGAGGCCATCTCAGGGAATTTATGCCGCTGCACTGGCTATCAGCACATTGTCGATGCCGTCAAAATCGCTGCGGAAAAGATGAGTGCCTAAGGAGTGAAGCCGTGACCAAAGAATTTATCGGAAAACGTGTAAAACGAAATGAAGATCCCCAGCTGCTAACCGGCCAGGCACTGTTTGTTGATGATGTGGATATCCCTGGAATGCTGCACGCGGCTTTTGTGCGCAGTGATTATGCCCATGCCAGGATCGTCAGTATCGATACCGCAGCAGCCCGGGAGATGCCGGGTGTGGTGGCGGTTTACACCGCTGAAGAGATGGGTGATGATTGGGAGCCAGGTCCACCCCTGGTATCGCCCCCGCCTACCGTTGAAGATGTGACCTTCCATTCAAGACGGCAAGCGCCTCTGGTGAAGGACAAAGTTCGTCATGCCGGGGAGACCATTGCTGTGGTTGTCGCCGAGAGCCGCTATATTGCCGAAGATGCTGCCGAAGAGATCTGGGTTGAGTATGAACCCCTTCCAGTCGTTGTGGATATCGAAAAGGGCCTCGAGCCCGATAGCCCCTTGGTGCATGATGATTTAGAATCCAACTTGGCAGCGCACCTTTACCAAGAGAAAGGGGATTACGAAGCTGCTAAAGCCAGGGCGGATGTGGTCATCAAGAAGAAAATCTATATCGACCGCGGCGCAGCCGCGGCCATGGAGAATCGCGGTATCGTTGCCCATTGGGACAACAGGAGCCAACACTTGACCATGTGGGACACCACGCAGGCGCCGATTCCCATCCGCAATGGCACCGCGGCCCGGTTAGGGTTATCTGAAAATCAGGTGCGGGTGATCGCTCCTTACGTTGGGGGTGGGTTCGGTCCGAAGATCATGATGTTCTACCCCGAGGAAATGCTCATCCCCTGGTTGTCGATGCAGCTCAACCGGCCCATCAAGTGGATCGAAGATCGTCGGGAGAACTTCTATGCGACCACGCAGGAACGCGGCCAGGTCCACAACGTAGAGATGGCTTTTACTAAAGATGGAAAAATCCTGGGGTTGAAAGACGATTTCCTGCATGATACCGGAGCTTTTGATCCCTATGGCCTGACCATCCCGCTCAACACTCAGAGCCATGTTATGGGTCCTTATGTGATCGAAAATTTCAGCTCTGATCTGCGGGTAGTCTTCACAAATAAGACCATTTGTACGCCGGTTCGGGGTGCTGGTCGGCCCCAGGGTGTCTACGTCATCGAGCGCATGATGGATGCTGCCGCCAAAGAGCTAGGTATGGATCCAATCGAGATTCGCAAGAAGAACCTGATTCCGCCTGATGCCTTCCCTTACAGCCATACGATCATCGATCAAGCTTTTGCCGAGCTGGTGTTAGATAGCGGTAATTATCTACCCACTTATGAAAAAGCCATTGAGATGATCGGGTACCGGGATTTCATTGCAAAGGAGCAACCTCGTTTGCGAGCCGAGGGCAAATATGTGGGTATTGGTATTACGCCGTTCATCGAAACTACGGGGGTTGGCCCTTATGAAGGCGCGCGGGTGCAGATCGAACCCAGCGGCAAAGTCAACCTGGCCACCGGAATCGGTACGCAAGGTCAGGGGCACTTCACTTCTTTTGCGCAGATCGTCGCAGAGCAATTAGGTGTCGATGTCACCGATGTGCGCATCGTCACGGGTGATACGGCCGAGTTCCATTGGGGCACAGGTACCTTTGCCAGTCGCGGCGCGGTTGTGGCTGGCAATGCTGTCTTTGCAGCATCCTCTGGTGTGCGCAAGAAAGTGCTCAAGATGGCCAGCAAAGTATTGGATGCTCCTGAAGAAGAGCTTGAGATCGAAGACGGGATTGTGCGTGTAGCTGATGTCCCGCGTATGTCGATCAGTCTGGGGGAGTTGGCGGCTATGGCCAACCCCTTGCGTGGTGCTGTCGAACCGGGCACAGAGCCTGGTCTGGAGGCTACGGATTATTTTGGCCCCCAGTATGGTGCCACGGCGTTCGGGACTCATGCCATCATCATCGAGGTTGATCCTGAAACCATGATGATCGAGTTCAAGAAATACGTCACAGTCGAGGATTGTGGCAGAATGTTGAACCCACTGATCGTCGAAGGTCAGGTTCATGGCGGCGTATCGATGGGCATTGGCAATGCATATTATGAGAAACTGCATTTCGATGAAGGCGGTCAATTGCTCAATGCTTCATTGGCTGATTATTTGATCCCGTCTTCAATGGAAATGCCTGCTCGTATTGAAGTGGGGCATACGGAGACACGCTCACCCCTGAGCGAGTTGGGTACGAAGGGTGTTGGAGAAGCTGGCGCCATTCCTGTGCCGGCCTGTTTTGCACAAGCACTTGAAGACGCCTTGAGTGAATTCGATCTGGAGATTCTCGAGACACCTCTCAGCCCCAACCGGTTGTATGAATTGTTGCACAAGAAGGAGTAGTGAGGATGAAAATCGAAGGTGAGTACACCTTTTCTGGCACTCGTGAGGCGGTTTGGGAGATCGTGCGCGATCCCGAAGTGCTTTCGACCGCGCTGCCCGGAACTCAGAAATTCGACCAGGTTGGCGAGAATGAATATGAGGGCCTGATGCAAGTCCGTATTGGGCCAGTTGCGGGCACCTTTGGAGGAAAGCTAAGTGTATCCAACGAAGTGCCTCCAGAGGGTTACACACTTACCGTTGAAGGTACTGGGAAAGTTGGCTTCTTGAAAGGGTCTGGAGATGTCGAACTCGTCGATCAGGGTGATGGCACAACTTTGATGAAATATAGTGGCGAAGTGCAGATTGGTGGTAGAGTAGCCAGTGTTGGACAGCGTCTATTCGATACCGTAAGTAAGAGCATGATCAAACAAGGGCTGGATAAGTTGAATGAGGCTCTGCAAGCCCGCTCTTAGTATTACAGTGGAAGGTTGGTGTTTTCTAGAACTTTTAAAGCTTGCTAAGGACGGTCTCTCGACCGGGCCGGCGCGGTCACGCCACAGGCGGGCCTCCGGCCGACCGGCCTGAGCTAATCTTTCTAGGACTTGGAGCTGTAATAATAGGGATCAAGATCAAGTAATTGACGATAAATTGAGGTTCGATGCTCGAATACATAAAACAAAACATGCCAGGACTGTTTGACAAGCTTTTTAGGATTAAGTACAATGACTGAGATCTTTTCAGTGGGCAATATGATATTTGCATCGAAAAAAAAAGTATTTGGCAGTGAATGTTGTCCATGGTAGGTTCTGCTCTATATTTATGAAAGGAGGATGCCGATCGAACAAAAAATAAAAACCCATATGTACCCAATATCCTATCCATTCATGTATATTCCCTAAGGAGGAATAGATGAAACTCAAAAAATTAGCTTGGATTTTTGCCACCTTACTGATCGTTTCTTCGATGCTTTTGGCCGCCTGCCAACCGGCAGCGCCTGAAGAAGCACCCGAAGAAGCTGCCCCAGAAGAGGCGGCTCCCGAGGAAGCGATGCCCGAGGGCACGTACTACGAGCGCGCCATGGCGGGCGAGTTCGATGGCACGGTTGTGACCATGACGGGACCCTTCACCGATGAAGACGCTGTCAAGTTCGACAACTCAGTAGCGGCCTTCGAAGAAGCCACCGGCATCGACGTTCAGTACGAAGGCTCGAAGGAATTCGAGGCCTCGATTGGCATCCGCGTGGAAGCTGGCGATCCCCCGGACATTGTGGACTTCCCACAGCCGGGTCTGCTGGCG
>CAZUSV010000238.1:0-7749 GCA_964622645.1 uncultured Anaerolineales bacterium
GGACCAACATACCCTGACCATCGTAGTAGGTGGTGGGGGCGAAGTTGAAGCCCAAGGATGTGTCACGGCTGATGGTCCAGGTGGTGTTGCGGATCAAGACATCGATTTCACCACTCTGAAGAATGGGGAAGCGCTCACTGGCATTGCTGGAGCGGAATTCTACCGCTTCGGCGTCACCCAAGGCGGCCGCAGCAACGGCGCGGCAGTAGTCGGCGTCAAAGCCTTGCATTTCGCCAGCATCATCGACATAGCTGAAGGCCAGCAGGGTACCGCTGACGCCACAGTTCAATATACCGGCGTCTTGGACTGCACCAAGGGTGTCACCAAGGTCGGCTTCTTGGGCCGTTGTGGGAAGAACCACACCTAGGATCAAGATCGCAAGTAGAGCTACAATCAATAGTAATCTTTTCGACATTTCTTACTTCTCCTTTGGTAATTAATAAAAATGGGTAAATGGATATAGATTGTGGGGATATATTAGGGGGGATTTGTATCGCTGCACCTCCTCATCGCTCACAGAAAACACTTATTCTGTTGACTAGTTTGGGAATATCTATATGCGTAAAAATAACGCGTCTGCCCATTATACAGGAAATACCCAGGAAATATCAAGAGAAAAAGGGCAAATTTGCGATTTTTTTGAAATCTTTATAATTTCGCTGGTAGAATCCCAAATGAAAGACATTATTGTTACGATATTCCCATTTTCCTGATTCTCATAGACAGGACAGTACACAGTATAGCATAAAAATACAGTTCACTGGGGACTCCCATAAAGGTTTTCTAGGAACTCCCGTGGTAATGTCCTGATTTGGGGGTATGCGGCGTGCGGAGCACGCCGCATACCCCCAAATCAGGGAGCTACCCCGGCGATTCCTGGAGACCCCCATAAAGAGTCTCAAGGAATTCCGTGGTAATGTTC
Organism: uncultured Anaerolineales bacterium; assembly: GCA_964622645.1. GTDB lineage: Bacteria > Chloroflexota > Anaerolineae > Anaerolineales > UBA11858 > NIOZ-UU35. The sequence goes on from CAZUSV010000238.1 coordinate 923, forward strand.
AGATTTAGGGGAAGGCTAGCTTGCTTCTAAACTCGCAAAATAGCGAATCGAGTTGTTATGAAAGGATACTATGAAAATTCTACTTCTTGGTACAGGTCTTCAAGGCAAAGCCGCCCTGCACGATTTGGTAAACAGCCCAGCTGTTGCGCATGTCACAGCCGCAGATGTCAATGATCAGGATTTGAACACGTATGTGAGCAAATTAGATACGGACAAGGTGACCACGCTTCAACTCGATGTGCGCAATCTGGATCAGGTATCCAAGCTTATGGCAGGGATGGATGCGGTCATCACGCTCTTGCCGAAAGATTTTCGGCTGGGGATGGCCAGATTGGCAGTTGCCAGGGGGGTCCATTTTGTCGAAACCTCATACACCATGCCGGAGTATGCCGAGTTGGGGGTGGAAGCTGCATCCAAAAGCGTGACCCTGCTGCCTGAGTTTGGCCTCGACCCAGGAATTGACCTGGTTTTGGCGGGACGCGCCATCAAAGAGCTAGACGAAGTGCAGGAGCTGCATGCCTACGGGACGGGTGTTCCTGAACCCAAGGCTGCGAACAACCCCCTGAAGTACAAAATCTCCTGGACATTTGCGGGGGTATTGAGCGCATACCAGCGTCCGGCGCGCATGCTCAAAGATGGGCAGGTGATCGAACTGACTCCCAGCCAGATGTTCGACGAAGAATATCTGCACCATGTTGATATCGAAGATGTTGGCCTCATGGAAGCCTATTACAACGGCGATGCAGTCAAATATTTGGACATCCTGGGGATCAAAGAATCAACCCGAACTACAGGCCGATATACCCTGCGTTGGCCTGGGCATGCTGAGTTTTGGCAGAAAATCTTTGAACTGGGATTCCTTCAGGAGCAGCCTATCCATGTTGGGGACGCAAAAGTCTCTCCCCGACAATTCCTGCATGATTTACTGTCTCCGCAACTTCAATATCAGCCAGATGAGCGCGATATTGCTGCCATCCGCATCGATGTGCGCGGCATCAAAGATGGAAAGCGCAAGAGGATCATCTATCAGATGGTAGATTGGCGAGATTTGGAGACCGGTTTACTGGCCATGCAGCGAACGGTGGGTTACACGGCCAGCATTGGTGCGCAGATGATCCTGCGGGGCGATATTCAAAAACGCGGCCTGATAGAGCCTGGAAATGATGTCCCCTCTGAAGTGTTGCTTGCTGAACTCGAAAAGCGCGGTATCACCATCAAGCGCTTTGAGATGGATTGGTGAATTGCCTTACGAACCCGTCTACAGAATAGTTACTGCAGAGATCACAGAGTTCGCAGAGAATCAGAAAATCTCTGCGATCTTCGCGTGCTCCGCGGTAAATTTTGGTACGAAACTCTTTGTAAGGTGAGATGGTCTGGTAACTTAGAGTTTTGGCAGCACAATCGATTGCTGTTTTTGGTATTTTCCCTTCTTGTCGGCGTAGGATGTCTCACATTCTTCATCGGCCTCGAAGAATAGCACCTGGGCGATACCTTCATTGGAATAGATTTTCGCGGGTAGCGGGGTGGTATTGGAAATCTCTAAGGTTACATAGCCTTCCCACTCAGGCTCGAAGGGTGTCACATTGACGATGATCCCGCAGCGGGCATAGGTGCTTTTACCAAGACATACTGTTAGGACACTCCGTGGGATGCGGAAATATTCTACAGTGCGCGCCAACGCGAACGAGTTGGGGGGAATGATACACACATCGCCTTCGAAATCGACCATCGAAGTTGTGGCAAAGTTTTTGGGGTCAACTGTAGCAGAATACACATTGGTGAAGATTTTATACTCATTTGTTACCCGGACATCGTACCCATAAGAAGAAACTCCATACGAGATCACCCCATTGCGGACCTGGTTCTCGGCAAAGGGTTCGATCATGCCATGTTCTTTGACCATTTTGCGGATCCAGTGGTCAGGTTTTAAGCCCATTATAGTCTCCTTGAGTTATCAAGAAACCCGGTTTCTACTCAGGAAATCCCGGAACACTGCAAATTGGCATATTCTGGAATCTGATGCGATCTTGGCGATGCAAGAAACCGGGTTTCTGTTTCGTCTTCGGAAAGAATGGGGCAAGTTTACCATGACTTTTTTGGGGTCTGTTTAGGTCTCTAGGAATTCCGGGGCAATCCTCCAGAAATAGGGGTGAACGGGGTGCGGAGCACCCCGTTCACCCCTATTTCTGGAGGGTTCCACCTCGATTCCTGGAAATAATAAGGTGTTAGGGGAAAAATATAGAGGGGTGCGCAGCACCCCCCTATAATGGGCTTTTTACCAATTATTGTGGTTCGAAATGAAACACGCCCTTCTTCAATCTGAAACAAAAATCATTATCTCATCACCTATTTGGGTTTCTAGTCCATCTTAGAATAATTTGCGAATCCGATTGCAATTACGATTGCAGGAATAACGAGCGCTCCCACACTCCATAATCCCATAACAAGCAGAACTATTTGATTCAAAACAAACAGGGCAGTATATACGATTACTGACCATTTCTTCATCAGCCATAAGCCAACCATACTCGCAAAACTGACAATTACGCTAAATGCGACGTAAGGGGGATACCATGCTCCAATCATTGCCGCTACTTCTGAAAATATGACCGGAACTGAGATAGCAGCTCCTAGGAAGCCAATCAGACAAATGATTGTGATAGCGTTCGGTCTTTTCTTTTCCATTTTCATACTCCTTTTTTGAGTTACCTATTAATGTACATCTCGAATGACTGAGATAATGATTTTCTCTAAACGATTTTTACTGAACTGACTACTTTCAACCTTTCTTCTTGCGGCTCAACTTATTTCGATCGATCCGTTTCACGGTTACAATACTATGATGTCAGGGAAGGTACTTTCTAGCAGCTTCGACGACAGCCTGGATGCTAATATCGCTAGAGATCTCGATGACTTCATCTTCTACTATCATTGTCCCTACGAAGTATGCGCCTTCTTGATCACTCCAATCTTCGATCAGCAGTTCGATTTCACCCAGATCAATGATCTCATCGGCATATTCTTTGGCGATCTCTTCGAGGAAGGCGGCCATTTCATCATCATACTGCCCTAGGGAGTAGATATCTACAAAACCTTGATCTGTTTCTTCCGAGGAGATCAACTCTTCATCTGCGTAGTAAGCTTCATGCCATTCGTCTTCCTCGTCCCACTCCCCCTCGCTATAACTGATGGGATAGCTGTCTTGCTCAGGCAAGGGCGTTTCCCCGCTGAGATAGCCATTGATCCAGGATGCATAGCTGGCCACCCGCGTGTAAACCCCGTAGCTACCGGGTAAGCCGCAGCCATCACCCCAACTGGTCACACCGGCTACTGCCCAGGCATTGCCATGGGGGACAACCAGCGGCCCGCCGCTGTCGCCATCGCAGGCGTCCGCGCCACCGCTTTCCAATCCGGCGCAGATGACCGTATTGTCAACATCCCGGCCGTAGGTAGCTTTGCATTGCGCATCGGTGGTGATCGGTACATTTACGCCGTGCAAGTTGTCGGGATAGAATTCTTCCCCTTTTTCCGGGATCATACCCCAGCCTGTCACCCGGGCTACCGTGGCAGCATCGTCCAAATATTCAGTGGCATTTGTCACCAAGGGGATTGGCTGCCCTGCGGTAGCCGGCGCTGCCAGATGGATCAAGGCGATATCATGAAAATCACTGTACTCTGGGTGCATGATCAGGTGCGTTACATCGAGACGCTCACCCTTGCCGCTGCTCAGTTGGTGACGCCCGACGATTACCTCAACCTCAGCGGCGCGCATATCCTCGATACAATGCGCCGCGGTCAGCGCCCATTCAGGGGTGATTAAGGTTCCGCCGCAGAAAGTGCCGTCATAGGCGTCTACACCTTCATCGACCAGGGCGACCATCCAGGGCTGCGCCCCAACTGTGGCTTCAGTTTTCCCTGTAATACCAAATTCTGGGTAATCGTCATCGTCTTCACTATAACGATAATGGTTTGACAAGACAGTCTGGTTTTGCTCATCCGTGTTGATTTGTGCGACAAATCCAATCACGAAGAACAAAATTGTCAGAATGAGCAAGGTTCGAATTTGGATATATGATTTTGTGCGCATGACTACCTCCAAAATGTATGACCAGATTTGGCTACATTTTAGAGATTTCCACCCAAAAACACATCGGGCTGCAGGGTTAAATTGGCTTAAGACTTTAGGTGGAGAATTGTTTAGGACAGGGGATGGTGTGTGAAGGTGACAGTCACTTTGGGGAGAAGTGACTGTCACCTTCATCCCTTACCAACCGCTAGCAGTAAAAACAGCCTCGAGCAATAATGTTCGCTCTTCAGGGGTCATCGGCCTCGGGCGAGCATAGTCGATGAACATAATTGTGAGCAGTTCGGTGCTGATATGCCGTCCATCGTAGAAGACATGCCGATCGATGAAAGCCTGGCGCGTACCGCTACTGACCCCATATTGATCGAAAAAAAGGTTCCCCAGGCCGTGATGGATCAACCCCCCATTCGAGAACTCGAGCGCCTGTGGATGGTGCGCCTGGCTGCCGCTGACGATGACCGCACCCTCCGACGTCATGCGTTGGGCATCGCGTTGTTGGTTGCCCTGGGCGGCGAAGGTGTAGTATTCAAAGTGTTGGAAGGTTACGATGGGCAGTATCCCTTGGTCCCGCAGGCGCTCGACTTCGCCAGCCATCCAGTTGAAATCGCAGGCCACTGCGCCCGGGTTCGACTGGCTGGCCCCAGCGTAACCGCCTCCTTTGGCATTGCAGCCCATAAAGGCTAGGCGATTTCCGTTGTGCTCGATGATTTTGGCCTGCTGGCCCTCTTGAAAATTGGCTCCGCCGCCGTAAGTCTGCCAGCCTTGCTGTTCGTATAATTCCAGAGTGTGCAGCATGGCCTGAGCGCCCCAATCGCCAAAATGATCTCCTGTGAGCTCGACGATATCGGTTCCCACTTCTTGCAACAGGCCGATATATTTGTCGCGGCTGCAAAAGCGCATGCTCTCCTGTACGGGGTCTGGGTAGGGGCAATCTTCTGCAAAAGGCACTTCGTTGCTGATGTGGGTGATGTCGGCGCTCGCCAACCAGTGCGCGACATCCTGGGCCGGGTAGGTCACCCCCTGGCGTTCCATGGTGAAGGCCGTCGCCCGTACTAAGGCAGTCACGCCGGTCATTGCCAGGGTGGTTAGTTTGTCTGCATGGTGATTGCTCTCGGGGATCAACAGCCCTGGCGGCGGATCACCGCTTATAGAAATGGGCATGGCCAGTTCGTAATCGTCGATGTCGAAGTTTTTGTGGATGGGTGAGATGCCATCAACTTCGAGAGCTTTCCAGCGGGGCTGTAGTTGCTCGAAAGGGATGATGGCCAGGGATGGGCGCGTCTCCCAGGCTCTGTCCAACAGATCCGAGGCCGGGGATGTTCGCACTGACCCTGGGGCTGGTTCTCCCCAAAATGCAGAAATTGCCTCCAGGGTTGATTCTGTCATCAAAAGCGCCTCCCCACCCAAAAGGTCGTCCGATTCTCCTTTCCAGGCGTTGAGTAAATCTCCGGATGAGACTCCGTCTGTTATCGTTGGAAAGGGCGCCACCAACGCATACACCCATTGCCCCACGCGAATCTCGTCCCCAACCATGATCTGCAGCGCAGCGCTTCCCGGTTCGGAAGTGAACCCCCATTCATCGGGCAGTGTGATCTGATTGCCCAGTGTTTCAGCCAGATATGGAGCCAGCCAGATGCTGTAAGGAGAGGGGGTGGGAGTGGACGTCGCGGTAGGTGGAATGGGCGTTGGTGGGGTTGTAGGGACGACGGTCCACTGGATGGGTTGAAAAGGCGTATTTGTGCTCAGGGAGCTGGGGGGCGCGAGAGAATGGGAGCTGGGGAGCCAGGGAGCGGGCGCGTTGCGAACACATGCTGAAAGCAATACCAAGTTTACGATGATGCCAAAAGTTCTCCCATACACCTGCCTCCGGCATCCCGTTCTCCCTTGCACTCTCACTCCCCCAACTCGCGTGCATCAAAGACGATCATCGTGACCTGCCCAGGCAGCACCTCGATTTCGTATACTTGCAAGCCACGCGCCACAAAGCTGACTCGATACTTTCCTGCCGGCAGGTCGCCTAAGGCAAAGTTTTCATTCCATCTGTTGTCACCATTGACCGTCCAATCGGCGTAGCTTTCTATATAGTATGTAGTTAGCGTTTCATCACCATCGGTTGCGCGTTGCTCTATGCTGATAGAAATGAGGGGAATAGGGGAACCGAATTCATCCAGGATCTGCCCAGCGATGGTGCCATGGGGTTGGCCATTTTCATCATAGTGGGGTTGCAACCACAGTTCGGGATTGCGGGTCTTGCGGTAGCTGTTCTCGCCGTAGCGCACCTCGAAATGCAGGTGCTCCCCCACAGCCCAACCGGTGAACCCCACTAACCCGATCTGATCTCCGGCTCGAACTTGTTGATCCACTTCAGCTTGCACTTCGAATAGGTGGGCGTAGAGCGTATAAACAGGCCCCTCCAAACCGGGAAGTTGATGCTCGATGATCACCACATTGCCATAGAAGCCAGGGAGATTGGCGTAGGGGTTTTGATAATCATCCCCGGCGACAACCACCAGGCCATTGGCGGCGGCCAACACAGGCGTACCCTGTGAATTGACGAACTCCACCCCGTGATGGGTTTCCCGCTCACCGCCTTGGGTGCTGCCGTAGCGGTATGTGGGATCAATAACATCCACGAATTCGGCCGCAATGGGCCGGGATAGGTGGAAGTGGCCCGCGTAGTGGCAGATATCCGACGGGCAGGGGGTGGGTGCGGTTGCCAAAGATTTATTCCGTATCATCCAAT